>JBEKXK010000102.1:0-12544 GCA_049512055.1 Syntrophales bacterium | reverse complement strand
CATTAAACCACTTAACGACTCCTTCTGACATTGTTTTCATCCTCCTTTCTTAGATTTTTCAAAAGTTGGATTTCCACGTTGACAGAAAGAACAATTCACCATATCCCTTACGAACATGATGGTTTACCTTATACTGCAAAATGCCATTACCCAACTTTTTATGACTTTCTGAACCGTAAAAAAGCTTCTTTCCTCAAATATTGGTAAATCTATTATGACTTTTTGTCCAATGTCAAGTTTTTTCTATAAAATTTTTGGAGTCACTTAACCGGTATTCATCCGGCTTCTTCTTATCTATCATAAGAGGAAGAAAAACTCTCCCAAATTGATCAGGTAATTTCGAGAAGCTGGATTTCGAAAATCAAATCCTTCCCCGCCAGTGGATGGTTGCCATCAAATGTAACGTTCGTATCAGATACGCCTGTTACAATCACTTCGATAACTTGTCCGTCATCCCGGCGGAATTGCAGCAGTTGACCGACATTTGGCTGAAAGTCTTTAGGAAGTTGATCCCGGTCGAAGGCAACCACCATTTCTTCAAGGTGCGATCCGTAGGCCTGGTCGGTCGTCATTCTGAATGTCTTCATTTCTCCCACTTGCATTCCAACAACGGCATCTTCAAAGCCGGGAAGGACTTGCCCGCCGCCTATCTTGAATTCCAGAGGATCACAATCCAAGGAGGAATCGAAGACTGAGCCATCATCAAATGATCCTTTATAGTGAACTTTCACATTGTCGCCTCTGCCTGCCTTTTTCATTCGTCAATTCCTTTCCCTGCATATCCGATGGAAGGTGTCTAACCTTCATCTCCGCTTTTCAGATGGTGATGAAATTCCTCAGGGCATGTACTACTGGATGCTGCCTTCCTTTCTCATTCTGGAAATGATCTGGTTAATATTTGGCAGAGCACTTAGTGTCGCTTTCTCTCCCTCGAGGATGGCTTCATGCCTCTTAGAAAAATCGGCCGCGCCTATATGCCCCACATCGGGTCTTATCACGACATCTGCCCTGCCTAATTGCATCTGAGATATCTTGGCATGCATGATGTCGATTGATTGCAATATCGTTTCTATGGTGCTCCTGGGGGATGAATTTGCAGGACTCGAGGAGATATCGACGGCGATGACGACATCAGCGCCGTATCTTCTGGCTGCATCAATGGCCAGCGGGCTTACGACGCCTCCGTCCACATATGTCCCGCCTGAAAGTTTCACCGGACGGAATATGCCGGGAATCGAAGAACTCGCCCGCACCGCTGTTCCCGTGTTGCCCGTACCGAAAACGATTTCTTCACCGGTCTCTATATTCGTGGCGACCGCATAAAAAGGGATCTGCAGCTTTTCCATGGGGGTATCCCTTAATGCCCAGTTCACATAATTTTCGAGTTTCTCCCCTTTGACAAATCCATTGTCAGGGATCGTCAGGTCTACAACATCATCCCTCTGGATAGAGAAAGCCATAGTTTGAAGTGTATAGGCATCAAATCCATACGCATACAGGCTTCCTACAAAGCTCCCGGCGCTCGTGCCGACTATCATGTGGATAGGGATCCTGTTGGATTCGAGGATCTTCAGTACGCCGATATGCGCAAATCCCCTTGACGCCCCTGCGCCGAGGACCAGGGCTATCTTGATGGGCTTAGGAGGGGGCAGTAGGGGTGGCGGTTTGGGAACGCATGCGAGGATTGCGAGGATACAGGCTATGATAACTATAGATAAGCCGGCATACTTAATTCTCTTCAAAGGGTCCTGATAAAACATCTTTAACATATATTAAATTTTATGGTCAGAAAGGCCTGGGGCCAATCTGACCATAACTCGTGCAACTACTTATAGTATCCGCAGGCGACGATCAAGTCACCCACTTTTTCAAAGAAGAGTGACTTTTGTTCCACCTTCTTGCTCGTGGGATTGGTCCATTTGTAGTCCATGGTCCCTTTGCCCTTTGCCTTTGCATCATCGACTATGGCTTTAATAAATTTTTTCCCGTCAGTGTCTTTGAGATCAATGAGCGGCTGCCCTATCAGCTTGGCATTGGCGCCGTGGGACACGACGACGCCGTTCAGATCAAGCACGTAGATATACAGATCCTCTTTCACAAACTGTCCCTTCTGATCGTTAAAAACAGGAAATGCCTTGTCCTTTCCGTTAGCCTTGAGATACGCAACAGCCTTGTCCAACATGCCTTTAGCCTCTTTGGCTGTGCCTCTGGCTAACGCAAAAGTAGTCATCCCTGCCAAAAGACCGACCACCAAGATTACCGTAATCAGTTTTTTCATTTCTTCTTCTCCTTTTTTACGTCTTGAGATTCTCCCACCTTTATCCTTTGACAACCTCACAATTCTCGTGATTGACCCATTCACTAATTGAACTTGCCACCTCCTTTCTTCTTATTGCCGCGCATTTATAAAACAGTTGCGATTACATGCAGAGAAAACCAGCTGTGCGTGTGATCCCTTACTTAACCGTCAGACCACTCACCCGATAATTGAATTCATAGTTCAGGGCGCCGCTCCAATTCTGCTGGAATACGCTCTTATAGCGCGTTCCGTCGACAGGACCGACAGGCTTTCCGTATGTGTAGAACCAGTTGATAATTGGGCTCCCCGTAAAACCCAGGGCGATCCAGTAGGAACCGGGCATGAGGACCAGATTGTCCCGGCTGAAGTCGAAGTCCGCCCATCTATATCCGGGTTTAAGAGAGAGCTGATCGAGATTCACGAAGTCGCTTGTGGAAATGGGTTGACCAGGTTTTCCCTGATCATCCTGGAAGATGTCAACCCAGAGCAAGCCGTCACCGCCGAACTTATGCAGTGCCAGACCAACTTTCCGGAGTTTAACGGGTTTTCTCAGGACAACGACCTGGGCGTACTGGGTAAGGTTGGTGGTTACATATTCTGCCGTCTCCACGAGGAAGTTCCGGGACATCTCAAATTGATTTACTCCGGAGGCCTTCGTCACCCGCGGGAATGCAAAATCCACGTTTTCGGGGAACTCCAAATTGCCGTATACAAACGGCACATCATACCTAAGACCCTTTTTGTCTTCTTCCGCAATCACGGGAGGCGGCGGGGGCGGGACCACCTCGATCTGCTTGAACTCCGCCTTCACTAACGGGGAAAGAATGAGGTTCTTAGGGCCATAGGTTTCCCGGTCTCCCTTTACATTAACCTTATCGCTGCTAAAATTACCGGCGATACTCTCCTGGAGTTTTGGCCTTTCCGCATCTTTCAATTGGGCCCACTTGAGAAGCCCATCATTTTTTGTTTCATTGTTGTCGACGCCGACTTCTATACGCAGGTAGCGGGTAGACACGAACAGCATGGTATTCTGGGGGTCAAAAGGCACCCAGCCGAGCTCCGGAAACCAGACCTCAACCCATGAATGCCGTCCCTGGCCCATTTTGAAGGTCAGGGTTCCCTTCTGCCATGCAATATCAAAAGGCTGGTTGAAAGTGACGCCATTGACGATGCGGACGGGTATGCCGACAGCCCGAAGCAACGCAGCGGTCAGATGGGAAAAATTCTGGCAATTGCCCTTGCCGGATTCCAACGAATAAACGGCGTCATACCTGGCAGGGGGGGTCACGTAGTGGACGTGATCCACTACCCAGGCGATGACGCGCTGCACCGCATCGAACTCTGTTTTGACATTCGCTGTAAGCTGGGACGCGAGTTCGCGAATGCGGGGGTTATTGGACTGCACCTGCTCTGTCGGTTTAAGATAATCCATTAATGCTGGCTTCACCGCTGCCAGAGGAAACGGATCCTGCGTTGTCAAGGCAGGGAGCTTTGTCTCACTCTGAGCGTTGCAGAAAAGGCGCACGTCTATGACGTCCGGGGGTTTTATCCACGTCGCCACGACAATCTGATTGCCGCGTCCGTCAGTGGTATTTTTCTTGTCTTGAGGTTCAGGGGAAAAGGCGAGGCCGAACTCTTTGATCTCCTGACGGGACGTGGGCGATTGGAAGCTCTGGGGCACGACAAAGCTAAGAACCATCTTCTGGATGCCTCCGCCTGCCGTGACCTGTTCCTGAAGTTCATAGCGGATACTCGACCCCATGTCTCCTTTGACTGTATAATTTTCAGCCGCGGACAGGACGGGCCATAATAATGTCATACCGAAAATTGCAGCGAGCAGCTTCTTCATCGATTCCCTCCTTTCAAATCAAAACACCGCTGGTTTGCAGATCACTTCCCTCACTTTCAGATCAAAAAAACGGGCGCTGTTAGCAGGCTTGAGAACCAGTGCTGAATCGACGCCTTGAGCTGTTCCCCCTAAGGATATTACATCTTCGTCAGTTCTCACAAGACCGGCGTCTGCGGCCATCAACGTCACTTCGATCGCGACCTTGACACCCTGACCGAATACGCGCAGCGTGTGGGCCATAATTTCATCAACCTGATAAGTGTCAAGCTTGTTCCTCACACCACGGCCGACTCCGCCGAAAGCGTGCTGGCAGGTAAGAACTTTAACACCCTGAGATTCCAGTTCCCTTCTGTCTTTTTCGTCCAGTTCCTGAATGTCGGGTTTCGCGTACCCCGTGACATGGGTAACGGCGATGATCTTAATGTCTTTGTGAAGAATCTTCAAGGCTTCAAAGGCAGTGCGTCCGCTCACCGTGGCGATCAGCACCTTTCCTATGGAAAGCTCTCCAGCCCTCTTGGAGACGGCTTCAAGAACTCCCTTCGTATTTTTCCCTCCTGGTTTGTGGAAATAACGGCAGGATATGTCGCGGTAAGGGGAAGGCTCAGACATGATGGCTTACCTCCATGGAAAATTCTTTATGCTGCTTTAGGTGCAGAATGACAAAGTAGTATATAGGCAAGCATCAGCCGCGTGTCAATCACAAATTTGCGTTATCTGCCCGCCAATGCTCGCAGGACCTCCAAGATATAAAATATCATTTGACAAAATGGTTTAAGTGTATAGGTTATATGCAAATAAGCCGCCAGCAAGGCAGCAAATGTGAAAGGAGTATACAATGTTTGAAGTTTCGGAAAAAGCAGTTGAGATGATTCAAGACTTTCTCAAAGACAGAAGTGAAGAACATATAATCAGGATCATGATGAATGAAGGTGGGTGATCCGGGCCCTCTCTGGGCATGGCTCTGGATGAGCCAAAAGAAGGTGATGAGACGTTTAAGAAAGACGGGTTGACCTTCATAATCAACAAGGAAGTGCTTGAGTTGGCTAAACCGATTGCAGTAGATTTTGTCAGCACACCGCAAGGATCGGGTTTCAGACTGACATCCAGCCTGGATGCCGGCAGTTCATGCGGAAGGTCATGCAGTTGTTAAAATAGCAGGGGGCCTATGACTGAGAAAAGGAAGGCGGATTATCTCCGTTACCTTGCTGATGAATTCACGAAAGCAAAGAGGTACGATGATGCGATCCTCCTCTATCAGAAATTAGTTGAAATGTATCCGGGTGAAGATTCCTTTCTTCTTTCATTGGCCTGGGCCTATCATGACGGCGGCAGGCTCGACGATGCGATCGCCTGTTTTGAACGCCTCCTCAGCGTTGAACTCGAGCGCAGAGTTTTTACCGGGTTTGCCTTCGATGAGCTCGTAAGGATCTTTAAGGAAAAAGGAGATCATCTGCGTCTACTTGATATCTGCGAGAGGGCGGCGGCGGCGCAACCGGATGATATAGCGCTGCTCAATGATCTTGGTGATGCCTATCTCAAGGCGGGCAAGGCCGGCGAGTCTGTAAGGGTGTTTAGAAAAATGGCGGAAATGGAACCGGATGCTTCAGCAACTTATTGCCGTCTTGGGAATGCCCTCGTCCAGGCAGGGGACTTTGATGGCGCAGAGGCAGCATACAGAAGAGCAGTCGAGATTGACCCGTCAGAGGCGGGCACTTTCTATAACAGGCTCGCTAATGCATATTGCAATGGGGGGCATGACGAGAGGGCAGAGAAGGCTTTCAGAAAGTGTCTCGAATTCCGATTTGATGATCCCATGTATCACTGCGCTCTTGGCGATGTCCTTGTGAAACAGGGAAAGATTGACGACGCCTTTGGCGTCTATGAAAAAGCCGTCGATCTTCATCGCGCTTCAGCGGCCGCTTACTACAACAGGTTTGGAAATACCCTCGCCCGGGGGAATCACTACAGCGAGGCGATAGAGGCTTTCAAAAAAGCGATTGCCGCCGATCCCCGCAATCCATTTTATTATGTCCATCTTGCGGACTCTTACGCCGCGCTTGGCCTTTCCGATCAGGCAGAAAAAACCTACCGTCAGGCCGAATCTCTGAAATGACAATATCGTAAGAAGTTTCCCTCCCTCAGAACCTTTTTTCAGAGCGGTCCATCTTCAACCGTGTTGACAATTTTTAAGGGATCGTAAAAAAAGAAATCAGATCCGCCCTTTCTTTTTCAGGGCTTCTTTGAAGACGTGGTAAAAGGCTGTATTATCGGTGAGGCTGCGCTTGAGAATGGTGCTGATATCATCGATGTTTTTCATGTTAACGATAACATTTACACTCTTATTAAAGGCGGTCATATTGTCCATGGTGCGAAACCTGCTGCTCAACAGGGCCACAAAAATCTGTCTCCTCGTGCCTATGTTAAGATTGGCAAGGGAATTCAGTACTATATTGGTATCGGGGTTTTCCGTGTCAAAATTCTCATTCAATATGATAACATCATAAATGTGGAACCGCATTTTTTTGACGGCATCTTTTATAGAAGCCGGTTCCGTAATCTGGTAACCCATGTCCTTCAGGGCGCTGCTGACTTTTTCTCTCGCAGCGGGGTCTGATTCGCAGACCAATGCCGTTCCAATGCCCACTTCCACGAAATCGAATGGTTTGTCGGAGGCATCATATTCGTATGATTCTTCTTCATTGAATAAAGTTTTATCTTCTTCCATGCCGAACTCATTGCCTCCTTACAAGCGTTTCTTGAATCTTCCGTATTCCCTGTCGACCTCGAGCTTGCCCAGGATATCTGTTGTTGCCTGTCCCCTTTCACTCTTTACAGCGTCTATGCCGCGGCCCACCTCTCCCTTGTTGGACGCATAGGCCTTGGCGGTCTCTTCGCTGATAAAACCCTGTTTATAGAGATCAACGATGTAATCGTCGAATGTGATCATGCCAAACGCCTTACCGGCCAGAATGATGTCGTGAAAGGTTTTCCCATCCGCTTCGCCGTGAAGAATGGTGTCCCTCACGCGCATGTTGGCGCCCATTATCTCGAAGGCCGCAACGCGACCGCCATCCTCTCTCGGCAGAAGCCTCTGACAGACGATCCACCGGACCGTGTCGGCAAGTCGTATGCGAACCTGGGTTTCCTCTTCCGCAGCAAACATGCCCAGGATGCGATTAATGGTCTGTCCTGCGTCCACCGTATGAAGAGTAGTCAAGACCAGATGTCCTGTTTCTGCGGCGCTGAGGGCTGTCTCCACGGTCTCCCTGTCCCTCATCTCGCCGACAAGAATGACCTTGGGCGCCTGCCTCAGAGCGGCCCGCAGTCCGCTCCCAAAGGTATCAAAATCTGTGCCTAATTCTCTCTGGTTGAAGGTAGCCATCTTGTGAGGATGAGCGTATTCGACAGGGTCTTCAAGAGTGATGATATGAATTGATTTCTGTTCATTCATCTCATTCAATACGGTGGCAAGCGATGTGGTCTTCCCGGTGCCCGTGGCGCCGGTTACGAGGATGATCCCGTTCTGCTCCTGGGCCATTTTATAAAAGGCTTCCGGCAAATTCAATTCCTTGCACGTAGGTATTTTAGTTTCCAGTTTCCGAAGGGCTACGGAGTAATTGCCTTTCTGCGAAAACACATTGACCCTGAAGCGTGCCTTTCCCGGCAGTTCGTAAGACAAATCGCATGAACCTTCGTTAACAAGCATCTCCGTCAGCCTGCGGTCCTGACTGATCAAGTTCAAGGCAAAGACTTCCGTCTGGAAAGGGGTCAGTTTTTCAAAAAGAGGCTCAAACTCCGCTACGGTTAACACTCCGTCAGTCTCCACCTGGAACGGCTTGCCCACAGTGATATTCAGGTCGGAGACGTTTTTCTGAGAATCCAGCATCTTCGTCAATATATAATCCATTTCCTGTTTTCTCATGGTTTCTTCCTTGGGATATATAGTTTAACACCGTACGGGACCTGTAACAGCGACTCGATCTTCATGCTTCCGTAAAGTCAAGCGGCGGCGCTTTCAAGAGAGGCCTGAACCTTGTCTTATCGTTGGCCTTCATGTATGCGTCGTCGGCGCCTATCCATCCCCTGCTGTAAAGTTGGCAGATGGAGTCGTCGAGCAGCTGCATGCCGTATTTTTTACCCGTCTGTATCATTGAAGGAATCTGGAAGGACTTGGATTCCCGGATCAGATTGCGAACTGCCGAATTGGCGATCATTATTTCCAGCGCTACACAACGCCCCTTTCTGTCAATCCGCTTGAAGAGGACCTGCGAAATAACCGCCCGGATGCCGTCGGCCAGCGTGGACCGTATCTGCATCTGTTCTTGTGCGGGGAAAACCTCAATGATGCGGTCAACGGTTCTCGCGGCGCTGTTGGTATGCAGGGTGGAAAAAACGAGATGCCCCGTATTGGCCGCTTCGACAGCAAGAGATATGGTTTCCAGATCCCGCATCTCGCCCACGAGGATTATATCGGGGTCCTCGCGGAGGGCCCCGCGAAGAGCCGCCGAAAAACTCTTGGTATGAAGGCCGACCTCCCTGTGATTTATAATGCAGCCCTCGCTTTGGTGGACAAACTCGATAGGATCTTCAATTGTGATGATATGATCCTTGCGCATGCGGTTTGCCTCGTCAATGATGGCGGCAAGGGTCGTTGATTTTCCGCATCCTGTCGGACCCGTTACCAGGACAAGTCCTCTCGGCAGCATGGCTAGTTTCGCAAGCACCGGCGGCAGTCCCAGGTCCTGACATGTCATAATCCTGCTCGGGATTTCTCTGAAAACCGCTGCCACGCCGAATTTCTGCGAGAAGAAATTGGCACGATACCTGGCAAGGTTAGGAATTTCGTATGCGAAATCCACATCTCCAGTTTCTTCAAATTGCTTGACCTTATGTTCCGGCGCAATTTCATAGAGTATGGCTTTGAGTTCATCATTATTCAGCACGTTGAACTTTACCCGCTCCATCTCACCTCTTATCCTGAGGACCGGCTGCTGGCCTGACACTAAATGCAGGTCTGACGCACCCTGGTCATGCATCAACTGGAAGAAGGCATCAATCTTTGCCATAAACAGTCTCCTTGGTCGTCATGAAATATAAATATGTGTGGGGCAGGTACATCATCGATCTTCTCGTGAGCGAGCTTAGGTATCTTATAGATGTATCGGGAGAATGGAATTTTTCTTTAGTAAAGTTTGCTGATTTCAATCCGGCGTCATGGAAGTATAAGAAAAGGCCGTATGTTTGTCAAGACGAAAAGCCCTTTCATAACTATTGCTTGACATGCATCGCCGGCATCGTATATTATCGCTTCCACAGCCGATATTTTTCGCGGGACCGGCTTTGAAAGAAAGTGGGGATGTAGCTCAACTGGGAGAGCGCGGCGTTCGCAATGCCGAGGTCAGGGGTTCGATCCCCCTCATCTCCACCAAGACATAATCCAAGGAAGTGCGAGGAAGTAGAAAACCCGTTAGAAATAGCGGGTTTTTTATTGCTATTTGTCCAAGGACGTGCTAAGCAGTTCTTCGAAATCCGTTTGATTTGGGTATACATTGAGGCATCGCATATACCCAAACTAAATGTCATATACCCAAAAAGGAGATTATCATGCCAAAACGAATCATGCCGTTGACAGACATGAAAGTATCCAAAGCAAAACCTCGAGAAAAACCGACAACACTTTTTGACGGCGGCGGTCTTTATCTTTTGGTTACGCCGACGGGCGGCAAGTTGTGGCGTTTCAAATACCGCTATGATGATAAGGAAAAGCTGCTGGCCTTTGGCTCCTACCCCGAAATATCGCTTGCCGAGGCCCGGTTGCGACGGGATGAGGCCCGAAAGCAGATAGCCCACGGCATCGATCCCGGCGCCGTGCGCAAGGCCCAAAAACAGGCAGAGACCTCGGAAACAGAAACGTTCGAAGTCATAACCCGTGAATGGCATACAAAATTTACTCCCACCTGGACGCCAGGATATGCCGAGAAACTCTTAAGTGCTTTGGACCGAGATGTATTCCCATGGCTTGGCACACGCCCGATCAAAAAACTGAAGGCACCTGAATTACTGGCAGCCTTGCGCCGAATCGAAAGCCGGGGGACATTGGAAACGGCGCACAGGATGCGGGGCCTACTTGGTCAGATTTTCCGATATGCTGTTGCTACGGGAAGGGCAGAGCGTGACCCGGCAGCCGATCTAAGAGGAGCATTGCCACAGCCAAATGAAAGACACCATGCAGCGATAACCGATCCCAAAGAAGTGGCGCCCCTTCTGAGAGCCATAGACGGTTACCAGGGGCATTTTGTTGTGAAGTGCGCTTTGCGTCTTGCGCCGATGCTTTTTGTCCGTCCCGGGGAACTGAGACATGCAGAGTGGGCGGAAATTGACCTTGATGAAGCCGCTTGGAATATTCCGGCGCACAAGATGAAAATGAAAGAGCCCCACCTTGTACCCCTGTCACATCAGGCTGTTGAAATTCTCCGAGAGCTGCAACCCCTCACAGGTGCCGGTCGCTATGTATTCCCTTCAGCGCGATCATTTTCAAGGCCAATGTCCAATAACGCAACACTTGCGGCTCTGCGCCGCATGGGATACGACAAGGACACCATGACCGGGCACGGATTCCGAGCAATGGCACGAACGATTCTTGATGAAGTCCTGCAGGTGAGGCCGGACTACATAGAACATCAGCTGGCACATGCTGTGAGAGATCCGAACGGACGGGCCTACAATCGGACTGCCCACCTTGCCAAACGCCGGAAGATGATGCAGACGTGGGCTGATTATCTGGACGGGTTGAAGGCCGGGGCCGTGGTGGTACCGTTCAAGGCGGTGAAGGGATAAGATAGTTGAATTGGTTTTATGGAAGAGATCCGGGGTCATCATCCTTTTTCTGAAAAATCAGTATGTCCTTCGATCAATGCACGAATATCTCCAGCCTTCCACGCTGTTACGCGCTTTGATAACCGAATAGGTTTAGGAAACCGGCCATCTCGACATCCTGCCCACCATGTTGAAGGAGAGACGGGAATGAATAGAAGCACTTGCGAGAGCCTTAGTAAGCCTGTTTGCGGTAAGTCGCTTAACTGCTGATTTGTTTTTTTTTGCATGCTTCCTCCATCGAGTCAAATATCAACATCTCATTACCTGCCATGATGGCCTCCGAGATAGGCATTCGTGATGTCGATCCGATGATGCCCCAGTTCCTCGCCAATGGCGAGACGTATTTCCTTGTCCAGCTTTCTGACTTCCTCTTTCGAGAGACCAGTTTCCGCAGCTGCGTATTCCCGCCACTCATTGCCGAACTTTCCAACCTCAACGGGACACTTTACTTCACGCCCTGTCATTTCTTCCCATTTCGAAGTATAGCTTTCATGAGCAAACGAGTGCCTGAACGCATGAAACCACCTCGTGGATCCTATACTCTCGTTGATGCCGTGCAGAACGTTGTAAGCGAAATTCCGGTACTGGCTGTAACTCATGTTGGAGGGTATCAACGATCCTCTCGTGAACCAGCCGGCATGTTGACGCACAAACTCTTGAGCATGTTGAAAGGCAGCAATATCCCGGACCGTGAACGTGCGCGGCTGACCGTTCTTCACGCCGTCACCACGCTCCAGCCGTACCGTGTTATCAGAGAAGTCCTTACGTTCGATTTTGATCTGAGTGCTCTCTCGAAACCTCAATCCGCCTTCTCTTTCCAACCGGATAGAATGCGCCAATGCCTGGTATCGTATATCGGCCGTATCCACAAACCGCTCCATCAGTTCGTTCAAGACCGTTCGATACACCTCATTCGAGACTGACTTATCGAGGTTATCGTAGCGATGACCTCTCGCAATTCCATGCTCCTTTGCGGAAACGTAATTATTGTTGCCGTAAACTTCGAAGACAGAATTGATCGCAGAGATATAGCTCGACGTCGTTGAAGATTCTTTCTCTCCATTTTCTAATTCCATCCGTAAATTATTAGCGTATGCCGCGTATTGTTCCTGAGTTACTTTTTCCAGGTCTCTGATCTGGTACTCGGAGCGCATGAAACCGGCAAGATCCTGCAAAGCGGAAACAATCTTATTCTCCGATGCCGTGCCGTTACCTCTTTCCGTACTTACATGCTCGGCGATCTTCCGGATGACGAGATTATCCAGATTTTTGCCGACGCCATAATTCCTCATTTGCACCTCCGAGGGCATAGTATCCCCTCTTGCAACCTTTTCCGTTTGGAATGGCTGCTGCCTTGTGGACCAAATATGAGAAAGAAAAAAATGTTAAATGTTTGTTAGGTTTGTTGTTTGATTGCCGTCCTGAGACCACGACCCCGTCGTTTTCTCAACGTGAATAGCAACCCTTAAATCCGTCTCTTTGTACCGCTCTTCGTGCGTTAGCAAAGAAACGGATTTCGC
>JBEKXK010000101.1:0-12908 GCA_049512055.1 Syntrophales bacterium | reverse complement strand
TTGGCATAATTCTCCTCGAAAGCAAGTTCCACTCCCACCTTTGCGCCATGGGCATGGCAAGCATCTGTAAGTTTACGAATCCCCGGAATGAACTTGTCGTCATACATCCCGATGCCCAGAGGGTTATGGGGATAGTTGACAGTAAAGTACCCGATATTTATCAGGCCTACGCCGCCCTTCGCACGGTCCTCATAAAACTTTATCATTCGATCCGTCACATAATCATCAATGCCGAAATTGTCCGTTACCGGCGCAAACTCCACCCTGTTCTTCAGCTCCATCTTTCCTATCTTGATAGGACTAAGAAGATGTTTTAACTTGGGCATATATTAACCTCCTTTCTTCTTGTTGATCCTGTTCATGCGTGCTTATAATTTAACTCTGAAGTCCTCTGATGCCTTTCAGGAACTTTCTGGTGTCATCTCTTGTCCGGGGCAAAATAAGCGCCAAAACCCTATTTCTACTTTTGCTAACTATAATTACTCTTTTATGCCCGCCAGATATTTAACCAGGTCCATTTTAGATTTCAGGTTGTATTGGCTCCTTATCCCGATAAGTTCCATGATCGGCGATCCCCCACCATGTACTCCACCGTACTGCCACTCTGCCGACCACGCGGAGCATGAGAAATCGGATATGAAGCGGAAAAGGCGGTGTTGGCTCTCCGCGCTTATGCCTGGCTTCCGCATACTATACTTCTCCAAATAGCCTTCCGTATCCTTATTATAGAAATCTTCTTCAGATGGCATGGTAGCCGGCCAGCCTCCCGCAATCGCGGCCAGGACATCGTACTCGTGGTAAATATTAACTCCGGCATGATAACGGCCGGCATTGCTGTAGGTGAAATTGGGCTCAAACGTGCCGGACGAGGTCTTCGTACCATATACTGCGGCGGCAACGCCGGCTGCGTAAACCAGTTCCGCGACTACCATGAGCTCCGCCAGGTCGTCTTTAATATGAGATGCAGTTGCCACCCCGTTATACTCCGCCACCAGGGCAGTAGCCCCCATAAAGATATCAGTAGTCGCAGGTTTGCATCCGCAGTAGCTGAAGCGATGGTAGTTGGCAAACAACAGTGCCAGACGACCAGCGTATTTCCACTCACCACACATGAAAACTCTTTCCCAGGGAACGAAAACATTATCGAATACGGTGAGTGAATCCATTATACCCCGCTCATTGTATGGGGCTTTTATGCGGACTCGCGGATCGGGTTGGCTTGCCTTGGCAATCAGTGATATCCCTTCTGTGTCTGCCGGTACTGCAAAAGAAACGGCCCAGTCAGCATCATCTTTAGTCATTGCCCTGGTAGGTACGACGAGAATCTCGTCGGCGTAGGGGGCCATGGTATTGTGCGCCTTGGCTCCGCGTACGACGATTCCGTCCTTCTTCTTCTCCACCACTCTCAGATAAAGGTCTGGGTCCTGCTGTTCGAAGGGCCTCTTTGACCGGTCCCCCTTAATATCGGTCTGCGCTGCGTTGCCGCACAGGTCGTTATCCTGGTAATACTTGAGGTAGTTCAAAAACCGCTCGTGATATTCCGTCCCCAGGTCGTCGTCCATTTCCTTGGTGACAATGGAAATGGCGCTTATAGTGTCATTGGCCATGCATCTCTGTATGCAGCCGCCACACAGACCGCATAACTCTCTGGTCAATTTTTGTTTCGCCAGCAAGTCTTCTGTATTTTGAGGTGTGTGGGTATAACGGTTGATGTCCTTTCCTGTCAGGGGTGACTTCACGCTTGTCAGGTCCTTGAATCTGGGATCTTGTACCGCATCATAAGTCATGGCGATCACTTTCATCCCCGCGATGACCCTTGGGTCATCCCTTCCTATCAGTTCTCCTCCGATATAGATATTCGGCCTCAATTTTAATAGACTTTTCTTGTACTCTTCAAAGGTTCGCATGATTGTATTTCTCCGACCTCCTTAAATCTTAGTCATGTATATCATCGCCCTCATACTATAGTATGGCCGCCATCTATGTAGATCTCGGATCCCGTCATAAAGGGCGGACACGTTGCTAAATAAAGTGCAGTTGATTTTAATTCGTCCAATTGACCAACTCTGTTTATCGGGACCATCTTCTTGATAACTGCCTTTCCCATGTCCGATTGAAAGAAATCTCGATTAAAGTCAGTCACGAAATAACCCGGACAGAGAGCATTAACCTGAATATTGTCTTTCATCAACTCCAACGCCATCACCCGCGTCAATTGGATAACCGCAGCCTTGCTTGCAGCGTATCCCGACATGTTGCGAGCCACGATCTTTCCCATCGCGGAAGCGACGTTGATGATCCTGCCGCTCTTCTGCTTGACCATGAATTGAGCCACCGCCCTCGAAACCAGAAACGTTCCTCTAAAATCCACATTCATGACTTCATCCAGATCTTCATCGGTCATTTTCAGTACCGGCTTCTCACTGCCGGGAATCCCCGCACAATTGACGAGAATGTCAATTCTGCCGAATTCGTCGATAATTTCTTGAATAACCTTATCAACGGTTTTGGAATCGCGCACGTCGACGGATTTCCCGATTGCTTTCACACCGTATGCCCTTTTTATTTTTTGAGCAGCTGTCTGACACCCCGACAAATTCCTTGCAAGCAGCACGGTGTCGGCTCCTGCTTCAGCATAAGTTTCGGCAATTGTTAATCCTATGCCTCTATAGCCACCTGTTAAAACTGCTATTTTCCCCTGTATGGAAAATAATTCCTCAAGAATCTTCTTTCCCATCGTCTTATCTCCTGACAGTCAAGTGAATTAAGAATGTATACGTCCTATGGAATGACTTTCCCTGCGTTACCTATCAGTAAAAACAGGCTTTCGCTTCTCCACAAATGCCGTCACGCCCTGTTTCTGATCTTCTGTGGAAAAGAGGATTTCAAAGCATCGTGCCTCGTAAGCCATAGCGGACTTCATGTCCATGTTCATCCCGCCATTAATTGCGATCTTTGTAAGCTTCAACGCGAAACCGGGCTGCCGGGCAATTTTCTCGGCCATTTTCCTGGCTTCTTCCATCAGGGAAGCAACGGGCACCACCTTGTTCACGAGTCCGACGCGATAGGCCTCTTGCGCATCGATAAAATCACCTGTGTACAGAAGTTCTCTGGCCTTGGTGACGCCAATGATCCTCGGAAGCCTCTGCGTGCCGCCAGCCCCTGGCATTATGCCAACCCTTATCTCCGGCTGCCCGAAAGTTGCATTCTCTGCGGCAATCCTCAGATCACAGGCAAGGGCAAGCTCACATCCCCCGCCCAGCGCAAATCCGCTCACTGCGGCAATGACAGGCTTTTCGAGATCCTCAACCCTGTTATATACCGCCTGGGCATGCTTCAGAAACCGGTGGGCGTCAACCGGCGTAGCAATCTCTCCAAACTCAGCAATGTCAGCACCCGCGGCGAAAAACTTTTCGCTTCCGGCGAGGATGACCACCTTTACGTCTTCATCACCGTCAATCTCTGTGAGGATATGATGCAAGTCCCTGAATACCTGACTGTTGAGAGCATTCATGCTCTTCGGACGATTCAAGGTGATGACGGCTATCCTCTCTTTCTTCTCGTATAAGATTGTCTGATAATCCATGCTCTCCACCTCTGTAATTCCGTTGCTGTCGCGTATTAAAACACGCTGAGTGATGTAACCTGTTTTTCTAAACCTTGATTATTACCGCCTCGCCCTGCGCCAGACCGCCACAGATCGCAGCTACGCCGTAGCCGCCTCCGCGCCGTTTCAGTTCATACGCTAACGTCATCAAAATTCTTCCACCACTTGACCCCACAGGATGACCGATGGAGATGGCTCCGCCGTTTACATTCGTCTTAGCTTGAAGCTCTTTCCATTTCTTCTCATCGTTATTTGCAAGTATCTTAGTGGAGACAAGGGGCAGTACTGCAAAGGCTTCATTTATTTCAATCAGCTTCATATCCTCGAGAGTCAGACCTGCCTGTTTCAGGGCCTTCTGAATCGTATAAGCCGGAATGACGGCCATTTCACGGGGAGTCGTTGCCGAAGCTACTACTGCCATAATTGATGCCAAGGGCTTCAGACCCTTCTCCTTGGCCTTCTTGCCGGTCATTATAAGGATCGCGCTCGCCCCGGCGCTGATGGGGGGGGCATTCCCCGGTGTTACAGTGGGGCTGCCGTATACGGGTTTCAATTTAGCCAGGGCTTCCATGCTTGTCTTCCTGGGCGATTCATCCTTTTCGATGACGATAGGATCACCTTTCTTTTGAGGAATCACGACCGGCATGAGTTCCTCACCGATCTTGAACTTTCCTTCCGCAAAGGCCTTTACGTACTTCTCCTGGCTGCCAAGAGCCCAAGCGTCCTGCATCTCCCTTGTCACGCCGTATTCCACTGCAACTTCTCCCGCGTCTTTAGCAAGGGCATTGAATCCTTTTGCCGTGTAGCCGAGTTCAAAGAGATTATCGATAAGCTTGATATTCCCTATCCTTGCTCCTTTTCTTAAACCGGGAGCCAGATGCGGTGTACGTGGCATGTTCTCGGAGCCCACTGCCATGACGATTTCGGCTTCTCCGGCTTTGATGGCCCTTACGCCAAGGCGAAGGCAGGTCAGTGATGAACAGCACGCCCTGTCAAGGGTCAAAGAAATATTTTCCGCCGGGAATCCGGCAAGGAGGGTCGCCTGCCTTGCCGGCACGTCCGTTTCAAGTGCTAACTCCGCGAGCATACAGCTCCCGTAATTTATTTCATCCAATTCCGCAGGCTTAACTCCCACCCGCGCTATGACCTCTTTCATGACCATTACTCCGAGGTCGATGCTCGGGATATCCGCCATGGCGGAGTCGAACTTGCTGAACGGCGTTCTCACCGCACTGACGATAACAATATCATCCTTGCTCTCCATCTCTATCCATTCTCCTTATAGGTTTAATCTAAAATCCTGAATTCGAACTTCGAAATTCCTTCGTCTGCATCTTATTCCCTTTGACTACCAGCACCACGCACAGTCGTAGACAGCTCTTTCATTCAGTCGCTTTGACCTCCAGTATGTATTTGGTAATTTGCATTTCCTATGCCACCGTTAGACATTCGAATAATCTCTCTTACATGCTGAAACTTACTGCCTTTATAAAAATAATTTGCAATTTTACTTGATTTATGTTCATACGTGCGTGTGCCATTATCAGACACGGATGTTTGAATATGACACACAAAGGACATGTCCTGTTTCTGCAACATCATCGCCCTTCTTCCTAGAGGGAAAGAAGTGCTGATTTGCAGAATCAAGGAACAGTCTCCCAATAGAGGAGGGAAGCAAATACAGGAGCAAATGCGTATGGACAATGGGAAAAAAGTTAATACAATTTACAGCGAGTGGCACAAGTTCATAAACGGTGTTCCGGGTAACAACAGCAATATCGTTTCTCCCATAATCCTAGATTCCTGGAAGAGGTGCAAATCAAACAAGGTTGACCCCTACCTTACAAAAGTCCCCTTAGTTCTAGAAGAAAAGAAATTAGAAGAATTGCTGAAAAAGAATGTGGGGCTTATTGATGTCAGCCTACCCTTCATGGAAAACCTTTACGGCTTTCTCAAAGGGTCGGGCTTCATTGTGGCTCTTTTTGACGCCGACGGATATATTCTTAATCTCGTCGGAGATGACGATGTTCTGGAGAGTGTAAGGCGTGGAAATTTCGTTTTGGGAAGCTGCTGGAGTGAAGAATATGCTGGAACAAATGCTGCGGGAACAGTCCTAAAATTGAAAAGATCTTTTCAGGTTTTTGGTTACGAACACTATTGTATAAATTCACATAAGTGGACAGGTTCGGGAGCGCCGGTACATGATGCGGAAGGAAAGATAATAGCCGTTATTGCCATGACCGGGCCTAATCAAAGGGCTAATCCACACACCTTGGGAATGGTTGTGGCTGCGGCACATGCAATTGAGAATGACATTAGTTTGAGAAAACTCCTTAAAGAGTATCAGATTGTTGAAAGTTTTCAAAAAACCGTTATTTCGTCAATCCCTGAAATAATTATGACCATTAATAATGACGGTTTTATTTCTCTTATTAATAATAATGCAAAGAAGGCCTTTGGCCCTGATGCGGCAAGATTCTTGGGCAGACATATCAAAGATCTCTGCGGCAAAAACAACAGAAGCTTGCTGAACTTAATTAATAACAACGACTCGTTAACAGATGTGGAGGTGAGAATCTCTTTCAGAAATGTTCAGTCTGATTTTACCTTAACCTGCAATCCAATTCTATCAATGAATAAGGTGACTGGCAAAATTGTTATTCTTAACGAGATCAAGAGGGCAAGGACTCTTGCCGCAAAGATGATGGGAGCAAAAGCAAAATTTAGCTTTGGAGACATCATCGGACACAATCCCAGATTCTTGCAAACAGTAAGACAGGCTCAAATAGCGTCCCAGATTAATTCCAATGTTCTTCTCTTAGGGGAAAGTGGGACAGGAAAAGATATTTTCGCGCAAGCAATTCATAATAACAGCAGTCGAAAAGATGGTCCGTATGTCGCCATAAATTGTGCTGCTATTCCCCGGGATCTTATAACGAGTGAACTTTTCGGTTACTCTGATGGTGCATTCACAGGGTCCAGAAAGGGAGGCAGTCAGGGAAAATTTGAACTTGCAGATGGAGGAACTATCTTCCTGGACGAAATAGGTGAGACACCCTTAGAATTACAGGCGGCTCTTTTAAGAGTTATTGAGGACAAATCTATAACTAGAATCGGTGGAACAAAAGTCACAACAATAGATGTAAGGATAATAGCTGCAACTAATAAACACTTGAAGGAAGAGGTGCGAAAAGGAAAATTCAGGGAAGACTTGTATTACCGTTTGAATGTCTTTGCGATTCGCATGGTTCCACTTAGAGAAAAAAAAGATGACATCCCTATATTAGTAGATTGTTTCGTTAAGAATATCAGCGGCGCTATGGGCAAAGTGATTAAGACAATCGAAAAAGATGTCTTAGAAAAGTTTATCAATTTTCAATGGCCAGGGAATGTAAGAGAATTGCAAAATATCCTTGAAACGATGATTAATGTTGCCCACTCCAACAGACTTACGGTTGATCTTCTGCCGTCCGAGATTGCTGATGAACGATCCATGGAAGACACTGATTATGGCATTGAACCCGTCAGCAAAATTGAACGCAAATTAATGATGAAAATGCTTAAGTTAAATATGACTAAGAAAGAAATCGCAAAACAAATGGGCATCTCGCGAAGCACTTTATACCGCAAACTGGATGAGTATGAATTCAAAGATTTGCATGGCTGAGTACAGTAATTTACAGTGTCCCATTCTGGAACACTTCCTGATTGCGGATAGAGTCCTAATGAGGCTCTCGGCAGTGGCTTTGCTGGGTTTAACTCAGTTGTTTCAGATATGCCATATCTTCAAAGTTCAAGCAGAATCTCGTGATAGAAAGTCTTCTCCCGCTCAAGTAGCTTCTCCAGAACCGGATGGGCGTGGGAGAAGTCCGGCGCCTCCCTGTCGCTGATCTGCCGGAAGGCCGCGGCCACATCGTGATAGATGTCCTCGATGACGGCCAGTTCCTGTGAGAGGCATATCCTCCGGAGCGCCGGGTAACGCCCCTCCTGCTCCTCTAGGAACTGCCGGTAGAGGGTGCGGAAGCCGGCACCCCCCGTTCCCCGCCGCTCGATGATCTGGTAGGTGAAGCGCGCTGACCACTGCCAGTCCGCGGCTTTCTTCCAGTCGGGCAGATCCTCGATGAGCGCCTCCAGCGACCTGACGCCGTAGGCGGCGGGTAGCCCCAGAATGCCGTTCAGGTTCTCCTCAGCCCACCGACGGATGGCGCCCCGCACCACGGCCTCGTCGATGCGGAACCCAGAGAGGTCCTCGAGGACGAAGAACTTGTTCTTCAGCACGTAGGGCGGGAAGCCGGCGCTCCGTGCGCGCTCCATGTCCTGAGTCGCCACGGCGAGCATATCTGGATGGAGAGTGTCCGAAACGTAGAACTCGCCCTTTTCGTCGTCGTAGCCGCAGATGACCACGGCGTGGCCGGGGAAGTGTTGATCGGTGTTGAAGTAGGGGAGATACGCGATGTCGGTCTAGATGAGGACTGGCAGGCCCCGGTCCAGCGACTCCTTCGCAAGCCGCGTCGCCTCGGCGGCGTCCTCCGTCTCCCGCCACTGGAATGTCAGGCCCACTGTCCGGAAGAAATTGTCCTCCAAGGTGAGGTGGCGCACGTGGACAAGCCGGGACGGGCGGTGATTACTGATCTGGTAGAAGAATCCCGGCCCCCGCCCCAGGCCGATGACGGTCGGCTCGCTGACTTGGATCCCTCGGAACGCCAGGACGTTGCGGATGGCGCTTGACGCGCAGTGAAATCCCGGTTGATGGTGGTATCCCGGAATGATCTCCCCATCGAACATGATGCCCCTCCTGCTGGGACTGCCTTACCGACCCGTGTGGCCGCCGGGGCCGCATTCCAGTAAATGGCCATCCCTCCCGGAATCGCAGCACCCATAAATTGACATAGCCACCGGCTCGCTACGCCGAGATCTTCTTCTTTGATAAAGACTCGCTTTTACGGGAAGGCAGTGTAACAAAAGCACCCTTGTGTGTCAATGGCATAGCGATTAAAAGATGTGGGGTGGTGTGTCAATGATTGACTAAAAAACATGATCATTACGTATTGAAGTCTTGTATTCATGCGAGAAAGGCAAGCCCATTGACTTCAGGAAGGAAGGGATGAGATAAAAATCCTCGACAACACCTACAAAGTGTTGGGTAAAGGCATCTGTAAAAAGTAATGAATACCATTCGTACTGGTTAATATGCCGGCATCTATTTTCTATCCAGTTTCTGGTAGTGGGTCAGTTTGAATTATTCCCCTTGATTATTCCCCCATAAAGAATATTCTAAATTCAGGAGAGGCACGTCTCCGTTAATTAGCAAAGATCGAGGCTGTCGCTTCTACAAATAAATTATCTAAACTTTTTAATTCGCCAAGCAAGAGGAGGTTTATCATGGCTTACACTTATCCCTTCAAATCAACCGACGAAAAGACAAAAATAGCAGTTTGGGCAAAAGGAAGACTAGTGCCCGATCAAGGCTCGTCTCATTACAACCCGAAAGAATGGCGATATGATAATTTTGGATCTCCAATGAAATATTCTCAGCATGGAAACACAAGCTCAGTACATGGATGGGAGATTGATCATATCAAACCAGTCTCAAAAGGCGGTACTGACAATCTTTCAAATCTCCAACCGCTTCAATGGGGAAACAATAGAAAGAAAGGCGACAATTAGCCCTGATCGTGCCCCTTTTGATTCTTTGCCACCGAATGCGATGTTGTACCATGAGTTCATTGCATTCTTCTCTGGAGGGAATCCTATCACTGCTCACAGAATATGTATCCTTCATATAATCTTCAGTATATCAGGAGCGTGCCTTTCAGAAGCGGGAGGAATACTGGTCGGATACCCGATAATAACGGGTGCAACTATTTCACAATCCTTTGGTACTCCCATGTCATCGAGGATCTTGCGGTCACGGATATGAGCCCCTAATCCGATCCAGCAGGTTCCCAATTCCCTGGAGGTAGCAGAGAACATAAAATATGCAACCGTTAGGCCACAATCCACATCAAGTGACTGGACATCTTTGGGACCGATGACGTAAACCAGGCAAGGTGCATTATAAAAGACATTGAATTGTTCGTCACGCAGACGGGGTTCATATTGTTTCAGCGGTGACTCAGGATTCTGTTCAAGATCGGAAAGTAGGTTCTTCTTGCTTTCATCAGAGAGCTTTTTGATGTAATCACGGTCTCTAATAATGATAAACTTGCATGGTTGGCGATTACTGGCTGTCGGGGCGAGACAGGTGTCCTGAATGATTTCTTTGATTACTGATAAAGGCACCTCCTTATTCTGAAAGTCCCTGATGGCACGCCGCCTGTTTATTAAGAGCGTATTGAAATCCATTTCTATCCTCCTTTGCTGCTACGTAAACCACCGTTTACTATCGATCTCAGCGGTGGCGCACTCTTGAATGTAACTACCCTTCTTGCATCAATCGTTATCTTCTCTCCTGTCTGCGGGCTCCGGCCGATTCTCGGTCCCTTCTGCTTCACCGACCACTTGCCAAATCCCGAGACCATAACATCATTACCCAGAGCAAGTTCATCCTTGATAATATCAAAGAAGCTGTCAACCAGATCGATGCATTTCTTCTTAGGCATGTCCAATTCATTGTAGATCATGTCAACAAGGTCGATTTTAGTCAGAGCCATGATGGTTCTCCTTATCGTATATTTGGAAATGACATTCTACTTAACGGTTTCGAGTGGGTCTGCTTCTTTCAATCCCTTATCTCTTTTAATTCTCACTCTTACTTTATCCCACGATTTGGTGATGAGGAAGCTCTCTTTCATGTTATCCATCATGCGGACAAATTTGGGCCACGGAACAGCAAAACTCAGTACATTGGATGGAACACAGGGGCGTGCTGAAACATCAAACATGCCTAATATGGCACGGGGTGCAGAGGATTCAAGTTCTTTATAGGGATAATCAACAATAGATGCACATCCAGCACAAAAGGGGGCAATGACACCGTTGGGCTGCGGTTCATCAAAATTAGCCAGCGTGAAAAGACCGGAAAGAACATCGGGTGGCGCAAAGAAAATGACCACCAAAGGATTATCTCCATCCTCCATGTGGTCCCACCTCTTGAAGATAATATAGTCTCCGGGTGCTTTCGACGGCTTCTGGTGCTTCATATTTTCCTTAACAAGTTCCGGCGACTTTTTATACCTTTCTCCTTCCAGTTTGCCGGGGATTCCATAGGATAGAAAATATTCAAAATTGAGTGCTTGTTCGCTCTCGAATCCAAGGTATCGTCTACCGCCGCCGCAACCAATCGTATGGACATTAAAGCATAGGGTATGCCCGTTCCGGACTTTTACTAAATCTCCAACGATGCAACGATGCCCCTTGGGTGGTTCTGCTATAAATTTCGGTTCCGCCGTATAGGAATAATAAAACCCGATAGGCAAGTCAGCACCGGGAAAATACCTGTCCCAGTTTTGTATGAATCTCTCTTTAAATTCAGCTTCCATGAGTCTCCTCCCTTTGACGACCTGTCGCTTGATCAAAGAGTACGTCTAACTATTTACTTTGGAAGACCTGCTTTTTTCATAAAGTCCGGATCTTTCTCAAGCTCCCTGTCAATATCTTGAATCTCTTTTTGTTCGCTTTCCATTACGAAACGAAAAAGCCCAGATTTGGCGTATCTGGGGTTTTCCATGGGATGATGTTATTACTTCTTGGGCTGCTTGGCGATAATCCAATCCTTGATCTTATCGTAGGTGCCTTTCGGAACAATCTTCTTTGATACAAGCTGATCCTTCTTTGCATATGGCCGGCCATCAATGATCTTCTGAGCGTAGGCATCACCGATCCCTGGGATTGACTTGAGCTGTTCTTTCGATGCCGTGTTGATGTCTATCAGTTCTTTCTTGGCCGCCTCCACTTTCTGCCCGGCTGCTTTCATTGCTCCCGTTGCAGGTGCCGTGGGGTCAGCAGCAAAGCTAAGGGTGCCCGTAAAAATGAGCGCCAGCATGATCACTACTATTCGTATTACAAGATTTCTCTTTGCCATAGACACTTCCTCCCTTCGAAAATTAGATTTAATTATAAATTACCAGTTATATGAACCCGACGTCAATATTTTGGATGCTATTTCTCATACGATTAAGAATGTTCCTTGTCCTTATACCAATTAGAAATATATATATTTCAATATTTCCCCCTTTTTTTCACACCATCTTCTGTAATTTCTATTTCATTATAAAAAGTGTATTTGGGAGGAACATGTTTGACCTTTTGATATCGCCCTGTGACCGTCACCGAATCACCTCTATTTATGGATAGCGTACCAAAGCTAAAAACGTTCAGACTATTATTTGAAGGATCCACTACTGCAAATGTGGTGTATGGATTGCCTTTCTTAGAAGTATTAAATTTCAGCGATTGGACCCGCCCTTCTATGTGAACCAGTTTCCCATCATACTTATCTGGATTACTAAGAATCTCGGAAACAGAGGTTTTGATAGCTTGTGCATCTACTATATTAGGAATGAAGCAAATGCATATGAGGACCAGTATGACGGACAATATAACTTTATTGCGTCTGACTGTAATCATTTCGCCACCTACTTCTTCACGTTATTCTCTATTTGTCCCTTTGATAGATTCTCTCAAACGCGGCTTCAAACTTATCGATGATGTCGTTGCATGCAGTTATCTCAACCATTGAATTATCCTGCTTCTGCGCGTTTCCCGAGTAGTTCCAACTCCCCATGATCACCCTTGTGCCATCAATGACACAAAACTTATTATGTTCAAGAACGGCGCTTTTCTTGATCACGATGTCGGCTCCCTTAGCTTTCAACTTTTTGTGCGTACTGCTTTTCCCTGCACTCTGCGTCTTGTCAAGGCACAAAGTGACGCTCACTCCTTCGGACATTTTATCAATCAGTGTCTGTGTAATCTTTGCATTGGTTATCCCGTATAGTGAGCAGTTTATCGTCTCTTGGGCTCCGGATAATCTGTCCACCACTACTGTTTCTACATCATCGTATGGGCTGAAATATGCCTCCACATTGCACTGCGCAAATGCGGAGCCTGACATAAGAACGACCATCACTAAACATATTATGAGTCTTTTCATATTTGCCTCCGTTAATATTTCATTTAGACAGCAGTTGCTGCTTATCTATTCAAAAAAACATTCTGATCAAGAATAAAAAACCCCGCACTCTTTTTGAGATACAGGGTTTCGATAATTAGTCCATAGCACCCTCAGATATGGTTTAAGGGTTAGGAGCTCTATGTAGATTACAATTTACACTGTCTTTTTGATAACACTATTTTCATT
>JBEKXK010000100.1:0-12910 GCA_049512055.1 Syntrophales bacterium | reverse complement strand
AACAGTCGCGGCTGAAAGTCAGATTGAAAGCCCATCATAGGACAGTACCTCGTCATTCCGTGATGAGGTCTTTATAAATAGTTCTTTTCCTATTTGCAAAATTTATTTGGGCAACAGGCCCTTCAGGTCTGCCGTACGTGCTCATTGCAGGCCCGAAGGGCCGTGGCAATCATCCCTCCTCCGTCATTCCCGACTTGATCGGGAATCCAGTGTTTTCTTTCCTGCTGAAATGTCATTATCTTAAAATCTTGACAGGGAAGATGCCTTCATATAAGTAGTCTAATCATTGATGAACGGGACGCATTCACTGTAAATTCAGGACTACACCACAACTCGACTGCACAAGCAGCGCCGATGTAGCTCAGCCGGCAGAGCAACTGATTCGTAATCAGTAGGTCGCCAGTTCGATTCTGGCCATCGGCTCCAAAAAATCAGGGGTTGCAGATTTCAGTCTGTAACCCCTGATTCTTTTGCCAATTGCTATTCCTATTCCATTTGCAGAGTTAGACGTGAAACTCTTACCCCTCATTCGCGGTCAGCCTTTGGCCGTCGGTCGGTGCTCTAAAGTGCGCAATTGCGTATACGAGAAGAAGAACTGTCAAGATGGCGGATATCAGACAGTAAATGCAGAATGCGCGGATTAAAGCGAGATCAAGATAAAAGAAGTATATTGAAAAGAGTACGCCTGTCACAGCGTAGAGAAGCCCGACCAAGCGCAAGCGGCGTGAGGACCTGAAGAACGCGAGGAGTACCGCCAATACGATCATGATCAAATAAAAGATCAGGCCATAAACCCCTATCGGCACGCCGAAAATGCGACCGTACGGACTGTAGGCCACTGTATTGCATCCGTCAATGGGAGGCGGACACCACAGCAACCAATTGTTATATATCCCAATGACATCATAAGATGCGATGGCCATTCCGATGACCGCGAACACGAGCATGAGATACGGGGCAAAGATGGTTTTTTTCGTTTTCATTTAGC
The DNA here is from genome assembly GCA_049512055.1 of Syntrophales bacterium. Lineage (GTDB taxonomy): Bacteria > Desulfobacterota > Syntrophia > Syntrophales > UBA2185 > Fen-1135. The sequence goes on along the minus strand of JBEKXK010000100.1, from coordinate 11,922 downwards.
TACCTCCTTAATGGTCAATTAATTATTATGCGTTAGGTTCTGTGTTACACAGAACGATGTATGGTCATATTTTATAGCGATGGTCTTAACCTCCTTTCTCCCTTAACAAATTGATATCCACTCATACTGCATCTGAATATAATAATGTGAATATACATTCACATAAGGGGCAAAAAAAATTTAGCAAACGAGCTGTATAAAATTGCTCCACAGTTTTTTCGCTTCCGCCTTGATGTTGAAAGATTCGCTGCCGATAGTCCAACGCAGTGCCGTAGATTGGATCAGCCCGAGAAAAGTCAGAGCCGTCTCCCGTGGGGACAGCCCTTGACGAAAATCCCCCTCATTAATGCCCGCCGCAATGATGCCGGCCAGTGTCTCCACGTAGCCTCGCAAGCGCGAGGAGATCTTCTCTCCCAGCTTTCTATTACCAAGGCGGATGTTCGCGGAAAAAATCAGACGCGGCATGCCGGGGTGTTCCTCGATGAGCGCTATATGGGAAAAAAAGATGATCTCGAGTTTCTCCAAAGGCGTCCTGCTTCCCGCCGCGATGATTGCCGCCTTTCCCATGACGGCCACCCCGATAAAGTCCACAAGGGCAGTATAGACGTCGTCTTTACCGCCAAAATGCCGATAAATGTTGGCTTGGCTCATTCCGGCCGTTTTCGCGATAGCGGCAATAGTGAGCGCCTTTGTCCCTCCTTTGCCTAATACTTTAAGGGAGGCCTGGACAATTTCCTCTTTTCTTATGTGCGTGCTTTTCTTCTCTGTCATATCATTAATGTGAACGTTTGCTCACATTAGACCAGAGATTGTTTTTGATGTCAAGAGAAATTTTTAAGGCCATACGAAAAAGCAGATACGATTAATTTTGCACGGTGATATTCAGGTTGAGGGCTAAACGCTGTTCCTATTCATGCCCTTTCAGATAGTCTCCAATCGCCGCAGATTTAGAGCTTGACATCACTCGACTGCACAAGCAAAGCCGATGTAGCTCAGCCGGTGGAGCAACTGATTCGTAATCAGTAGGTCCGCGGCTCAATTCCACGCATCGGCTCCAAAATAAAGGGGCTACAGATTTCAGTCTGTAACCCCTTTTCTTTTTTCTGCCCAATGTGAACGTTTATCGTGACCTCGGATGAGCTTTCAAACCTTCTACCGTTGCACCGCCCACTAGCCCGGCATGATAGTCTCCCGCTATTTCACGGTATATCCACGGGCATCGAGACAGGCGTTCATCGCACGCTGATAGTCCGCGCGCTTCTGGCTCATCTGAGCTGCGGGCATGCCGGCAGGTGGCTGAGTCGGGTCATAATGTGTCTGGTTTACAGCCCAGCTATGGCATTCGTAGCGATCCTTTGCCTGTTGCTGTTCGTTCTGGCCCTGGCGGGGATAGATGAACGATTGCTCTGACGGCATTTGGCCTGCCGATGGGGGTGCCTGCGTGGGTAGTGCCTGCGTGACTCCACCCGGCGGCTCAACAACCATATAGCCGCCCGGGGCTTGAGCGTAATAGACTTCATTTGCATAGTAGTAAGGAACACCGCCTATCACGATTGTCGTGTAAAAGGGCGGCAAAAAGGGAACTACAATACCGAACGGAGGCGCAATGATGACGAAGCGCGAACCGTACGGGCGATACCAGACACCTTCGTGGAAGTAGTATCGTGATCCGCCGTAAAACACCTCCCGGTGGCCGCCTGGCAGCACTTCAACATAGTGACCACGTGCCGGGTAGACATGGTCATGGCCATGACGCGTATCCCTGAACTCTTCGTGATGGCCGAAGCCGCGCTCATCTGCACGTACCACCTGCGTTAACCCGAATAGCATGATCCCTGACAACACTGCTAACATAAGCCCAATCGTACAGTACCGACTCGTATTTCGAATGTGTGACATGGTTATTGCCTCCATAAAATCAAATATAGATTCTTAGTTTTCCTCACTGTACGGTATACCCGCGGCCTTCGAGACAGGCTGACATCGCACGCCGGAAGTCGCGTGCCTTTCCTTCTTCATGGCGGGCGTCGAGCGCCTGATCGCGGTTGACATAAGCTTCCTGCATTTGCTGGGCCTGCTGCTGCCGGGACAAATCTGATGCACCACCCACAACAGCCCCGCTCCCTGCGCCGATCAGTGCGCCAGCCCCTGCGTGTCTCGGTCCGGCTATTAACGCGCCCAGAACCGCACCGGTGATAGCCAGAACAGCTGTATCATGACCGGGTGGGGGCATAGGCACCACTTTTACGCGACGCTCGGGCGGAATCGATGATTGACTCGGATCGAAGCCGGTCTGTTGCATCGCCCAGTTGTAACATTCATAGTGGTCTCGCGACTGCTGCTCTGTTGTCTGGCCCTTTGTAGGGTAAAAATAAACCTGCGTAATGGGAGCGCTTGGGCTTGGGCCTGCACTTGCGCTTGGGACCTCGCGATAAGTCGCAGGATAACACGCAGCCAGGGCAAGAATTAATAAGAGGAGCAAAAGCCGAAGGCCTGCCATTGATAACCACCGTTTCGATATCTGTTTTCCTGTTGTCATCTTCCAGATTGACATCATCATTTATGTCCTCCTTCGTAATTAAACACCTGAGAAACCATCGTCACAAAAAGATGGCTTCTCCCGTTGTTGATTATTCTTTTCTTTTCATGAGTTTTAAATCTATCTTATAATAATATAAAAGCAACAGATGTGCCAGACCTATCATCTTATAGCCAACATATGGAATTAATGTTGATATTACAGCTTTACAGAAATCGGTAAGCTTTCTTTGAGAGCATAAATATGGATAAGAAGTATGCAGTCTTAGTAGTCAGTTGACTAAAAAGTATCCACAGTTGATCAATACCTATTGAATGGGATTTTACCTTTCAGATAGTCTTCAATCGCTGCGGATTAAGGGCTTGACATCACTCACCTGCACAAGCAGAGCCGATGTAGCTCAGCCGGCAGAGCAACTGATTCGTAATCAGTAGGTCGCCAGTTCGATTCTGGCTATCGGCTCCAGAAAATAAGTGGTTACAGATTTCAGTCTGTAACCACTTTATCTTTTGCTATCCTATTGCTACCCCGTGTCAACGTTTGTAATGATCTCGAATGAGTTTTGCCATCATTCATGATTGCTTGTTTAGAACACCTACGTATCCTCAACTTTCCATTTAGAATTGAAGCGCGGATTGCCAATCGAAACAAATAATATTGGTGTCATGTCCTCATTGCTTTTTAAGCTGAGGATACAGTGCTTTCACACAATCAGGACAAATCCCATGGGTAAACTTGGCTTCGGTGTGGTCACTGACGTACTTCTCCACCTGGTTCCAGTAACCCTTGTCATCGCGGATATTCTTACAGTTAGCACAGATAGGCACGATACCGCGCAACGTCCTAACCTCATCCAATGCTTGTTTGAGCCGTCTGCGTTCTTCTTCAAGCGCCTCTTCCGCCCGCTTGCGCTCGGTGAAGTCTCTTACAATACCCCACATCCCTGTATTATTTCCTGCTTCATCTTTAATAGCCCATACTCTCATAGAGACGGGAAACACTGTACCGTCTTTCCTGATATATTCTTTTTCATAGATATCGGAATAGCCAGTTTTCAAGATCTTATTTATAACGATATCTCTTTCCATATTATGCCATTTTGCCGGCGTTGTCTGCTGATAAGTAATGCCTCTTATTTCTTTCTCGCTATAACCGAGCATATCTGAATAAGCCCGGTTGCATTCAACAATAGTGCCTTTGATATCTGTCATCGCGATTCCGTCCTGGGTGGATTCGTATAGACCGCGGTATTTTATCTCGCTATCGCGGAGCGCCTCCGCCCTCGTAATCTCGGTGATGTCGGTGACTGCAGACCGATAGTGATCGAATTTACCTTCACCATCTATTACAACAATGGTGTCGATCAACGCGTCGAATAGACTTCCGTCCTTTCCTGTGAGCTTCAGTTTGCATATCTGTTTGCTTCGTGTTTCCTCGGATTTCTGAAGATGGGACTGGAAGATGCTGAAATTCCCGGGTACGATAAAACGCTGGAAAGGCTGCTTGGCAAGAGATCGCTTCTCCGCGCCGAGTAAGGACGCACCGGTGATATTTGCCTCAATGATATGTCCCCTTCTATCGAAGGTGAAATACCCGACAGGGGCAAAATCATAAAGATCGCTATACTTGTACCGTGATTCCGCAGTCTCCGTCTGCGACTTTCGCAATGCCTCATTCTGCATCTCCAGCTCTATCTGGTGAACATTCAACTCGTGAACGAGCTTCTGGATGTCGGGAACGGACATCGACCCGATGCTGTCCGTAACATCGGGAATGTTTTTTTCCGCACGCCTGCGGAGGTCATCAGCATGCCTTGTTTTGGATATGTTCTTTGTCACAGTCGCCTCCTCTCCCATGTGAGGATTTCAGAAATTGAAGACGGTGCATGAACGTACAACAACAGGATCCCCGCCTCCATGGTTCCTTTACAACTTTGACATCCTTTTTATAGAACTACCTTCAGGCATTGTTAATTATAGAGGAAGATATTTTTGTCTGTCAACGATATTTTGCTACAATGTTCATTACCATTTGTAATCCTAAATATTTCAGAAAACAAAGGGAGTGTGGATAACAGTCAATAAGGATTACTGCTTGAGACGCGGGGGTAGCCTGCACAGTTGCATGTTAGACGCTGTTCCTATTTAATGTCATTTCAGATAGTCTTTAATCGCTGCGGATTTAGAGCTTGACATTGATTATTCAGGAGTGTACCTAATACGTTGTAATTATTAGATAGACAGAGACAATTGAACCATAACCCTTTAACATTGTGCGAGGGCAGTATGGAGTGATCACCGAGACCCCGTTTCTCAAAACAGAGAGCGGGGTTTTTCTTTGTTAAGGCTTATGAAGAATAATTATGTCGAAGTGATTATAGAGAGCAGAAATCGCTTAGGGTGGACTCAAAAAACTCTGGCCGATAGAGCAAGTGTGCCCTTGAGTGCTTTGCAGCGTATTGAAAATGGAAAGGGCGATTGGCAGGACTACATAAAAGCTATTGGTGTTACACTGCGTAGGGCTCTAACGTTTCTCCCCGAAAATGATAGTCAAGAACCGAGCCCTGTCTTGCAGAAAGAGAAATCAAGATGGGCTGTCAAATATGACCGATGCGTAAAGTGTGGGACGGCTGATAAGCGTCATGCTGGAAGGGGCCTATGCAGTAGCTGTTATGATAAAAATATTGAGTTAAGACATAAAGACGAAAACCGCATTAGAAAGTATGGAGGGTCAAGTTCCATACTGACTCCAGAATATCTTTTGGAGAGCTATGTTGAAAAAGAGAAATCACTGGGTGAGATTGCAAAAGAGAGTATGTGCTCTCGGCAGTATGTTTATAAAAGGATGAAGGCATGTAAAATTCCTTTGCGTGGCAGAGGGTCAGCAAGAGTGATGGCTTTGGATAAAGGCAAATTGAAATATTTCATTAGAACAAATGATGAAGAAGGTCATTTAGTTACTCTGAGAAAAGTTAGATATAAGGAAGGGTTTTTTTCTGCATGGTCTGCCGAGATGGCTTATGTTTTAGGTGTCATATATACTGATGGGAACTTATATTGTGAAACCGCGAGCAAAAGGCATAGCAATCCAACTGGAAGATTACAAATTGCTCAAAAAGAGCCTGAACTTTTAGAGAAAGTTTTGAATCTAATAGAGTGCAATGCCAGAATTTATTTTATAAGTGAGAAACGTTATGGAAATTTTGTCGCTGGAGCGAGATATCAATTTTCTATTATGAACGATGCGCTTTACAATGAGCTCTTGAAGTATGGTCTGACGCCTAATAAGAGCCTGACACTGCAATTTCCAGATGTACCAAGAGAATATGTTCGTCATTTTATCCGAGGCTGTTGGGACGGTGACGGTTCGGTTTATCTTGAAAAAAGGAGTAAACGAATTAAGGCATCATATGTCAGTGGTTCAAGAAAATTTATACAGGGTATGGTCAATGCGTTGAGTAAGAATGGGTTGCAAATAAAAACTATTTATACAAATAAACGTAAGACTCCAAGCTATTATTTCAGGCTTAATATAAATCAGGTGCCTGCGTTTTATAAGTATCTATATGATAGCGTTCCAGACACACAATATTTAACGAGGAAGTATAACCTGTTCAAATTGTCTTCAGAGAGATTGTAGGATAATGATGGGCTTCGCCTTCATGGGCATTCTTATTGGGATTTAAAGGGGAGGATTCTATTATTTGTTAACATTAATTAGAACCGTCCCTTTAATCCTATGGAGATTATAAACATGACAAAGGAAAATGAAGAAAAATGTTCCTGCCACCAACATTATGAGCAGCTAAAAATATTTGAAGAGTATTTCATTTTTCAATTCCAGTTGCTGCATGAGCTAATAGATAAAATTGATAAAAAAGGGCGACCGGGGCGACTTAATTATTTAGGTGTGTTGTTATTTTCGATCATATCAAACGCTAAATCGATTGTTAATTTGATTGGAGGAGGATTTATTCCAGAGGCTTATATAATATCTCGTTCCTATTTTGAGAAATGTGTTAATTTTTGTTATCTTAATGTTTGCGATGAACGTGAATATGAAAATTATGTAGACTGGTCACACCAGAAAATCATCAGAGCATTATACACAAAACAAAAAGCATATAAAAATATTGGTCACAATGTGCCCCTTCCTGATATTCTTCCCTTAATTAGAGAGAATAAAGAATTGAAAAAATTTTCAGGTAAGAAAGGTGGTGAAAAACCCAATTGGACGGATGTTTCTTTGTATCATCGTATCAAATTTATTGAAAACAAAATCAATAAGAAGACTTGTGCGATGTATCTTGCGGCAATGAATATGATTTACGAAGATGCGTCGGAAAATATACACGGCACTTTATATGGGGCGACATTTCACACAGCAATATTTTATGGGATAAATAAGACTGATGAAGATAAGCAAAAATATTTAATCGGCCTAGGATTTACACTGTATATGCTTTTGGGAATTTTGATTCAAGGAATATGCGAATTAGTTTCCATTTATATGCCAGTGAATGAAATCATTAAAAAATCAGAAGACAACTTTGATAATAAAATACAAAATTATTATAAGGACCAGAGAAAACAGGTATGATTTAGAAAAATAGTATTCCCTCGCTACGATTTGGCTACGGAATATTTAGGAATATCTTCCTTTCGGCTAAAATTTCACTAAAGCTAATTTAGGGGACACCACACTTAATTCTTAAGTGTATAAGAAAAGGGGTTCTTCATTAATAAACTGTGGAAATATTTTGAATGTCAAAGATGCGGGACATGTTGTCTCAAACTCGGTTTGCCTTATGACCCGGAGTCCGTCTTAAGAATATCCGCGTATCTGAACATTTCCGAAAAACAGGTTATCGAGAAATATTACGGCGAATTATCGGCTAACGCTTCCGGATGGGAATCGGACGATAGGAAACGGATTCCGTGTCCTTTCTTAAAAAGCACCTGTGCAGGATATTATTGTGAGATATATCCTGCGAGACCGGAAGGCTGCAGGATTTATCCGATGGAATCAGTTGGCGGACGATTCTGCCCGAGATGGGAGATTGCAGTCTCGAAATCCAAAGAAGAACAGGAAGAAGACATATAGTCGGGAGGGAACCTCAGCAAAGCAGCATCTCGTTGGGAAGGAGTGATTATGAAGTCTGAAAAAGAATACAGAGACAGTATTAGAAAGCTGAAGCCTGCTGTATATGCGTTTGGGGAGAAGGTTGCACAGGTAGCAGACCATCCGACCTTCGCTCCAACACTGAACTCAATTGCCCTGACCTACAAGCTGGCCAAGGATACGGAAAACGAAAGTCTGATGACCGTCAAATCGCCATTGACCGGCAAAAAGATAAACCGGTTCCTGCACATCTGCAAATCCCCGGAAGACTTGATCAAGAGATGCGAATTGGGCAAGTTCCTGACACCCTTTCACGGCGCTTGTGTCGGCGCCCGGTGTGCCGGTACGGCGGCGTTGAACGCTCTCTACGCCGTTACCTACGATATGGATAAAAAATTGGGGACAGATTATCACCAAAGGTTCCTGAAATTCTTGAAATTGGCGCAACAAGAGGATCTCACGTGCAGCGGCATGGTAACCGACGCCAAAGGCGACAGGTCTCTCAGCCCTGGTCAGCAGGCGGACCAGGATGTTTATTTACGGGTCGTGGAAGTGAAAAAAGACGGCATTGTTGTCAGGGGTGCAAAGGCCCATCAGTCAGGCGCCGCCCTGGCTCACTTTAACATTGTGGCTCCGACTACATCCATGCGGGAAAATGAAAAGGAGTTTGCCGTAGCCTTTGCCGTTCCTCCTAATGCTCCGGGAATGGTCCATATTGCCGAGGCGCCGGCGCCCAATGCCCGTCGATTGTCCGACGGAGACGAGATGAATTTTGGTAATTTCGAATATGGCGTGCATGGTTCGACTTTGGTCGTATTCAATGATGTCTTCATCCCGACGGAAATGGTCTTCATGTGCGGCGAATATGAATTTACGGGACCGTTGGCCTCGATATTCGGCAACTTTCAGAGACTGTCAACTTCGGGTTGCAAATCCGGTCATTGTGATCTCACCTATGGTGCGGCAGCCGTTGCCGCGGAATATAACGGCTGCGATAAAATGAGTCATATTCGTGACAAGATAATCGAAATGTCATTTCATTCTGCACTGGCTTTTGGGACGGCGATCGCCGCTGGATATAAGGCGAAAGCTACGTCATCAGGGGTATATGTGCCCGACGACTTGCTGGTGAATGCAGCGAAGCTTCAAGCTGTGGAAGCGGTTTGGCTGGCATCCAAGCTGGCTACCGAAATTGTCGGCGGGGTGATTTGTACCGCCCCCAGCCTGAAGGACTTTGAAAATCCGGAAATTGCAGAATATGTGGATAAGTACTTCAAAGGGAAGGCAAACGTTTCTACCGAAAACAGAGTACGCATTACGCGTCTCGTTGAATATCTCGTCGGACAGGGATCTGTCGTTCCCACCGAATCAACCCATGGGGCCGGGCCGGCCGCCGTTCAGAGATTGGTAATGCGCCAGTCGAACAATCTTAACTACCTAAAAGGACGTGCTCGAAAGATGGCGGGCATTAAAGAGTAAACAGGGATTCCTCTTTGCCCGCGTCCAAATCCTCCCCCACGACGCTTACGTCGGAATTATTCTTAGGGTGTGAACGAGTCCCCTTTGATAATCGGGCGAGCGTGTGTGTGGCGTAGTATTGTCGCCCGAGCGGCAAGAAAATAAAATTCGCAGTTGTTTTCTATTCGCTGGCCTTGGCTGCCAGTGATTCGAGTGCCGCGATGTTGGGCAGAAGCTCCGCCGGCAAGTTGTGGCGCGCTTGCAGAATCAGAGGGGCATTGTAGGAAATCCACGTCTTGCCGGCAGCCACCACTTCCCCGGACTATCCTGGAAAATCTGCGACGCTACAAATTATTTATTGACTTACCATCGCTGTAGGAATTATCAGTACTATCTCGATGACTGACAATTTACTTAAAGGATAACAGAAGAATCTGAAGCAAAGAAAGAAAGGGTGCACGATGAAAAGTAATGTCATTATTGATGTGTGGATGCAGCATCCGACAATGAGGTTTATCAATCAGCCGATGTTCGATTCACTCCGGCGATGGACGGGTGGAGTAAAAAAAGTGACGGAAGAGATACCCGTCGAATTCACAATTGACGCAATGGACAAGGGCGGCATTGCGAAGGGGTTGCTCTGTGCATGGTGGGGACCGCAGGGACCGCTGATTTCCAACGATGAAGTGGCTTCGATTGTCAGGAAGCATCCTGACCGTTTCATAGGTATTGCATCAGTAAACCTGTACCGGCCCATGGAAGCCATCCGGGAATTGAGAAGATGTGTAACAGACTACGGGTTCCGCGGACTCCGTATCGTGCAGTGGCTCTGGGATCTGCCTGCGACCGATCGCCGCTACTATCCCTTGTTCGCCGAATGCGTCAACCTGGACATCCCTGCTTGCCTTCAGGTAGGACACACAGGCCCTCTCTGTCCTTCTGAGCCGGGTCGCCCGATCCCCTATATTGATGTCGCAGCTATCGAGTTCCCGGAACTGAAGATCGTATGTGGTCATATCGGATATCCGTGGACGACCGAAATGATTGCCGTCGCCACGAAGCATCCCAATGTGTTCATCGATACATCGGCATATACTGCTAAGCGGTATCCTCCAGAGCTTGTAGCGTACATGAAAACGAATGGCCGCAAGAAAGTTCTTTTTGGTACAAACTACCCCATGATCTTACCGGACAAGTGTCTCGAGGATCTTGATTCATTGGGGCTGGATGAAGAAGGGAAGGAGCTTTTTCTCCATCAAAATGCAGAGAGCGTGTTTCGCCTTTAAATAATGCTGCAAACTTTCTGTGTTCGCACAATTGAGTCTATACAGACGAACTGCCTTCGAGCATCGGGCGAACGGTTGCGGCGTAGTATTGTCGGCAGAGTGGATTCAGATACTCCCATGCTTTGATTGCGCCTGACGGCAGCTCGCGGGTCCAGAAGCTGTCGGGAATCGGCGTTAGGTCTCCGGCAACCTGACCGCGTGTGATGTCGGCAATGATCACGCCTTCGCCGTCTTCGTACGTCATGTGCGCCAATACTTTGCCGTAGCCGTCCGTGATTTGCGTTTCACCCAGATAGCGTGAAGGGTAGGGCATGGATTCATTGCCCGGCGTCAATCCTTCGAAGTCACCTGCATGGGACGCGTGTGCGACGGGCACGCCAAGCATCCGCGCCAGATGAGCGGGAGCCTGTCTCAGCAAGTCAATCAACCGCGCTTGCTCCTCTGCGTATTTGGGAGGCACGGGGAGTCGCAGATCCCACCAACATGATCCGCCCGCGACAAAACCCACTTTACCCAACAATCGGCGCGCTGTCTGGGAACGAATTAATTCCCAACACATGGCGACGCCGACAGGGCCGGCAGGAGTGGCGAGGACGCCATCATCCGAACCGCCGATGTAGTAACTGTTCTCCCACATGGTGGGCAAATCCTTGTCATGACGGAAATACTGGCCGTCAGGAAAGACAAGCAGAAAGCTATTGAAGCAGTCATGCCCTGGCTTCGCGATGAATGACCCGCCTACGACACCATCATGTTTGCGCGCAAGCCTGCGCATGAGTTGCAAGGGAGGGCCTTCCAGCGGTTGCCACGCGGAGAGCATTGCCGGCGTGAACGCTACTGCGGAGGGGAAGAACTCGGGAAGGATTACCCATTGGGCGCCGCGCCGAAAGGCTTGAGAGACCAGCGCCTCGGCGGACGAGAGGTTTCGCTCAACTGCGCCGACCTGTGCCCGCATCTGCACTGCGGCAACCCGGATTGGAACCATGCAACCCTCTCCTGTACGTGAATTCTGTTAATGCTGAATACATTGACACAAGTATCATCCAAAGGCAAAGATTTAAAGGAGACGGTTTTATCATTTGTTAACATTTAATTCGAACCGCCCCCTTTTCCTCCGCAGAATGCCTGCCCGAATGCGCTGATCATGCACTCTCCCGAGCCACAAAATATCTGGCCGTCCAAAGTACTCACGATACCGCCACCGCCAAATCACACCATAGGCTGATATTGGCCGAGATACGCATCTCCCTGATACTGCATATTTTCGAGATTGTAAGAGATGATATCCATCAGCCTTACAATATAGATTCCGCTGCATATTATCAAGTCATCGACTTTCTCGAAATACAGGCTCTTGGGTTTCGTTGATTTGTTAACCGGGTTGTACCACTGATAATCCACCCAGCCGCTGCCGTTGGCGTTTGCAGCGTCGACGATTTCCCGAATGAAAGTCTTTCCTGTGGAATCCTTGAGGTTTATGAAGTTCATGTCCGCGTATTTCTCATTGACTCCGTGCGC
>JBEKXK010000099.1:0-13039 GCA_049512055.1 Syntrophales bacterium | reverse complement strand
TTGTTCACGTCACTCTTCCTGATTGTTGAATTTTTTGAACGCATAAGAATGTTCTTGAGCAACAATGCTTCCCTCACACAGATCTTATCATACTTCCTTTTCATGATCCCCATGATGGTTTCACAGACTCTTCCCGCTACGGCACTACTCGCAGCTCTCTTAACTTTCAGCACCCTTGCCAGAAATTCCGAAGTGCTGGCCATGAAGGCAAACGGCATCAGCCTCTACAGGACGTCTCTCCCGGTGTTCATTGCATCTCTGCTCATCTGTATATTGGCCTTTCTCAATAGTGAACTGGTTACACCATACAGCAACCAGAAGGCGGACAATATTGTATACGTGGAAGTGCAAAAGCGAGAAGCCCTGGGAACATTCAAACAAAATCAACTCTGGTACAGAGGGCAAAGCGGCATATACAATTTTCGGTTTTTTGATCCGAAGACGAATATTGTACAGGGAATTACGATAAATTATATGGATAAGAACTTTACGCTGACGGCGCGTATCGACGCGGAAAAAGCGGAATGGAAGGATAACAAATGGGCATTTTACAACCTCTTGATAACGCGCTTTGGGGGAGAATTCCCCTCACTCGAATGGGTTTCCTCGAAAGTGATAGACCTCCCGGAGACACCCGTGGACTTCAACATCGTTCAAAAAGAGGCTGAAAAGATGGGATTTATTGAACTAAGAAACTACGTCAGGAAGCTTCAGGCTGAAGGATACGATGCCACGCGATATCTCGTCGATATGCACGGCAAGGTCGCATTTACCCTCGTCATCATCATTCTTATTACTATTGGCATTTCCTTTTCACTCATAAAGACCGAGCGAAGCGGCGGCGTCATGCAGAGCATCGGCATCGGCATTATTATAGGATTCTCGTATTGGATCGTGCATGCCTTCTCCATGTCCCTGGGCCGCTCCGGGTCAATACCGCCCGTTCTCTCCGCATGGTTTGCAAATATTATCTTCGGAATCGCATCGGTTATCATGTTCTTGCGCGTCAAGACCTGAGTCCTGTCCCTGATTCCTGCTCCCTTAGTAACGGTAATAATCCGGCTTGAAAGGCCCTGCTATGGGAATGCCAAGATAATCGGCTTGTTCCTTGGTTAATCTTGACAGTTTGGCGCCCAGTCTCCGCAAATGCAGTCGTGCTACCTCTTCATCTATCTTTTTGGGCAGGGTGTGAACGCCAACTTCATATTTCCCCGATGCAAGTTCAATTTGAGCAAGGCACTGATTAGTAAAGCTGGTACTCATGACAAAGCTCGGATGACCCGTAGCACAGCCCAGGTTTACCAGCCTTCCTTCCGCAAGGACGATAATCGAACGCCCGGACTTGAGAGTCCATTTATCGACCTGAGGCTTTATGTTTTCCCTTTTGCAACCTTTGCTCTTTTCCAAATATTGCATGTCTATCTCGCTGTCAAAGTGGCCTATATTGCATATGATGGCCTCATTCTTCATCCTGTTCATATGCCCGCCGGTAATGACCTTGCAGCAGCCCGTGGCCGTAATGAAAATATCGCCCTTTGAGACTACATCGTCGAGCGTCTTCACGTCATAGCCCTCCATAGCCGCCTGAAGAGCGCTAATCGGATCGATCTCGGTAATGACGACCCGGGCTCCAAAGCCCCTCATTGACTGCGCACATCCCTTACCAACATCGCCATATCCGCAAATGACGACCATCTTACCCGCAACCATGATATCGGTTGCCCGTTTAATACCATCGGCGAGAGATTCCCGGCAGCCGTACAGATTATCAAATTTTGACTTGGTTACCGAATCATTGACATTGATGGCCGGAAAGAGAAGCTCCCCCGCTTGCGCCATCTGGTAAAGTCTGTGCACGCCCGTTGTCGTCTCTTCGGACACGCCGATAACCTCCGCAGCGACTTTGTGCCAATGTTTAGGATTCCGTTGCAATGAGTGTCTCATGCGATCCACAATAATCTGTAATTCTCTATGATCGTATTTTCGCTCGAGCAGCAAAGGATCCTTTTCATATTTAACGCCATGATGAATATAAAGTGTTGCGTCACCTCCGTCATCTACTATCAGATCGGGGCCGGAACCATCAGGCCACGTCAGCGCTTGTTCTGTACACCACCAGTATTCTTCGAGCGTTTCATCTTTCCAGGCGAAAACGGCTGCGGATCCTGCCTTCGCTATTGCCGCGGCCGCATGATCCTGAGTGGAAAAAATATTGCACGATGCCCATCTGATGTCCCCGCCAAGCTCCTTAAGCGTCTCTATTAGCATAGCTGTCTGAATTGTCATATGCAGGCTGCCTGTTATCTTTAAGCCCATGAGCGGCTTCTTGGGACCATATTTGGCCCTCACAGCCATGAGTCCGGGCATTTCATTCTCCGCAAGTTCGATCTCCTTTCGCCCCCACTCGGCAAGACCGATTGTCGATATTTTGTATGGCAGATTCTTGACAAGTTTCAGATATGTCATAAGGTTCTCCACTCCGAATCTTAAGGCTCAATGCCTTGACTTCTATATTGACGTAGCCTGTCTCAAGGCTTCAACCATGTCAGTCTTTTCCCAGGTATAGTCATCCAGGAAAAATGTCTTGGGAAGCTTTCGGTAAATATTTCCGTCCAGAAGGCCGAATTTTTCAATCATGCCCCTGGGAGAAAGGTCGAAATATTCTTTAATCAGCATATTGATTTTAGCGTCGGATATGATTCCCGTGCCAAAAGTATTTACGTAGACGGAGATAGGCCTGGCCATGCCGATGGCATATGCCACTTGTATGGCGCATTTTTTTGCGAGCCCCGCGGCAACAATATTCTTTGCAACATAGCGAGCACCCAGTACCGCCGAGCAATCTACTTTCTCCGGCGATTTATTGACAATGGAACCGCCTCCGATCTGAGCGCCGGGATACCCTCCATAAAGCTGAACAACAAGTTTCCGTCCCGTAACTCCTGAGTCTGCCGCACTGCATGAATTGATCGCCTGCCATTCCCCGGTCGGATTGAAAAGAAATTCCGTCTTATCATCGACCCAACCTTTGAGGCATTCCATAGCAAGACGCTTCGCCTGGGGTTCCACACTGGCTTTCGCTTTATCAGGCACTTCACGGTAATCGATTGCATTAGACATGAGAACCGTCGCCACTCGTTGCGGAGTGCCCTTGTCATCATATTCCACCGTTATCTGTCCTTTGCCGTCCGGAGCAAATATCGGATTCCCGCAATTCTCAAAGGCCCTCATCATCCTGGTGGAGAGTACGTAGGGAAGCGGCAGCAGCTCAGGCGTCTCATCGCAGGCAAATCCATATATGATGCCTTGATCCCCAGCACCGATTTCCTTGTGTTTGCCCATATCCGCCCTGGTACCAATATTGATATCCGGAGATTGCTCTATAATCGTATTAAGTATTCCCATTGAATTTCCGTTGAGACCAAGGCGATAATCTACGTAGCCTATGGAAAGAACTGTATCGCGAACAATTTTCTCCACATCCACATAAACCCGCGTGGCAACTTCTCCGCCGACTATACAGAGGCCCTTGCCGAGGAATATCTCAATGCCGCAATGCGGCATCGTATCCGCAGTAACCCCGATTTTATGTTCCTCATCGAGAATGGTAGCGATGATATTCGCTGCTATCGAATCGCATACAATATCCGGATGTCCAACCTTAACGCTTTCAGATGTTATTAGCATGTGTTCTCACCTCTTATTGTAAAATCAATCATTATTGTTATTGAATCTAATTCAATTCATCTATTCTGTCCTTCCCGCCGTACAATTTGTCCTTCCTTCTCGTGCGCACCGACGGAGTTACGATACCGACAGAGATAATGTACGTTAAGGCTTCTTCGACTGACATACCCACCTCAACCAATTCATCTTCCGGCACTATAATGAGATAGCCTGATGTCGGGTTGGGGGTTGTGGGCAGAAAAACGCTGATCAGGTTCTCCTCAGTCTCCCTCTTGATCTCCCAATTTGGCTTGCCTGTCACAAAGCCAATCGTGTATAAACCTTTCCTGGGAAACTCTACCAGCACAACCCGCTTGAAACTGCTTCTCCTGTCCATGACCATGGTATCGGAGAATCTTTTGATAGCCTGATAAATATTCCTAACAAACGGTATCCTATAAAGAAGGTCTTCACCGGATTGGACTATTTTATTGCCGACATAGCTCGCGGTGATGAGTCCGCAGATGAAAATCAAGATTACCGTTACAATAGCTCCCAGGCCGGGAATGTGGATACCCAGCAGCGTATCAGGATGATATCTTAAGGGGATAATCTTCAGCAGACTATCCATTATATCTATGAGAAAGAAAAGGATATAAAGTGTTAATCCTATCGGGACAGTAACAGCAAGACCCGTCAAAAAAATCTGCTTCAGTTTCTTCTTCAATGGTCGATGACCTTCATGCCATTTTCAAAGTATGCATACTTAACAAAAAGTTAAGCTGTTTTCAACTGCTATTTAAAAAGGGGTTAGGTGCAACCACACCAAAACCCCTTGTAGAATTTTGATCTCTGATTGTTGCTTATCCGGTACAGCTCTTGTGATTATTACTTATCCTTCTTGACCCTGTTCTTATCGTCCAAGAAAATACATTTAGGACGCCACTTCTTGGGAGTAGGGTCGTCAAGCATGGCATAGCTCGCAACAATAACAATGTCTCCCTTGGAAGCTTTCCACGCTGCAGCGCCATTGAGACATATGACGCCGGAATCCTGTTCTCCCTCTATCACGTAAGTGGAAAATCTCTCCCCGTTGGAAACGTTGTATATGTCAACTCTCTCATAGGGCACTATATCTGCAGCATTCATCAGCCTCTTATCGATTGTGATGCTGCCTTCATAGTGGAGGTTGGCATCAGTCACTGTTGCCCTGTGCAATTTTGATTTGAGCATAAATCTTTGCATGTTGTGTCTTCCCACCTCCAGAAAAGCCAATCTTCAACATTCTAAGTAATCATCATACGTCAAGCCGATTCCCGAATACGTAATTGTCTATCAGTCTCGTCTTACTTATCTTGACGGCAAGGGCTAAAACAGAGTCTCCCTCAATATGCCCGATATCCTTGAGGGTCGTTGTATCGCATATTTTAGCATAATCGATATTTGCGTGGGGATGACGTTCTATGTACTTCCTCACCTCAGCCAGGATGGCCGCGGCATCCCTTTCTCCCCTGTCATACATGTTTTTGGCTATATTCAGGGAACGGCTCAAACTCAATGCCGATTCCCTTTCATCTGTTTTCAGGTATACATTTCGCGAGCTCATAGCGAGGCCGTCAGGTTCCCTCACTATCGGCATGCCAATAATATCGAGGTCCATATTGAGGTCCAGAACCATTCTCTTAATTGCCACAAGTTGCTGGAAGTCCTTCATCCCGAATATCGCATAGTGCGGTTTCACAATATTGAAAAGCTTTGCGCACACTGTTGTGACACCACAAAAATGCCCAGGCCGAGACATTCCACAGAGATTCTCAGTAACGTCCTCAACATTGACATAGGTCTGATAGTGCTCAGGGTACATCTCCTTATCTTCCGGAAAGAAAATTACATCAACACCCACATCTCCCGCCAAGGCCTTATCTCTCTCAAAATCTCTCGGATACTTTTCAAAGTCTTCCATCGGACCGAATTGCGTCGGGTTCACATAGATGCTGATAGCAAGACAGTCCGCCCGTTGCCTTCCCTCTCTCATCAAACTCAAATGGCCATCGTGAAAATAACCCATTGTCGGAACAAAGGATATTTTCTGTCCCGAATTCCTAGCGGCTTCGGAGAATACCTGCATTTCTCTGATGGAACTGATAATCTTCATAGCAATCCCGCATCAACAAAAAAGCCTCAACGTCAGAGACGCGAGGCTTTACTTATAAACCGTGCAGTTTGCCTTCGTTTTACCTCCCGTCTCAGTCCGCAACCGGATCCAAGCGGCCGATTGTCCCTAACAAAATAACAGGACCGTGTCAAGGCATATTTATTGAATGGAGGGCATTGGATAATTTTCCGATTTCCAGAGCCGTTAGTGTCTCACCCCTTCTTGCGCCATCGATGCCTGAACTATTGAGCGCACTTGCCATATCCATGTCCGAATATCCCAGCAAATGGAGGCTCCTGAGATTATTCAACAGCGTTTTGCGCCTCTTGGTAAAAGCTGTCTTCGCAATCTTGAAGAAAAATTCATGGTCTGCCAAATCCAATTGAGGCCTTTCCCGGACCACCATTTTCAGCACGGTGGACATCACCGTAGGCTTCGGATAGAAACAGCTATGGGGGATTGCCATTTCACGAGAGCACTGCATATACATCGAAATCAGTACCGTCGGCACACCGTAAGCCTTTGTCCCGGGAATGGCTGTAAGCCTGTCTGCCAGTTCCTTTTGAAACATGAGAATCATGGACGATATATGGTCCCGGTAGGACAATAATCGGAATAGTATCTGTGAGGAAATGTTATAGGGAATATTGCCAATGACCTTGATCTTCCCAGACGGCAATTCGCCGCTCGCTGAGGAAAAGTCATATTCAAGGACATCTGTATGGACAATGTCCACATTACGGTAAGGCGCCATCCTTTTCTTCAGGATACCGACCATTCTTGGATCTATGTCAAGGGCAATCACCTTCCTTGCCTGTTTCGCTATTAACTCCGTCATGAGCCCCACGCCCGCGCCTATCTCGACTATGATATCATCTTCCTGGATATTTGATATTCTGACTATCTTGTTTATGGCATTCCTGTCCTCGAGAAAAGACTGGCTCAAGCTTTTGCGCGGCCGAACCCCATGATCTGTGAGAATTTCTCTTACCGTTGTCATAATTCCTTTTTCAGGCGCTTCCAAGAAGGGGCACTATGAATCATGCTTTAATAAAGATTCCAGGGGCCATCTGGAAACTGCATTCAGATTCAATGAGTCCTTTAGGCCCCTTGTCAATAAATGCCAACCTACGACGGCAATCATGGCCGCATTATCCGTACAAAAGATGGGGGGCGGGATGTACACATGAAAGCCCTTGAGCGCGCACTCCTCGGCAAATCTTTCTCTGAGTCGGCTGTTTGAGGCAACCCCGCCGCATAGGACAATCCTTGATATGGAGTTAATCTCCGCGGCCTTAAGGGTTTTTTCCACAAGGACGTCAATGATAGCTTCCTGGTAACTTGCGGCCACGTCAGGCAGCTCATCATCGCTGAAGGGACATTCTCTCTTCTTTATGCGCACCAAGAGGGATGTCTTCAGGCCACTGAAACTGAAATCCAGACTGTCTCTCATGGCCCTGGGGAATTCAATCCGTTCTCGGTTTCCCTTTCTTGCCAGCCTGTCGATGATGACGCCGCCCGGATAGCCTATATTCAGTAGCTTGGCAGCCTTGTCAAACGCCTCACCCGCAGCGTCGTCCCGCGTCTGACCCAGAACGGTAAAATCCTGAAAGTCTTTCATCAAATATATGTTTGTATGCCCGCCGGATACTACCAGGGAGACAAGAGGAAACTCGGGGCGGTCGGAATTGAGAAAGATGGATGCTACGTGACCCGCCAAGTGGTTCACCCCCACGAACGGTATCTTCAGGGCAAACGCAATAGCCTTGGCAGCCGACAAACCTACAAGCAGGGAACCAACCAGTCCCGGTCCTCTGGTTACCGCTATTCCTTCGATATCATTTAACGTTACGGAGGCGCCATTGAGCGCTTCGCATATGACCGGTACGATCATCTCCATGTGTTTACGGGATGCGATCTCCGGTACGATACCGCCATATATCTTGTGCAGGTCCACCTGAGAAGCAATGACATTGGAACGAAGTAATTTACCATCCTGGAGCACGGCGGCCGCCGTCTCGTCGCAGGATGTCTCTATTCCCAAAATATACATCTTTTTCTCCCCGGGCGAATTTTCTTTTTACAAATACGTCTGAATTATATATAGAAGTGAACAACCTTTGTAAATAACTTTTGAGGATTGTGGAAAGTCCGAGGTATTAAGCACCGTGGAAATCACTACCGACTTTTTGGTCTTAGGCAGCGGTATTGCAGGATTAAGCTTCGCCATCAAGGCAGCAGATCTTGGCACTGTCGCCATAGTGACGAAAAAAGAGAAATCCGAATCAAACACGAATCTGGCTCAAGGCGGGATAGCAGCGGTCTATGACAAAGCGGACCGCTTTGAATATCATATCAATGATACCATCGCCGCAGGGGCCGGTCTTTGTAAAGAAGAGGTTGTTAGATTTGTCGTAATGGATGGCCCCGACAGGATCAAGGAGCTTCTGGAGTGGGGGGTGGAGTTCACAAAGACGGGAGATGACGGTGCCGGTCATTATGACCTGGGACGAGAAGGCGGACACTCCATGCGACGCGTTCTGCACGCACGTGATCTCACGGGTCAGGAAATAGAGCGCGCCCTCCACGAAAGAGCCAGCCTAAAGAGAAATATAGATATTTTCGAAAACCACATCGGCATCGATCTTATATTGGAATCCGCTATTTCGGGCAGTGAGAAGGGCCACCGGCAGAAGTGTCTTGGCGCCTATATACTGGATACGGACCGCAATCTGATTCATACTTTCAAGGCGAAATTCGTCATTCTGGCTACGGGCGGTTCCGGGAAGGTGTACCTTATAACAACAAATCCTGATATTGCCACAGGAGACGGCATCGCTATGGCCTACAGAGCGGGCGCTTTCATAGCCAATATGGAGTTCATCCAGTTTCATCCCACCTGTCTCTACCACCCGGATGCCAAATCCTATCTCATCAGCGAAGCTCTAAGGGGGGAAGGCGGTCTCCTGAGATTAAAAGACGGCTCCACTTTCATGGAGAAATACCACCCCATGAAGAGCCTTGCACCCAGGGATATTGTCGCCAAGGCCATAGATACGGAGCTGAAGAAATCCGGGGATGAATACGTCTTGCTAGACATAACGCACAAGGACAGAGATTTTATAATCAGCAGATTTCCCAATATCTATAAAAGGTGCCTTGCCTTCGGCATAGATATCACAAGAGATCCGATCCCTGTCGTTCCTGCTGCTCACTACCAGTGCGGCGGCGTGCAGGTCGGCCATTCCGGAGAAACTAACATCGAGCGGCTATTTGCATGCGGTGAGGTCGCATGCACAGGGCTTCATGGTGCAAACCGTCTGGCGAGCAACTCGCTCCTGGAAGCAGTAGTATTTGCCCATCGGTCATTTGTCAGAATAGCAGAGATGTTCCCTGCCACAAAAGATGAGCCGATACCTATCCCGCCCTGGGATCCAAGGGGTGCCACGGAAAGCGATGAATCGATCGTCGTAGCCCACAATTGGGATGAAGTCAGAAGGTCCATGGGGAACTACGTAGGTATTGTTCGATCAAATAAGAGGCTTGAACGTGCTCAGCGACGAATTGACCTGATCAGCCGCGAAATAGACGAATACTATAGAAATTTCATCGTCACGAGTGACCTGATTGAACTCCGTAATATCGCAACGGTGGCAAAAATAATCATTCAATGCGCACGGATGAGGAAAGAAAGCAGGGGGCTTCACTACAACATAGATTATCCGGAAAAAGATGACAGGCTATGGTTGAAAGATACCGTTATTTCCAAAGACTAGCCGACATGCGATGAAAAGCCGTGAGCACGTATTTCTTGACCCTGTTTATGTAATCTATGTGATATCAGCCAAACACCCGCTCAAATATAAAATCAATATGCGCGAGGAAATTCTCGATTCTGCATGCATCTTCTATGTCTTTTGCATCCATGTGCGACGTCACTTCGTTATCTTCCAAAAGCAACTGCTGAAAATCAATTCCCTCATTCCATGACCTCATGGCATTTCTCTGTACGACTCTATAAGCATCATCTCTGGACATCCCTTGCTCAATGAGCTTCAAGAGCACCGTTTGGGAAAAAATGACCCCCTTCGTCATGCCCAGATTTGCAAACATCCTCTCCGGATATATAACAAGATTTCGCACCAGCCCAGTAAACCTATGGAGCATGAAATCTAGGAGAATCGTAGCGTCCGGAGCAATGACCCTCTCTACCGATGAGTGACTGATGTCACGCTCATGCCAAAGGGCGATGTCCTCCAGGGAAGCCAGTGCATATGACCTCATGAGGCGAGCCAGTCCGGAGAGGTTTTCCGACAAGACGGGATTCCGCTTGTGGGGCATTGCCGACGAGCCTTTCTGTCCGGGCGCGAAATATTCTTCCACCTCTCTCACTTCCGTTCTCTGAAGCAATCTTATCTCCTGGGAAAATTTATCGATGGAAGAAGCAACTATGGCCAGAGTAGTAAAAAATTCGGCATGCCTGTCCCTCTGAACAATCTGGGACGACACGGGCGCAGGTTTCAGCCCCAGTCTTTGACATACATATTCTTCAATTGAGGGATCAACAAAAGAGAAAGTCCCGACGGCCCCGGAAATCTTACCATAGCTGATTGCATCTTTTGCCCGGACGAGACGTGTCAAATTCCTCTCCATTTCCTGGAACCAAAGAGCCATCTTCAGGCCGAACGTTATGGGTTCAGCATGAATCCCGTGAGACCTCCCTATCATTACCGTATGTCTGTGCTCTGTCGCTTTGCTCTTCAATACGGGCAAGAGCACATTCACATCATCGATGAGTATCTGTGATGCCTCTCTGAGAAGAACGGCAAGTGAAGTATCCAAGACGTCCGATGAGGTAAGGCCCATGTGAATAAACCTGCCGTCTTCGCCCACCTTTTCCATTAAAGAAGTCAGGAAAGCGATCACGTCATGCTTAGTCGTCTTTTCTATCTCTTCAATCCTGGCTACGTCAAACCCGGCTCTATCCTTAATATTCTTGAGAGACTCTGCAGGAATATCCCCTCTTTTGGCCATAGCCTCACATGCCAATATCTCTATATCGAGCCATGTCTGATATCTCTTTTCAGTGCGCCATACGGCGTTCATCTTCTCTCTTGAATATCTTGGGATCAATATTCTCCTCCTTGCATCTATAGAGTACTTCATGAATCAGTCGCACTGATATCGAAATATAGAACAAATTGGCCGAAAAAGAAATCAAAAAAGCTGTATATATTGCGGTATATGACGTATAGTAAAGTGTATGAACGTCAGCCATTGCAATCATGATTCTTCATAGTATCCATCATGCCTTCGCTGCAGATGGCTTGAGTAGAGCTTAACAATACGTGTACTAGATTCATGGACGACCCTTGGCAAGGAGCGTGAAAATGGATATTTCTGATTTCAGGAAACCGTATTTCGATATAGATCCAGTTTTTTTGAACAGGTGGTCGCCGCGAAGTATGTCGGGTGATGAAATCAGCCGAGACTTATTGTTCTCCCTTTTCGAGGCGGCCCGGTGGGCCCCCTCATCAAACAACAACCAGTCCTGGCGGTTTCTTTATGCGCGAAAAAATACGGATTACTGGCCCATATTTTTCGATCTTCTGACGGAACAAAATAAAATTTGGGCAAAGAATGCCGCCGTATTGGTCGTCGTTATCTCCAAGAAGACATTCGACTACAATGAAAAGCCGGCGCGCACTCATTCCTATGATACCGGTGCGGCTTGGGAAAACCTCGCCCTTCAGGGTTCTTTGAAGGGATTGGTCATCCATGGCATGCAGGGCTTTGACTATGACAGAGCAAGGAGCTCTCTCAATATTCCCGATGTCTTTCAGGTGGAGGCCATGATTGCCATAGGAAAGCCGGGGAGAAAGGAGGATCTGCCGGAGAGCCTCCAGGAAAGAGAAATGCCTTCACCAAGAAAGAAGCTTTCGGAAATCGTGATGGAAGGAAATTTTACGCCTGAAAAAAATATTGCATAACCTCGAATATTCATCCAATGATTTTTTTATTTACCTGCCGCTACGATCTCTTGTATCCGAGGAGTCGCTGTTCTCATCTTATCGGCATTTCCGGGACAGGCATTTCGCCATTTCTCCCGGACATATGGAAATGATCTGACAACGCCGACAATAGACCACAATAGAGGAAAAGAAAATGTTTCTGTTTAAAAAAATCGTTGCCCCCCTATTCTCGCCTGTGACACTGATACTTGTGCTTCTCCTGAGCGGTCTGGTTCTGCTTTGGTTTACGAGAAAGCAGAAAACGGGAAAAGCCGTCATAACGTTTGGTGCAATCATATTTGCCCTTCTTGGCTATGGGTATTTCCCCGACTTACTCCTTTCGCCCCTTGAACGGCAATATCCTCCACTCATGACGGAGGGCGCCGCCGGCCTGTCTTCTTCTGATTCCATTCATTCCGTAAAGTGGATTGTCCTTCTGGGTGGCGGCCATGTTGCCGATTCACGAATTCCCGTCACGAGCCAGATATCAAATGAATCCCTCACTCGCCTTGTGGAATGCATCCGCATCCACCGACTGTTGAGGGGCAGCAAAATTATCCTCTCCGGAGGGGCGGTTTATGATTCAGCATCTGAGGCAGGAACCTTTGCAAAGGTTGCCGCAATTTTGAATGTCAATGCGAAGGACATTATGCTGGATGACATCTCCAGAGATACGGAGGAGGAGGCAGAAAATATACGGTCTATTGTGGGTCAAGACCGCTTCATTTTAGTGACCTCCGCGTACCACATGCCCAGGTCCATGGCCATCTTCAATAAAGCGGGGCTTAAGCCCATCCCTGCCCCGACCAACTACCTCGTCAAAGAGAGACAAGCGAAGACTCCTGATGATTTTTATCCCTCCTCCATGGGGCTTATGAAGGCGGAGTGTGCCATGCATGAATATCTCGGCCTTTTATGGTTAAGGATAAGAAACAGGATGTGATACTGCCGGCAAAAAACGAATCTTGAATTTATGGCGCTTAAATGTTAGAAAACGTGAATCATTGAATCTTTCTCACAGAATCGAGCTCACAAAACAGGAGATGCAAATATGAAATACAGTCTAAAGTTGTCCCTATGCCTTGTTCTCTTGCTTACGGCATACGGCGCTCTCGCAGCAAAAGGTGAACAAAAGGTGGCTGTGCTGCCATTTTCCGTACACAGCGCGGAAAGTATTGACTATGTCAAACAGGGCATTTGGGACATG
>JBEKXK010000098.1:0-13307 GCA_049512055.1 Syntrophales bacterium | reverse complement strand
AGCAGGTGCCGCTGCTTAAAAACCAGGGGAACAATATACTCCTCATTTGCGCTACGAATTATATCAGGCAACTCGATGCCGCACTGCTTCGCCCAGGAAGATTTGATTGTATCATTCCCGTGGGTGGTTTAAACGAAGATGAGAGGAAAACTATTCTGGGGCACTACCTTTCCAAGCTTCATACAGGGGAGATCGATCTTGAGCGTGTCATAAAGATGACATCCCAATTTACACCGGCTGATATGGAGTATCTCTTCCAGCAAGTTGCACAGTTTACCTTTGAAAAGGAACTTGCCACGAAACGGGATTATCGGGTAACTACGGAAACTATTTTTGAAATAATGCCGAAAATCCGTCCTTCTCTGACTGACGAAATCATCACAGAGTTTGAAAAAGACAGTATCACCTATTCCCGCGGGTAGAAGACATGTCCGCAGCAGCATAATTTTCGTGAACGCGACAAGTTCTGATATAAGATTACAATATTGCCGCATCGCCGGAGAAACCAGGCGGTAAACGGAAAAGCAGACCTCAGCCTAACTATCGGGAGAAATCGATTTAGTCGACTCAGATTGATATGCGAGTGAAAGGAACAAGTCAATGAGACTTGCGGTATTGGAAACGGAAAGATGTATCGGCTGTCAATGTTGCATGTTCGCATGCTCACGAAGGCAGGACGAGGCCGGATTAACCAAGGCCTGTATTGCCGTGAAATCCGTCGGAGGTATGAGGCGGGGTTTTACCGTCATTGTCTGCAGGGCCTGTGATAATCCGCCCTGTGCTAAAGTCTGTCCTACGAGCGCCCTTGAACCAGGAAAAGATGGTGGCGTTCGCCTTGACATGAAAAAATGCATAGGATGCGGGCACTGCCAGGATGCCTGCCTCATTGGAGCCATTTTATGGGATGATACTACAAATAAACCCATGATCTGTATCCACTGCGGTTACTGCGTCAATTTCTGTCCCCACAAGGTCTTGGGACTGAAAAAAAAGAAGGGGGTGGGCAATGTTAAAAGATGATCCCCTTGCCAATATCCTTTATATAGACCTATCAAATAGAACCTTCATGACAAAGAGGAGGCCTGAACTTTTTGACAGGTATATCGGGGGCACAGGCGTGGCTATACAGCTTCTTCATGAAGAATGTCCCACTGGTTGCGATCCCGTCGGCTCGGAAAACCCGATCATATTCGCGGTTGGTCCCCTTACGTCATTATTCCCTTTGGCCTCAAAAACAGTCGCCATGTTTAAATCTCCCCATAGCGGCAACCTGGGAGAGAGCCACTGTGGCGGTAGAAGTGCGGTTGCAATCCGTATGGCCGGATACGGAGCCATTATCTTGAAAGGCGCCAGTGATATCCCCATCTATTTATCCATTCACGGGGGCAAGGTGTACTTTCATGATGCCTCTTCACTGTGGGGGATGGGCAGCTCCGCAACCGGGCGTATCATCAGAGAGAATGAGACGGGAGGTGGCTTGCGCACAATCATGCGAATCGGCAGGGCGGGGGAAAACCTTGTTTCATATGCCAGTGTAACGACGGAGACGTATCGTCATTTTGGCAGATTGGGATTGGGCTCCGTCTTCGGAAGTAAAAAACTCAAGGCGATTGCCATCTCCGGAAAAACATCAGTGCCTGTTGCCGACACAAAGCTTTACCGAAAAATGTATGAGGAAATCTATCAGAGAGCGGTAGAATCCCCGGTCATGAAGAAATATCACGATCTGGGAACCGCCGAGAATATCATAGCACTGAATAAATTCGGCGGTTTCCCCACGAGAAATCTAAAAGAGGCAACCTTTGAGAAAGCGGATGTGATTTCCGGTGAGGCGTTTGCAGCGGGATATTTGGGCAGGCGGTTGGCCTGTTCTCATTGTCCTGTGGGATGCATCCATATCGCTGCACTCAGAGAACCATATGAGGATGAACCGTATTACTATAAGACGTCCATGATATCCTACGACTATGAACCTATCTATTCATTAGGCTCCATGCTGGGTATTTCCGATCCCGAGGGCATCCTGAAATTGATGGATAGTGTCGAGACATGGGGGATGGATGCCATAAGCACTGGTGTCATTCTGGCATGGGCAACGGAGGCACAGGAACAAGGACTCATCTCTGAAAAAGAAACGATGGGGATTAAATTTTCCTGGGGAGATCCGGCGCCATACATAAATGCGAGCAGATTGATCACTGAGCAATCCAATGAGTTTTACATGGCCTTGGCAAAGGGTGTTGAATACGCGGCCTCAATATACGGAAATAGAGATTCCGCTCTGGCCTTTGGAAAGAATGAAATGGCAGGATACCATACGGGCCCCGGTACCCATGTAGGAAATTTAATCGGCCTGCGACACAGCCATCTGGACAATGCAGGCTATAGCATTGACCAGAAAGTGCTTGCCCAAAAACAAACCAGTCCCGAGGAACTCGCCGATATGCTATTAGAGGAGGAAAGATGGCGTCAGATATTATCAAGCCTGGTCGTCTGTTTTTTCGCGAGGGGAATCTATACGCCTGACATCGTGTCGAAACTCCTTCCTTTACTTGGATTCGAGTTGAAACTTGAAGACATTAACAGGATCGGTATAGAAATTTATCGCGAAAAGTACCGGTTTAAAACAAGAGAAGGATTTTCCCTGGACGAACTGCGCATTCCGAAAAGAATCTTCGAGACATCATCTCCTGTGGGAAAATTTGATGAAACATATATACGCCGCGCCATCGACCGTGTGAAAAATATTCTCGAAAAGCAGGGCGCTGATTAATACACCAAGGTACTGGAAAAATAGAGAAGAAAACGATAGCAGTGAAGCACTGCACATACAGGTGCATTACAAAATTCAGATCATTCTGATATTCTTCTCAATAATTAGGCAAAAGCTTGGCTTCGTGCAGGCTTCGCTCGGAAGTTCTTACAGTTCTCTTCAGATAGCGGAATTGCTTCCTCCAACCGGACACCCGCACGGCAAGAGGCGAGCTGCCATTTGCGATAATTATAAATCGGATGATTCTTTGGAAGGAAGTATCGGAACCACGGTTCAGCCATACCCTGATCGAAAGGTAAGGCATTTGGGACCTTGTAACAAGCTCTCCTACGATGCTTAGATAATAATAGATACTATAGGATCGCACTTCATTGACTGCTGAATCCTCTTCCGGGTCTTTGCTTTCCGTCTGACCATCAGGATCTATGCCTGCAGGAGCGCAGGTTCTTCCATGGTTTACCGAAGGAGTGATTGAAGATTTTCAAAAGGACAGCATTTCTTATTCCAGGGTAAAGAAATGCCATTGCAAAGTGAAGAGACCCTGAGCTATAGAAGACCACTTGCTATCAGAAAGAAGGAGACCTCAAAGTTGAAGGCGAACAACAAGACCATGCTCGGAAGCTTGTCACATTTGTGGGCGAGTCTCCGCGGAACAGACCTGGCACAAAAATGCGCCGTCTCCGAGCCACCGCTGCGAGCGGAGTTGTTCAGCAGCGAGCAGATGAAACAGCACGGCGGGGCCCTGGCAGATTCGCATAAGTTGGGTTTAGGACACGCTCCGTACCAGCTTCTGACACGCCTGGCTGAGAATGAAGAAGTCCTGATTGGAGCCTGCACTTTACTGACGGCTGCGGTCAACGCGAATCTCCCGATTGCGCCAGCCGGGGAATGGCTGCTCGACAACTTCTATCTGATCGAAGAACAGATTCGCATGGCCAAGCGACATCTTCCGAAGCGGTACAGCAGGGAACTACCGTGCTTGCTGAACGGCCCATCGGCGGGACTCCCGCGAGTGTATGACATCGCGCTGGAGATTATCTCGCACGGCGACGGGCGGGTGGATTTGGAAAGTCTCAGTAGTTTTGTGACAGCCTATCAGACAGTGACCGGCCTGAAGTTAGGGGAATTGTGGGCAATCCCTATCATGCTGCGTCTGGCTCTTATCGAGAATCTCAGGCGCGTGGGAGCCCGGATCGCCGCCGACAGGATCGACCGAAACAACGCCGACTACTGGGCAGGCCAGATGACAGATATGGCGGAGAAAGACCCGAAAAGCCTGATGTTGGTGATCGCGGATATGGCGCGGTCGAGCCCGCCGATGGTGAGTTCCTTTGTTGCGGAACTTGCGCGCCGTTTGCAGAGGCAAGGCCCCGCTTTGGCGCTGCCACTCACCTGGATTGAGCAGCGGCTCTCCGAGTCCGGCCTGACGATTGAGCGGTTGGTGCAGTCGGAAAGCCAACAACTTGCCGCCGATCAGGTTTCCATAAGCAACAGCATAGGCAGCCTCCGCTTTCTGGGGGCGATGGACTGGCGCGAGTTCGTCGAGAAGATGAGCGTTGTCGAGCGCATCCTGTATGAGGATCCGGACGGCGTCTACAGCAAGATGGACTTTGCCACCCGCGATAGATATCGTCATGTTGTGGAGAGGATAGCGAAAGAGAGCCGGCTGTCCGAAAGCGAGGTTGCACGCAAAGCGATCCAGTTGGCTCGCGAGAGCGCGGCCAGAAAAGGCGGTGACTATCGAACGGCACATGTTGGGTTCTACCTGATTGACAAGGGGTTGCCACAGCTTGAAGAGCTGATACATGTGCGATTGTCTCTCTCCAGGGCCCTTCGGAAAATGAGTGCCCGGTTTCCTTTGTTCCTCTATCTTGGCACTATCACGCTGATTACGCTGACTGTCACCGGGAGTTTATTTGCAAAGACCGATGGCTGTGGTTTAGATGATTGGCTGCTCGCGCTGACCGTTATTTTCACATTGCTCTGCGCAAGTCATATGGCAGTGGCGCTGGTAAACTGGATGGCAACGCTACTGGCCAAGCCTCACGTGCTGCCGCGAATGGACTTCTGTGGAGGAATTCCGCCTGAATCGCGAACACTGGTCGTGATCCCGACCATGCTCACGAGCACTCAAAACGTTGAGGACCTGGTCGAGGCGCTTGAAGTTCGCTTTCTGGCCAATCGGGACGAGAACCTGCACTTCGGTCTTCTGACTGATTTCCCGGACGCACACGCGGAAACAATGCCGGAGGACGCACCACTGTTGATGCTGGCCCAAAAGAGAATCGAGGAGTTGAATGAAAAGTACGGGAGCGCAAAAGTCGACACGTTCTTCCTCTTTCATCGTCCGCGCCGATGGAATCCTCGGGAGCGGATTTGGATGGGTTACGAGCGCAAGCGAGGGAAGCTTGCGGCATTAAATGCTCTGTTACGTAGTGGCTCAAGGGAACCCTTTTCATGCATCGTTGGCGATACCGGGGTCTTATCAAACGTGAAGTATGTGATCACCCTTGACACGGATACGCAACTACCACGCGATTCCGCGTGGCAATTCGTGGGAGCCATGGCGCACCCCCTCAATCGCGCGAAGTACGACGAGGACAAACAGCGTGTCTCTGAGGGGTACGCCATCCTTCAGCCACGTGTCGCGGTGAGCCTGCCGGGTACGAACCGGTCGCGGTATGCGCAACTCTTCGGGAATGATCCAGGCATCGACCCGTACACACGCGCCGTTTCTGACGTTTACCAGGACGTCTTTCACGAAGGCTCCTTCATCGGTAAAGGAATTTATGACGTCGCTGCGTTCGAGCGGGCGCTTAGTGGGCGCTTTCCGGAGAACCGGATCCTCAGCCACGACCTTGTGGAAGGGTGCTACGCCCGCGCGGGACTGTTGAATGATGTGCAGTTGTACGAGGAATATCCTCCTCTCTATAGCGCGGATGTGAGCCGGCGGCATCGCTGGATTCGCGGTGATTGGCAGATTGCACGCTGGTTGCTGCCGGGCGTTCCCGGCTTCGGCGGACGCCGCCAGAAGAATCCGCTATCCGCGCTGTCACGCTGGAAGATCTTCGACAATCTTCGCCGAAGTCTCGTGCCTTCCGCATTGACCATGCTGTTGCTCCTGAGCTGGACGCTCTTGTCACCGCTCTGGTTATGGACCTTGGCGCTCATCGGAATGATCCTGATACCCCCCTGGATTGCCTCTACTCTGGATCTTTTTCAGAAGCCTGGCGATATCCTGCTCAGGCAGCACCTCACCGCCGCCGCGCGCTCGGCCTGCCGCCATTCCGCTCAGGCGGCTTTTACGCTCGCGTGTCTCCCCTACGAGGCCTTCTTCAGTCTGGATGCAATTCTACGCTCGGCCATGCGGCTCGTCACACACAAACGACTCCTGGAGTGGAATCCGTCTAACGACTCGGATCGCCAGCGCCGCACGGACCTCGCTGCCTCCTGCCGGACGATGTGGATCGGTCCCGTTATCGCCATTGTCACGGTGATCTATCTGACGCTTTCGAGGCCTGCCGCGCTGGGCGTAGCTGCCCCCATTCTGGGCCTCTGGTTTTTCTCCCCTGCTGTCGCCTGGTGGATCAGTAGGCCTTTCGCTCGTCCCGTATCAACACTAACGGCTGAGCAGATCCTCTTTCTCCGCAAGCTCTGCCGAAGGACCTGGACGTTCTTCGAGACTTTCGTCGGACCGGATGATCACTGTCTGCCCCCTGACAACTATCAAGAGTATCCCTCTGCTATGGTCGGGCATCGCACGTCGCCAACTAACATGGGGCTTGCGCTCCTTGCGAATCTGTCCGCATACGACTTTGGCTACATTTCGGTCGGACAACTCATCGACCGGACGACAAATGCACTGCACACGATGGAGGCCTTGGAGCGGCACCGGGGCCACTTCTACAACTGGTATGACACGCAGTCTCTGAAACCACTGCAGCCCACCTACATTTCGACGGTGGACAGCGGGAACCTTGCAGGTCATCTGCTGACCTTACGGCCGGGCCTGCTAGCACTTCCCGATCAAAAGATCCTGGGAGCGCGATGGCTGGATGGGCTCAGCGACACCTTAGGGATTCTCATGGACATCGCAGGAGGGGCAAGAGGAGCACGAGGAGCGGCGGCGGCCGATCTCGCTCAACTTCACAAGGATCTGACGTCCGCATCAGATTCGCGGCCAACGACACTCTCGGCGATGGGGACATGCCTCGACAGGCTGGCGGCATCCGCAGCGAAGGTGGTGGGCAGCCTCGATGCAGACCCCGAAAGCTCTGAGAGCGGGGAGAAGGAGTGGGCACGCGCCCTCGCCCTGCAATGCCAGGGCACCCTCGATGAGCTGACATTTCTTGCTCCGTGGATATTGCTCCCGGCCTTTCCGAATCGATTCAGCGGCTTTCGCGGCATCGATGAGATCCCAACTCTCCGCGAACTCGCAAGGTTTGACGTAGAGTTGCTGCCGGTAATCGATCAGCGGTTCGGCTCGGGCGTAACATCGGAGGAAAGTGGCTGGTTGGATAAGGTTCGACGACTCATCACGGTATCAAGCCAACGCGCCAGAACAAGGATTGCAGCCATCGAACGTCTTGCCCTGCAATGCGGCGAATTCACCCGTATGGAATATGACTTCCTATTCGACAAGGCGCGTCATCTCCTGGCGATCGGCTATAACGTCGGTGAGCGACGCCGGGACTCGAGTTACTACGATCTGCTGGCCTCGGAAGCGAGATTGGCCATTTTCGTGGCAATTGCGCAGGGACAATTGCCGCAGGAAAGCTGGTTTTCCCTGGGACGTCTGCTTACCAGCATCGCTGGGGAACCGATTCTCCTTTCATGGAGCGGCTCGATGTTCGAGTACCTCATGCCTCTCTTGGTGATGCCTACCTACGAGAACACGCTGCTCGACCGGACTTACAATACAGCTGTGGAGAGGCAGATCGCGTATGGGAGAGAACGTGGACTACCATGGGGTATGTCGGAATCAGGCTATAACGCGATCGACGTCCGTCTCAACTATCAGTACCGCGCGTTTGGCGTGCCGGGCCTGGGGCTCAAACGCGGACTTGCAGACGATCTGGTTATCGCGCCATACGCATCGGCGCTCGCGCTGATGGTGGCGCCCGAGAAGGCCTGTCTGAATCTGCAGCGGCTTGCCGTGGAAGGGATGAATGGAAAATACGGCTTCTATGAAGCAATCGACTATACTCCGTCACGTTTGCCCCGTGGGCAGTCAAGCGTCGTAGTACGGTCGTTCATGGCACATCATCAGGGCATGAGCTTTCTTTCTCTGGCCTATCTGCTCCTGGACCGTCCGATGCAGAAGCGATTTGAGTCCGATCCGATGTTCCAGGCGACGACGCTGCTGCTCCAGGAGCGCGTTCCAAAGCCATCGGGGTTCTATTGGCATGCCGCCGAGCACTCCGAAGTACGTACGGCGCCCATCGGTCCGGAGACGTCGGTGCGCATTTTCAACAGTCCCGACACGCCGATACCAGAGGTCCAGTTGTTATCGAACGGCAGGTACCACGTAATGATCACGAACGCGGGTGGTGGTTACAGCCGCTGGAAGAACATTGCAGTCACACGCTGGCACGAAGACAGCACCTGCGACAACTGGGGTACCTTCTGTTACCTCTATGACGTGACGAGCGGAAAGTTCTGGTCAACCGCTTACCAGCCAACGCTCAAACAATCAGAAAGTTATGAAGCGATTTTCTCGGCAGACCGCGCCGAGTTTCGCCGCCGCGACCATGATTTTGACACACATACGGAGATTGCTGTTTCGCCCGAGGACGACATCGAACTACGACGGGTTATTCTCACCAACCGCGCCCGGACGCGCAGAACGATCGAGGTCACGAGTTATGCGGAAGTGGTTCTCGCCTCGCCTGTCGCGGACGAGATGCATCCGGCCTTTGGTAATCTGTTCGTTCAGACCGAGATCCTTCGCCAGGAGCGAGCGATCCTCTGCACTCGCCGACCCCGCTCACGTGAAGAACAACCGCCATGGATGTTTCATTTAATGGCCGTTCATGGAGCCGACATCCGAGAAATCTCCTATGAAACGGACCGGATGCGGTTTATTGGCCGCGGAAACACTGTAGCTAATCCACAAATAATGCGCAGGGCATCGGATCTTTCAGGGGCGCTCTCGGGCAGCCAGGGCTCCGTGCTCGATCCCATTGTGGCCATCCGGTATCGAATCACTCTCGATCCGGAAGAGTCAGCGACAATCAATATGTTGTCCGGTATCGGCGCGACCCGCGACGCATGCCGGGGCCTTGTTGAGAAGTATCAGGATCAGCGTTTCGCGGATCGCGTGTTCAAGTTGGCGTGGACCCATAACCAGGTGGTCTTGCGCCAGATCAATGCCACAGAGGCCGACGCGCAACTCTATGGACGCCTTGCCAGTTCTGTCATTTACGCCAATCCCTCTTTGCGTGCCGACGCGAGCCTCCTCATCAAGAACCGCCGCGGACAATCCGGTCTATGGGGCTACGCTATTTCTGGCGATTTGCCGATCGTGCTGGTGCGGATCGGAGATCCGGCCAATATCGGCCTGGTGCGCCAGCTCGTCCAGGCCCATGCGTACTGGCGTCTAAAAGGACTCGTGGTGGACCTGGTGGTCTGGAACGAAGATCACTCTGGCTACCGGCAAGAGCTCCACGACCAAATCATGGGACTGATTGCCGCAGGCATCGAAGCCAACGTGACCGATAGACCAGGCGGCATCTTTGTCAGACCTGCGGACCAGATCTCGAACGAGGATCGCATCCTGCTCCAAACGGTCGCTCGCGCCATCATCACCGACAGCCGGGGGACGCTGGAGGAGCAGATCAACCGTGTTGGCGTTGGGGAGGTAACCGTCCCGCGCCTTGTGCCGATCCGAACCCGCCGACCAGAACCCTCGGCGATAGCCGCATTGCCTCGCAGCGATCTGATCTTTTTCAACGGTCTGGGCGGGTTCACCCCTGATGGCCGCGAGTACGTCATTTCGACCGCGCAAGGGCAGATGACGCCGGCACCGTGGGTAAATGTGTTGGCGAACCCGCACTTCGGAACAGCCATCTCAGAGAGCGGCCAGGCTTGCACCTGGAGCGAGAATGCCCACGAGTTCCGCCTCACTCCCTGGACCAACGACCCGGTGAGCGATTTGAGCGGGGAAGCCTTTTATCTTCGTGACGAAGAGAGAGGCCACTTCTGGTCCCTCACGCCGCTGCCGGGCCTCGGAGCGATGCCTTACGCCAGCCGACACGGATTCGGCTACAGCGTTTTCGAGCACACGGAGAGAGGCATCCGCTCAGAAATGTGGGTTTACGTGGCCTTGGACGCGCAGATCAAGTTCACGGTGTTAAAAGTGCGAAATGAGTCCGGCCGATCTCGCCGGCTCTCTGCCACAGGATATGTGGAATGGGTGCTGGGAGATCTGCGGTCCAAATGGGCCATGCACGTGATCACCGAAATCGATCCCGGGAGCGGAGCGTTCTTCGCACGGAACCACTACAACACGGAGTTCGCCGGCCGGGTTGCATTTTTCCACGTAGACGATGCGGCCCGGACTGTAAGCGGCGACCGGACGGAGTTCCTTGGGCGGAACGGCACCCTTCGAGATCCGGCTGCAATGGGCCGGTCCAGGCTTTCCGGCAAAGTGGGGGTCGCTCTGGATCCATGCGCTGCAATCCAGCTCCCCTTCGATCTGGCCGACGGGCAGGAACGTGAGATTGTCTTTATGCTTGGCATAGGGCAAGACGCCGGTGATGCTGTCAACATGGTCAATCGCTTCCGGGGACCTGCGGCTGCGCGGGACGCGCTCGAAGCGGTATGGCAGTACTGGAAGCACACTCTCGGCGCCGTGCAGGTCGAAACACCCAACCCGTCCCTCAATGTCCTGGCCAACGGCTGGCTCTTGTACCAGACACTGGCGTGCCGTCTTTGGGCTCGGAGCGGATACTACCAACCGGGAGGGGCCTTCGGTTTCCGCGACCAGTTACAGGACGTGATGGCGCTCATTCACACTAAGCCACACCTCGCACGCGAGCACCTACTTCGCTGCGCTGCGCGTCAGTTCCGGGAGGGAGATGTCCAGCATTGGTGGCATCCACCCTCGGGCCGGGGCGTGCGTACACACTGTTCGGATGATTACCTCTGGCTGCCATTGGCGACCTGCCGCTACGTTCTAAACACAGGGGACACCGGGGTGTTGGATGAATCCATCCCCTTCGTCGAAGGACGGCCGGTCAAGGCAGACGAGGACTCATATTATGATCTGCCCGACCGGTCCGAAGATTCGGCCACTTTGTACGAACATTGTGTGCGAGCCATCAATAGAGGTCTCAGGTTTGGTCAGCACGGCCTCCCCCTCATTGGCTCCGGTGACTGGAACGATGGCATGAATCGTGTGGGCGAACACGGCAAAGGGGAAAGCGTCTGGTTGGGATTCTTCCTTTATGAAGTTCTCATGCGGTTCACTGAGGTTGCCCACGTGCATGGTGACGTTTCCTTCGCCGAACGCTGCGAGAGAGAGGCCGCTCAAGTGCTCCAGAATATCGAGCAGAACGGCTGGGATGGTGAATGGTACCTCCGCGCTTACTTCGACGACGGTACGCCGCTTGGATCGTCAAGTAACCCCGAATGCCAGATTGATTCGATTGTGCAAAGCTGGTCTGTTCTATCCGGGGCGGCTGATGCCGAGCGCTCGCGTATGGCCATGGAAGCGGTGGATAAGCGCCTTGTTCGCAGGAACCATGTATTGATCCAGCTCTTGGACCCACCGTTCGACAAGTCGGATTTGAACCCCGGTTATATCAAAGGGTACGTTCCAGGCGTCAGAGAGAATGGCGGGCAATACACCCATGCGGCAATCTGGGCGGCGATGGCATTCGCCAAATTGGGCGATAGCCGGCGCGCGTGGGAATTGTTGGCTATGATAAACCCTTTGAACCATGCGCAATCTCCTGAGGAGATCGCGACCTACAGAGTGGAACCCTACGTTGTCGCAGCCGACGTATATGCGCTTTCGCCGCATATCGGCCGCGGTGGGTGGACGTGGTACACGGGCTCGGCCGGATGGATGTACCGGCTTATCCTGGAGTCACTCCTGGGGCTGACGCTTGAAAAGGACAAACTGCATATTGCGCCGTGCCTCCCTGCGGATTGGGAGACGTTTAATGTGCACTATCGATACCGTGAAACCGTCTACCACATCACCGTGCTCCAACCGAGCGACGGCAGCGTGGCGAGTCTAACAGTTGATGGCGTCGAGCAGCACGACAAGGCGATTCTCCTTGTCGACGACCGTCATGAACACCTGGTCGAGGTGAGAATACCCGATGCACATGTCTGACCGTCATTATCAGTCAGCACAATATAGACTACCAAGTTTGAACCTGATAGCCTCCGGGTGTACTTACAGGGCTGTCGTATTCTGATAGGATATGCAATATCAATTCCCACAGGAAATAAAAGAAACAATAGTCATGATGAAAAGCATGGTCAGAGATGGCCAATTATTTTTAGCCATTACTACCAGTAATCCACAGCCTTCATGATTCACTGGAAGTATGTACTTGTAGATGAACGAAACACTTTTGATGACGAAAGGTGTATGAAAATTCTTTGGGAAGAAAAGCAGACGGACTGTCCTTCTACTGTAGTCGGATGAATTAAATCTGGATAGCTTGAAAGAAGCAGTTATATGGCCTATTCGGACAAGAAAGGCTGCAAGGTCGGCGACAGGGAGATCCATCACGGCGAGTTCGCCTCCCTCGTTGACCGATGTGTCATCTGCAACAACGGCACACTCGAAGAGAACTACGACCATGTTTTTGGCGGCATTGCCGGCGGCGGCACCGGAGGCGTCTGGGAAGAAGACACTTTCTTCTGAGTCGGCCCGTCGACGCACACCATACGCAATCCGCACGGGTGATTTGTTAGCCCGTGATTGCAATGTATTCTGCAACGGCGTGTGCTTGGGGAACAGGCAGGTGATCTTCCTTTAAACCTTGGATATGCAATTCAATTGCTTCATGCATATTTTTCACAGCTTGATCTTTTGTTTTTCCAGTTGCTATACAACCAGGAATATCGGGGGAATATGCAGAATAATTTCCATTGGCTTTTTCAATCACTATTAAATACCTTAGCATACTTACCCTCTCTATTTTCTCGCAGATTTCTTTATCCCGGCCCGTTTGAATACACTGTTTAAAGTTCCTGGGGCTAGATCATCTCCAGGATGTCCCGCAATCGTTACACGACCCTTCTTCTTATGGTGCTTATACTGCCGATGGCTTCCCTTTTGATACACCTGAAACCAGCCATCCTCTTCAATTATCTTTATCACATCTCTAATCTTCATATCATCATATTTAGGCTATCCCATACTTCTATCCAGGTCAAGTGATTGCAGGCCTCCGAATTGCCTCACATTAAATGTTACCCAAGGTAGTGAATAAAAGAGATCGTTGACTCATAAATAGGTGTTACCGAACACCGACTCCAAAAAGGAGGATAACTGATGAGTCCACGATCGAA
Source organism: Syntrophales bacterium (assembly GCA_049512055.1). Taxonomy (GTDB): domain Bacteria; phylum Desulfobacterota; class Syntrophia; order Syntrophales; family UBA2185; genus Fen-1135. The sequence goes on along the minus strand of JBEKXK010000098.1, from coordinate 1 downwards.
A
>JBEKXK010000097.1:0-13507 GCA_049512055.1 Syntrophales bacterium | reverse complement strand
TTGGCATAATTCTCCTCGAAAGCAAGTTCCACTCCCACCTTTGCGCCATGGGCATGGCAAGCATCTGTAAGTTTACGAATCCCCGGAATGAACTTGTCGTCATACATCCCGATGCCCAGAGGATTATGCGGATAGTTGACAGTAAAGTACCCGATATTTATCAGGCCTACACCGCCCTTCGCACGGTCCTCATAGAACTTTATCATTCGATCCGTCACGTAATCATCAATGGCGAAATTATCCGTCACCGGAGCAAACTCCACCCTGTTCTTCAGCTCCATTTTTCCTATCTTGATAGGACTAAGAAGATGTTTTAACTGCGGCATATATTAACTAACCTCCATTTTTTTGTTTATTCGATTCCTGCATCCAGAATTGTCCCTATCTTCACGGATGCAAAACTGATCTTTTCCACTCTACCTTTTTTCCCCATCACGTTTTTTTGTAAAGATATTCCATTCAGCTATATCGCAGGATCACGCTTTTCCCGATTATATGTCGGAATATCGACTTTAACTATTTGCCCTCTTTGGCCTTAAGCTTCAGATTATGCGGGGCCTCCATCCAGCCCGTCACATTTGATATACTTCCATCGTTGTTGAATTTACATATCTTCAGCCATTTCGATCCACGGGCATCGTCCGGGTAGTAAGACATTTCTTTATAGATCCCCATCGCCGTAAAATTCTTGATCTCCATGTATCCGTCGTATATTGCTGGACCATCGAGCTTTTCATATCCTACTTTATTAATGGCATTTTTAACGGCTTCCACCCAAGCCATAACTCCACCCAGAGAAAAGATATATGTCGAATTGGGAATGGGACCGCGGTGTTTATATAACTTATACGCAAATTTCACACCCGGAACGTCCTTTTCCCACCAGGAAGCGCTGCACTGTAGACCCATGTAACCGGCATAGGCCTCAAGGGGCACCGTTGCCTTGATCAAATCTGAGTTAAAGATGAAATTGGCCTGAGGGATCTTTATTCCCAGCCTGTAGCGGTCTCTCAAAACTACCTTTATCTGATCAGGCATCATCGTATCGTAAACGAAGTCAGGCTTCTTATCCCTCATGCGAACCAACAGATCGCTCGTGTCCGTCGGCAGCATTGGAACATATTCGACAGAAACAATATCAATGCCTATTTTCTCACAGTACCATTTGGCCTGCTCAGGCGACCGCCCCGAAGCATAATCCCCTAGGAGCAATGCCAAGCGCGGCTTACGCTTTTCTTTCCAATTTGCCTTGATCCAGTTTGCATAAGTTGCCAGCGTGTCATCGTAAGGGGGCATACAGGCCATTACCCATCCCGGCGGATAGAGTGCAGGCCCATGACCGGTATACATTGACACGGGGATTTTGTCCTTTATGAACTGCAATTTCAATGCTTCGATGCCGCCAGACAATGCATCAAACGATATGGTCGTGTACTTCCTGTCCTTGTTTCTCGCATAAGCGGTTCTAATTAGCGGCAGTTGATATTTTGTATCAATGACTTCTATTGTGACCGGATGGCCGTTTATTCCTCCATTCTTGTTCAGCCAATTGATGTAATCCTCAGCAGCCCATCCTTCAGGTGCAACCTGCGAGTGAACGGGCCCTGTTAGGTCCGTAAGCATTACAAAGTGTATCGGCCCCTTTTCAGCAGCCAGCACGTTGCCGGAGCAAAAGACCAATGCTAGAAGCGATAATGCAATGACACCTGCCAATTTCTTTGCCTTCATAAGAAGCCTCCCCCTATTTTTTTTATACATCTCAATCGTTAAGCGCTCTGATGCCTTTCAGGAACTTTCTGATTTCATCTCTGGTCCGGGGCAAAATCAACGCCAGAATCCATGTAGCCTTCAAAACATTCTTCTCATTGTAGTAGTCAATTGCATATTTCAGATAATACTTCCCCCTCTTCTCATAACGGTCATACGGCCGAAGCTTTATGTGAATGGTCTCTCCCACTTTGAAATTTTCATATATCTCGATTTGCTGTCCGGGATTCCGCGCCCCTGGAGTCCGTATCCAGTTGCCTCTCCCCTTCACTCCTATGCACCAGAATCCAAGAGTAGTCACGAATATGGGATGCGGCACCAGCCCGCCGTAGGGCGTTTTCTTCGCAAATTCCTCATCCGTCATATAGGGATTGTCATCCAAACAACCCTCCGCATAAAATTTCAAATCCTCAGCCTTGATCGTAAACGTGTTTTCTCCATCCGCTTCCTTCAGATTAGCAAAATCAACCTCGTCCCACACCTCGTAACTCTCCGCATCGATATAAAAGTCCGTATCGAACTGATGATGCTTCTCCGTGGTAAAGTATTTTGCCAACTTGTTATGATACGCTGGTAAAGTTTTTTGAGCCATATCTATTTCTCCTCACTTATGAAATGTATGATGTATCTCAATCATATTTGATCAATCCGGAAACACAACTTCTACCTGGCATAATGCCACAAGCTCTTTCTTCTGATTTTCCGCCTTCAGATCAACCACAACAAAATTCTTTCCTTTTGATATGTAATGCTTTTCCGTGATCACGCCCGTACATGTTATCGTCCACTCCTGTTCAACCGGTTTTGTAAATTTTGCCGTGATCTTTGAAACCCGCAGCATGGCGGGAACGGCCCAATTGGTGACCACCGATGTCATAAACGACATCGTCATCATTCCATGGCCAACCGTCTTGGGAATCTTGAAAGGCATTGCTGTCTTTACCCACACCGGATCATTGTGAACCGGATTGTAATCAAAAGAAGCAACAGAATTCTTCCAGAAGGTTTCCTGATTGACTTTGTGAACTACAGGAGCCAGAGTTGTCCCTGTCTTCACGGATGTAAAACTGATCTTTTCCATGCTTTCCCCCTATTCATTGTATTTTTACAAAGGCGTCCTGTTAATCTCCATATCGCGAGATCAGGCTTCGCCCATTATCTCTCCGAATATCTACCTCAACTATTTGCCCTCTTTAGCCTTAAGTTTCAGATTATGCGGGGCCTCCATCCAGCCTGTCACATTTGATATACTTCCATCGTTGTTGAATTTACATATCTTCAACCATTTCGATCCACGCAAATCGTCCGGATAGTAAGTAACTTCTTTTAACAGTCCCATGGCTGTATAATTCTTGATCTGCAAATACCCATCGCGTATTGCCACACCATCAAGCCTGTCATATCCCACATTGTTGAGGGCATTCTTTACAGCTTCAACCCAGACCATGACTCCACTTAAACCCCAGACGTACATATAGTTGGGAACAGGACCGCGGTGTTTGTATAACTTATACGCGAATTTCACGCCCGGATTGTCAGTTTCCCACCAGGAAGCGGAGCACTGAAACCCCATGTAGCCGGCATAGGCCTCAAGGGGTACCGTTGCCTTGATCAAATCGGAGTTAAACACGAAATTGAGCTGAGGGATCTTTATTCCAAGCTTGTGCCGGTCTTTCAAGACCACCTTCACCTGATCCGGCATTAGTGTATCGAAAACGAAGTCCGGTTTCCTGTCCCTCATGCGAACCAACAGATCGCTCGTATCTGTCGGTAGTACCGGAACATATTCGACAGAGACGATTTCAATACCGATCTTTTCACAGTACCATCTGGCAAGCTCCGGCGACCGTCCCGACGCGTAATCGCCCAAGAGCAACGCCAAGCGCGGCTTGCGCTTTTCTTTCCAATTTGCCTTGATCCAGTTCGCGTAAGTGCATAGTGTGTCGTCATAAGGCGGCAGTGTGGCAAAGACCCACGAAGTCGGATAAAGTGCCGGTGCATGCCCGGTATTCATCGCCACTGGAATCTTGTCTATCGCAAACTGTCCCTTCATCGCCTCGATGCCGCCGGAAAAACAGTCAAACGACATCGTCATTGCTTTTCTCCCCTTGTTTCTTGCGTATGCGGTTCTCGCGAGAGGCAGCTGGTACTTCGTATCGATGATTTCTACGGTGACCGGATGGCCGTTTATCCCTCCGTTCTTATTAAGCCATTTGAGGTAGTCTTCGGCGGCCCATCCGTTCGGAGCAACCTGCGCATGCGCGGGTCCTGTTAGATCAGTAAGCATTACAAAGTGTATTGGCCCCTTTCCTGCAGCCAGCACGTTGCCGGAGCAAAAGACCATTGCCAGAAGTGATAATGCAACAACACCTGCTAATTTCTTTGCCTTCATAAGATGCCTCCTTTCATTTTTTTACGTCAGTATGAGAAAGGCCACAGACGATAAGACTCCTTCAATATCTCCCATCTGTGACTTATACCGCGTGGTTCAAATACCAGGAATAGTATAATGGTGACACCGAACGTCATTTCTACCAGTGCCGCTGACACCTGGGCGCCGAGTTCAGGAACAATCGATGATATCCATGGGCCGCAGATGACACAAGTTTCGCGAAGGGCTCCGATAAAGACGGCTCCGAAAAAAGGGCCCATGGTGCTCCCTAGTCCGCCGATAATCAACATCCCTATCTGCCAGATTGAACTCGTGAGCGTGAAATCGTCGGGAGAAATAACGTGCACGTAGAAAGCCCATACGGAACCGGCGATGCCGGCATAAAAGCAGCCTATAAAAAATGCCAGCAATTTATATTTGTACAGGCTGATGCCCATGGCTTCCGACGCAATATCGTTGTCCCGAATAGCGACGAAGGCGCGGCCGAAATGGCTCCGCATGAGACTCTTGGAAAAGAATGTCATAAGGATGAGCATCATCATTATGAAATAGTAAAAGTGCGTCTCCGTACTCAGTACAAAACTACCAAACTTTGCCTCCGGGACATTTAGGGCAATCGCTCCGCCGGTGACTTCCGGAAAGGGTGTCTTGATCATGTAGATGATGAGATACTGTGCGGCGATAGTGGTCAGCGCAAGGTAGTATCCCTTGACCCGCAGTGACGGCAGGCCGAACAGTATCCCTGTGATGCCTGCCCCGAGGCCGCCGCAAGGCAAGCAGAGCCAAAATGGCAGATCGAACTGAGCCGCGAGAATAGTCGATGTGTACGCACCCACTGCCATGAATGCCGTGTGCCCGATCGATATCTGTCCGCAGTATCCGGTAAGTATGTTCAGCCCCTGGAGGGCAATTACAGTTACGGCCGTTGAACTTATAAAAGTGAGCCAGAATTCACTGCCGTACGCAGGCAGTATCAGGAAGAACAGGATCAACATGACTATTCCCACGGTATAATATCTGGTGCGAAAGATCGTCATATCCTGGATATAGGATGTGTCAAATATGCCGGAGATTCTTCTCATGACTTTAAACCCTCTCTATTTTAACCAGCCCGAAGAGACCGTATGGTTTGAAAATAAGGACGATTACCATAATGATGAAGGGAATCACTTCTTTCAGTCCGTAACCAACATAGCCGCCCGTGAATGTCTGTGCGACACCCATGATCACGCCCCCAAATATTGCCCCTTTAAATGACTCTAGGCCTCCGACCAGTGCAGCGGCAATGGCAATCAGGCCGATTTCTGTCAGTCCGAAATCAATCCCCCTGACATATCCCAGGAGAAACCCGCCGATAGTCGCAACAATGGCTGCAATCGCCCATGATTGAGCGATAGCCCTCGTTACCCTGATACCCATGCTCTGCGCGAGTTGATGGCTCTCTGCCGCGGCCCTCATGTGGAGACCGGTTCTTGAATAGTTGAAAAATAAGCTCAGGATAACCACTAGGATTAAACCAAAGAAGAACATTCCTATGGTGACATTCGAGATAGGAACGTCGAAAATACTGATTGTTTCTTCGGTAATAATAGCCGGGTATTTGATGCCGATATTGGTCGACCACAAGAGCAGCGCTAGGCCCCTTAAGAAAACGCCGATTCCCATTGTGATCATGATCGTGGCCAGGATAGGCTGGCCGATCATGGGGCGAAGAGGAAAGCGCTCCAGCCCATAGCCGGCCAGGCCGACGATAACCATGACCACAATGACTGCCAGCAGCGGATTCATTTCCAGCGGCGCCAGAAAATACCACATGAGAAATGCCCCGAACATGACCATCTCACCCTGAGCAAAATTAAATATCTGAGATGATTTATAGATGAGAACAAAACCTACAGCGATCAAGCCATAGATGAAGCCGACGGAAATACCGGTAACAAGAAGTTGAATGAAAGTAATCATGCCTTTTCCTCCTCGGGCGTCCAGATCAATATATGAGTTTTCATGATCGCCTGCCTGCCGTCCTGATATTTAACCTGCGTTTCAACATCGATCCCGGCCTCCACGCCGTATATTGCTTCCACCAGTTCCTTGTAGCGGTCCTCCATGAATCCCCTTCTGATTTTTCTCGTACGCGTCAACTCCTCCTCGTCAGGATCAAATTCCTTGTGCAGGAGTACAAATTTTTTCACCCTGGTCTCGTTGGAAAATCCTTCGTTCACCCGTCGAATATCCTTCGCGATGAGACCGGCGACTTCCCTCTTCTGCGAGAGGTCGGCGAAGGTCGTATAATTGATGTGATGCTCCTCCGCCCACTTGCCGACATTTTCAAAATCGATGATGATTATGATGGCGATGAAATCCCTTTTCTCGCCTAGAGACATCGCATCTTTGATGTAGGGACTGAACCGCAGTCGACCTTCGATGTACTGGGGAGCATACCTTGTGCCGTTGGTAAGGGTGCTCATGTCGCTTAAGCGGTCCAGAAAAACCAGATGACCCTTCTTATCAATAAAGCCGGAATCTCCCGTGTGAACCCATCCGTCGACAAGAGTCTCCTCGGTCATTTTGTCATTTCTGAAGTACCCGGAAAATATCTGAGGACCCCTGACCAGGATTTCCTGCTCTTCAGATATCTTGACCTCAGCAGAGGGTGAGATATTACCCAATGTTTCAAAAAATATTTCCTCAGAGCGATGTCCCGCAACAAAACCTGCTTCCGTACTCCCGTATATCTGCTTCAGGCGCACGCCCAGAGCACTCCAAAAGCGGAAGGTGTCAACGCTCATTGCTGCGCTGCCGGTTGCGGCAATCTTACAGTTTCTGAGACCGAAATTTTCCCTTAAGGGATAAAAGATCAGCAGATCGGCAATCTTGATGAGAAGTCTCCAAAGAAGATCACCCTCGAGTTCCCTCTCCATCAGATCGACCCTCTTGTAACCTACCTTGAGACACAGTTTATAAAGCAATCTGTTGAGGTAGGCTGCCTCACTTATTCTGACCTGTATGGTTCTTGCCATATCTTCCCACTGCCTTGGTCCGTAGAGCACAAAAGTGGGACCGATCTCTCTCATATCCTCCCGGACTGTCTCGGGTTCCTCTGCAAAATTAAGGATGACCCCTCCCACAATATGGGCCGCTGTGGCGATCATGCCTTCTCCAATCCATGCCGCAGGCAGATATGAAAAAAGGTTGTCTGTAACAGTCAATGGGTTGTATTCGAGAAAGGACTTCCCCGAATTTATGAGGGATCGGTGGGTCACCATCCCCGCTTTCGGCTCACCGGAGGTGCCCGAGGTGTAATACAGCGCTGCCGTATCTTCGGCTGAACCCAGGCTGAGATTTTTCTCAAAGGCTTCAGGATGGCTCTTTTCGTAAGATTTTCCCAGTTCAATGGCTTCGGGATAGGACATTAGAAGGACATCATGATAATTTCTTAAACCTTTCGGGTCCCAATAGATGATTTTTTTCAGATGTGGAATTGTATCTCTGATCTCCAGAAACTTATCAACCTGCTCTTGATCATTCGCAACTGCGATGATGGATTCCGAATGACTGAACATGAATTCAACCTGGGAGGGCACCATATCGGTGTAGATTCCGACTAGTATTCCCCCGACAGCCTGCGCCGCGAATTCTGCCCAAAACCACTCGGGCTCATTTTCTCCTATGATGGCGACCTTATCGCCACGCTGGAGTCCCAGGGCAAGAAAGCCTAATGACAGATAGCGCACATTTTCGTAGGCATCCCGCCAAGTATATTCTTTCCATATCCCAAAATCCTTTTTCCGCATAGCCACGCTGCCGGGCATTTCTTCATACTGGCTTACAAGAAGTTTAGGAAAGGTGTCGTAATCCTTCATGCTTCCTTAGTCCCCCTCAAAATATTTACTTTCCCAAATAAGCATTGATAACTTTTTCACTGTGCATGATCTCTTCCGGTACTCCTTCGTCAATCTTCTTGCCAAAATCCAGGACGATGACTCGATCAGAAATATCCATCACGACTCCCATGTCGTGTGATATCAGGATGATCGGGATCTTCTTCTCTTCGAAAATATCCACGACGAAACGGGCCATGTCTTCCTTTTCCTCAATGTTCATTCCCGACATGGGCTCGTCGAGCAACAGGAGCTTCGGCTCTATGGCGAGAGCCCGCCCCAGCTCTATTCTTTTCCTCATTCCATAAGGCAGGGAGCCGACAATTTTTTTCCTGACCGGTTTGATCTCGAGGAAATCGATTATCTCTTCCACGACTTCTCTATGACGGACTTCTTCACGGAGGGCCTTGCCGTAGTAAAGCGCTGTAAGCATTACACCGGTATCAAAATGAAGATGACGGGCTGCTAAGATATTGTCCAACGCGGTCAAGCCGTTGAACAATTCAACGTTCTGGAACGTTCGAGCTATTCCCATTTGTGTTCTCTTGTAGATCGGCACATTTCTCAGTGCCTTGCCGTCAAAAGAAATAGCACCCTGCTGCGGTCTGTAATACCCGTTGATGCAATTCAAGAGGGATGTTTTGCCCGCTCCGTTCGGTCCTATAATCGATAGGATTTCATTTCTTTCAACACGAAAGCCTACATCGTCAATTGCTTTCAAATCACCAAAACTCAAACTAATATTCTCAATTATAAGCTCTGGCATTGTTAAACCCTTTCTCCGTTCTTTTAATCAAGTATTCCATTGAATATTATATCTATCATCTGATCAATAGCCTCATTCTCGGAAAGAGAACCCTTCGAATCAAACCAATAGCCCATCCAATGAGTCATGGATATGATCTGAAATGACATCAAATTGATGTCTATTCCGGGATTGATATTCGGGATTTCACGCATTTTACTCCTCAATAGCTGAAAAATTGCTCTTTCCTGTGCTATGAGTTTTTTCTTCTCCTTTTCCGGGAGTTGATGACGGTCTCGAAGAACCAGTAAACTCAGTTTTCGATCTCTCAATAGGTATCTTGCATATAATTTACAGAGCGCCTCGAACGATTCCTTCGGATTCAATTTTTCCTCTTCAGCCGTTCTGAGACATTGCGTTAAGGCATCAATAATGACTTGTGCAAATCCCACCAGTATATAGGACAATATGTCTCCCTTGGATTTGTAGTAGTGATAGATTCCGGCTTTGCTGATTTTTCCTTTGGCCGAGATATCCTGCAGAGATGATGCCTTATAGCCTTTGGCGAAGAATACCTCGATTGCTATCTTTGCGATGTATTCTTTTTTTTTGTGAAAGCCTTTTCCGAACATAGTGCAAAAGCCCTTTCCGGAAATATGGCGCTGGGGAGATTTTGTTGATTTATTCGACCGTCCGGCCGGTTACCGGCCGTGCGGTCGAACTCTTGCATAATTTATCTGCCGTGTCAAGAATTTTATCAGATTTATTTCGTGATTGCCCTGTGCGGGTTTCTGCTGCCTTTCATCTCATATTGCAACAGCTTAATTTGCATATCCGGGAAAAACCCCTGGTTCCGGATACGACGCTTCACCAGCCCTCATAGACTTTCTCAAAGAAGGAAAAAGGATCCGCAGTCTCTTATTTCGCGCCATATTGCACTGAACCGCAAATCCTTCTTCCTGTTCGCCAATGAACCCCGGGATCATGTTTCATCCTCCGGGCTTCACCGGATGTTATTTCTTTTCCATAGCGCCGCCCTTCTGCGACTCAAAACTGCTGATATTGACAATTGCTTTCTCTCTAAGAAACGAGACGGCAATCGTCCCTACGACGGCAAGCATTGACCAAAACAGGAACACATTACCGAAATCGTATGACTTATCGGGAAGTGTGACAACCAGGTATCCGGCAATCATGGGGGATAAGAAGGCGCCGAATTGTCCCACGCCGTTCGATACGCCAACCGCCCGGCCGACAACTTCCTTGGGATAGCGCAGGCCCGGGAAGGAAAACATCAGACCCCAGGGCAGGTTGATAAAGAAACCGCCCAGGGCCAACCCAAGCAGAAGCATATTCGTATCGCCCGTGGCAACGTGCCCGATGAAATAAAGGATGGGGATGCAACCGAGGAAAGCTATGATCGCGACAACCCTGGGTTTGCGGGGGAACCACTTGTCCGCCATCCACCCGCCTATGTACATCGAAAAGAAGGCCACTACGTATGGCAGGGATGCATAGAATCCCATTGTCTTCAGATTCATGCCGTGCTGCTTGACGAGGAAGGTGCTGATCCACGTAGTCATCCCCCAGTAGATCATTAACATGAGCGTGTAGCTTGCTGTGTAAAGATAGAATTGAATATCCATCGCATATATTTTACTGCTATAGGACTTCCCATGTTCACTCGCTTCAACGCCAGCGGAGGCTGTGATCAGGTCGTGCTCTTCCTTTGTCACTTTCCCCTTCTCAAACATGGTTTTTGGAGAGTCAGACACATACTTCCTCATCAACCAAATGCACAGAAAACCCGGAACTGCGAGCATGAAGAATACGGGTCGCCAGGCGCCGTCAAAGAAGGCTGCCGCCACTTGGGTAACAAGAATAGGGACTATGGCAGGGGCCACGGCAAATGTGGTGGAGAAGAATCCGCTCGCCCTTCCCTTTTCATGCCGCGGGAACCAGTTTGCTATCATCCGCATGGAGGGTGCAAACTGCTGTCCTTCGCCGACGGCAAGGCTGAGACGGAGGCAAATGAATTGCCAGAAATTCTGGACAACTCCAGTTATTCCCGTGACGATCGTGAAGACCCAGATGGCAATGCTCGTCGTCCTCTTCGGGCCGATCCTGTCTGCTAGGTACCCTGCGAGGAACTGGGCTAGAGAGTATCCAAAGAAAAATATGGAACCCAGCCATCCGAGTTGAACGGCCGTCAACATGAGATCCTTCTGGATAAAAGGTAGAAATGTCAATACAGAAATGCGATCAAAAACATTAATAAGGTAAGCAAACCAGATGATAATCAATATCACATGCCGATATCCCCATGCCTTTTTTACACCGTCATTCATATTGTTTGTACCCCCTTTATTTTTTCACTATCAGCTTAACATGATGATATGTACCAGGATCAGGTACAGTTCTGATTAACATTTACAGCACCGCTTCTGCGCCCCGCCTGTCTCCCTGTGCCCTCCGATACTAACGACCGTCCCCCCTTCCAAAAAAAACTTTTTCAATGAAGTTGCCCATCATACTGCCTCCCTTGCTTCTTCATCACCGCAGTCGCTTCCCTGCGCGTCAGCACAACGGCAATATCACTCGAACATCGCTTTAATCTTTGCGTGCGAAGAATTCAGCATCTTGATATAGCTTTCGAATGTGATAGTTCTTAATCCACCCCCGGTGTAAATCTTTTGAGAGTCCAGTGTCCGGATTATATCAGTCTCATCTTTCGTCGGTGGTGGGGTTGTTTTCAAATCGAAAGACACCTTCAAGTCCCATGACACCTGTTTTTTCACATCCTCGGCGTTTACACCCGGATGCACAGAGTCAAGGTATGCCTCTTTGGTTATTTCATCGAATCTAAAGATCGCCATGTTCGAGATGATGACCGCAGGACCTCCTCCCGGATACCCGTTTTTCTCTCTACAACCGGGACCGTCCAGGTAGCCCGGCGACGTGATATAATCCACTTTCTCCAAGAACCGGCGCTTCTGCTGGTTCATCATGATCAGCGTCCTCTTCGCTGAAATCGCGATATCATTGGCGCCGCCGCTTCCGGGAAGCCGTGTCTTGGGATTCTCGTAGCTGCCGTCACCGAATATCGCGGTACTGTTCAAATTTCCGTATTTATCGACCTGGGCGCCCCCCAGCATGCCTATGTCGAAATATCCGCGCTGCTGGTCGGAGAATGCCCTCCATAGGGAGGTTACACAGATGGCGTTTTCCAGGCATGCGTTGTCTCCTATTCCGAGCATAAGACGGTAAGGTGTCGGGCCGATACATCCCGACTCAACTGCCAGGATGACATTCGGCGCATGGGTCAACTTAGCGACAAGCGCTCCCAGGCAAGGTATACCGACGCCAACAAAAACAACCTCTCTGTCCTTGATCTCCCTTGCGGCTGCAGCAACCAGCAATTCCTGAAGCGTATAGTCTTCAGCATACTTTTTCTCTTCTGTACTCATAAGTTGTTCCCTTCCTGTTAGGTTATATTCATCTGTTGGATCTGCGCTCACAACTTGCTCTTGCAGAATTTACGTTCAATCTGCGCTAGTTTCTTCAAACGGGCCCAACCTACCTTCTCACAATACTCGTCATGATCCTGACAACCGAATGCCCACTTGTCCATCCATCCCTTGAAACCGTCTATCGTATCTATCTCGCCCACCATCTTCATGTTAAACGGCAAATCGTACGCATATTCAAAGGGCATGTTCCATGGATGGCTGCAGAATGGTACTTCAACGACGGCGTCCACTACATACTGGGGCACAATCGTAAGAGAGGGGGCTTTCTTGATTGCATCTGTTGGGACTATTTTTTCACAGGTTATTATTGTCCTTTTCGCCGCCCTTGCAATGTTTTCGCCATTGGCTGAAAAACCGAGGAACTGAGTATTCCCCAACATGTCCGCCCTATTGGCATGAACGATTCCCACGTCGGGCCGTGCAGCAGGCACAAGCGCCACTTTCTTGCCCTCGTATGGGTCTTCGATCACTTTGATCATATCGTTGTATTTTTCAAGGGAAGTTCCCGTAAGAGACCTTGACACCATGAAGGGAATCCCCATGGCGCCTGCTAAGAATCTGAGGCCCATCGTATAGTTTGAAAATTCGCGAAGCTCGATTTTATGCGGGAGACCCTCTTCCACAGCCCGCCTGTAACTCGGGCTTTGTCCCGCTATCGCATACCCCAGCCACGCGATCTCCATTCTCTTTATCTGACCGGTGCCGAGAAGAAAATCGGCAACGTCCGCGGGGCTGTCTCCTATCAGGGTTAAATTCTTCTGTCCCTGCCTTATGATCTCATAGGTGGGGGCAATACTCTGCGCGCCTGCCATGCCGCCGAAGGCAACAGAGCATCCGTCAAATACAAATTTGGATATCGCCTCCTTGAGAGTCATCCGCTTGTCCAACGACTTTTTCGTATCCTCTGCTTCCATTAGTGGTACTCCCTTTTTCATTTTATTCTGCCTCTAAAATTAGTTGCCAAACTCATCCCGGAGGTTGGCTCCAACTCCAGGGCTTTCTAATCCTCTAATATCTGATCAATGCCTGACAGGTACCTCCTGGGACGTCGTAACTAGACTTGCAACCCAGTTCTGAAGCCACCCTCAACAGCTTCGGCTATCCTGGCAACTTTGTCGCAGTCACCCACTGAAAGAACAGATACGCCCGATTTGCCTTCAATCTCCCGGGCCAGTTTATTGGATGGTTCATA
>JBEKXK010000096.1:0-13831 GCA_049512055.1 Syntrophales bacterium | reverse complement strand
TTCTTAATCTCGGAGCCGATAGTAAAAATCACAATCTGCCGGAGCCCACCATTGACAAGATTAATGCCCTGGTTACAAAACTGAAAGAGTACGGCATTGAAGTCCGGGAGAAACATAATCTACAGAGGTTACAGCTTACATAAATGGGCATAGCAAAAAAATATCTTTCAGACGCCAGGCGAATAGACATCGCTGAATCTCTCTTTAAGGTCACGTCGAGAACGGCCGCGACTGACGACCAGAGAGGCGAACTGCATGGCCTCTGCCCGATCCATCAGGAATCAAACCCATCATTTTCGTATAACTTCCAGAAGGACCAATACAACTGCTTTTCATGTGGCGTCGGCGGCGATCTCCTAAAGCTATGGAGCGAAGTCAACGGCCTCGGGCAGAAGGAAGGATTCAAGGCATTCTGCGAGAAATTTGGCCTTCCGCTTGGGGGGGATCAAAAACGGGAGCGCGCGGCGGCGAAGGGCGAGGGAGGGGGCGAGGCGGAGCCTCTCACTCATGAGAAGACGATGGAGATGATGCACAAGGCATGGGAGATGTTTCCCGCCTTGCCTGATGAATGGATCGCTCGTCTCGAGAAGACTCGCGGATGGTCCAGGAGGGTGATCGAGATCCTCGATCTTCGTCTTGAAACATATCGCCTGACGAAAAAGGGATATCTGGTCAAGATCAAGACTCCGGAAAAAATCGCCATTCCGATCCGGGACTCGCAGGGTAACCTGGTTAATATCCGCCTTTATCATGAAGGTGCAAAAGAATACAAAATGATCTCGTTCGCGCGGTCGACGGGATCGTCGCGTCTGTTTCCGACAGTATTTTATTCGGATGAGTTGGCTATTCTATGTGAAGGCGAAACAGACACGATCTGTGCCCTTTCTCATGGCTTCAACGCCGGCACACAGACGTCAAAACTGAAAAACTGGCCGACTGAACACCTGGAGGCATTAAAGGAGCGGGATGTCATTATTGCATATGACGCTGACCAGCCTGGCCAGAAATATGCGACTTTCGCAGCACAGGCGCTCATGGGCACGGCAAAGTCGATCCGGATGATACATTGGCCGTCCTTCATGGGGATCGATGAACCTGGGGTGTACCCCGCGCGCCATGGGCAGGACCTGACAGACTTCTTTGTACGTCACAAAAAGACTTCCGATGATTTCCGCGCTCTGATCGAAACGGCAAAAATATTCGCGCAAGCTCCGGCAGCGGCCGTTTCTCTCGATGACGCCGCCCCCGCAGGCCCCGAAATATTTTTCGCCAGGGGCGTCCATAAGGACCGCATGTCATTCAAACCGCGTCTGTTGGCAAACAAGATCCTGGGCGACCTGGCGTTGTTGTCAGATCCGGAGACGGGCTTGATGTATCGCTGGAATGACCAATACTGGGAATATTTCGACGAGGATCACGTTCGCAACCTTTGCCTGAAATATCTACATAATGAGTCGCAGAAAAGCCGGGCCGAGGATGCCACATATCAAGTTAAGATGCTCTGCACTATACCGCATGGCCGGAAAGTCAATGATCAGGCCGATTGGATATGCCTGAAAAACGGGATGTTCAATCTCGTGACATATGAAGTGAAGCCGCACGATCGGGAGTTCTACTGCACATATTCACTGCCGGTCTCTTTTGAGCCGGAATCAGATGCCAGTTGTAAGCGGTGGTTGCTTTATCTCGAGCAGACGGTTCAAACGCCGGCGGCTATTGCGCAGCTGCAGGAATACCTTGGTTACGTTTTGGTCCGGCATACGAAATTTGAGAAGTGCTTACTTTTAGTAGGGCCCGGCTCAGACGGAAAAAGCACGTTTTTGAAGGTCATGAAGGAACTCGTCGGCGATGAAAATTGCGCGGCCGTCTCCTTTCAGGACCTGGAAGATCAGTTCCAGCGATCGTCGTTGTATAACAAGTTGCTCAATATCAGTACGGAGGTCGGCGCTAAGGCGATTGAGAGCCCCTATTTCAAGGCGATCACGTCCGGAGACCCAATCAACGCTGCATTCAAGCATAAAAACACCTTTACTTTTTCGCCATACTGCAAGCTGGCATTTGCGGCGAATCGCCTTCCCCGGGTGCTCGATAACTCGGACGGCTTTTTTCGGCGCGTCCTGCCGGTGCGTTTCAAGCGACAATTCCTCGATGACGATCCGGACAAAGATTCAGAGCTGTTTGAAGTCTTGAAAGGCGAACTGTCAGAGATCTTCTCCTGGGCGGTCGTCGGCCTGGCCAGGTTGTCTCAGAATAAGAAATTCACACAGGCGGAAGAGACCAGGTTGATGATGATGGATTACCGGCGCATCAATAACCCGGTGCTCTGCTATGTCGATGATCAATGCGAGATCGGCGATGATTATGAGGTCACAAAGGCCGATCTCTATGATGACTATAAAAGCTACTGCGGCAAGAATGGTTATACGGCACTGAACAGAGAAAACTTTTTCCGTGAACTCTATGTGGCAGTCAGCAACCTGCGACAATATCAACCGCGCAAGGAAGGCGTTCGTAAGCGCGTTATTGAGGGAATTAAGGTCAAGCCTGATGCGAATAAATAGCATATCTTTTTTTTCGCGTGCCCTTCCCCCTTCCCCTTTGGGAAGTTTATGCGCGCCAAAAATGAAAATACCGGTCGATTTGGCACAGGTGGAACAGGTGCGGCACAGGCAAGAGGGCGTTCACCTGTGCCACTTTTCACCTGATTTTGTTGACGATTCTATCGCTGGCACAGGTGGAACAGGCGAAAATCAACCTATTGCATATGCGCGCGCGCGCGCGTGCAATTCGACTTCTTCCTTTAGAAATATATTGATTATATTAAAAAGTGCTTGTTCCACCTGTGACGGAGGCAAAATGATTGACGTTTCACCTGTGCCAACCGCCCGTGCCAGCCTGTTCCAGCTGTGCCAGATTGGAGGATGACATGAGTCTAGAAAAATTGATGGATAAATACAATCCATTGAAGACTACAGGGACCAACGAAGCCAAGGTTGAGACAACTGGAATGCAGTCCTGGAAGGATAGTGCCCCTGTCGGCAGGTTGTCTGAGTACCTGAAGAGGCACAAGGATCAAGGGATATATCTGTATCAAAGGAATGGCAGACCATATCTATTCTTCAATCCTGGCATCGCTCAGGCAGATCGGAGCACGGAACGATGGCAGATCGCATTCAATATGACCGTCCTCTTTTTTGAAGCGGCTGATGATCTTGAATATCTAATCACTAAGGGTTTGATCGACGTTCCGATGCAATTGGATAGCAGACCAGAAGACCGGGATGCAGTGGGTCCTTCCCCGGCCTCGGAAAGACAGGGGTGTCAGCACCTCGATTTGTCTTTGCATTTGAAATAAACAACCGGATGGAAAAATGGAAGATACTAAGAATGCCGCAAAATCTCAATCGAGAAAAGTGAGCTGCGTCGCATGGCCTGACGAATGTCTTGGGTCTTTCAATGCGGATTTTTTGGACGAGGATAAATGCATCAGTTGGATTCTCTCGCACCTTCATGGAGATAACGCCTATTGTCCCAGTTGCGGAGCCATTATTCTTGACTCGCAGAGATTGCAGCATTTTTGGGGATGTGAACGTCTAAACTGTAAAGAGTGCGGCGCTTTCTTCACTGCACTGACCGATACAATATTCAGCGGATCACACATGAGCCTGCGTGAGTTGTATTTGATGATGATGTTGATCGGTGCAGGCCTGGGCGATCGGATGATCGCAAAGAAGGTCGGCATCAGCGCCGAGTCCGTAAGATTGTGGAAATCGAAATTCAAGGCATGGGAGGCTGCGGCACAATATGAGCGAGAATCTTGAAATAGTCTATATCGGCATCGATCATCTTAAGAAGTTCGCTGACAATCCAAGGAAAGAAAAGGATCGCAATGCCCTCGAAAAACTCAAAGCTCTGATTAAGGAACATGGATTTCAGAATCCGCTTCAGGTCTATGAAGAGAACAACGGTTACACGATTCTCTGCGGTAACCACCGTTTCGACGCAGGCCTTCAACTTGGTAGGCAATCTTTTCCATGCATAATCTACCGCGGAGACCGACGCATGGCGATTGCCCGCGCGATTTCCGATAACAAGAGCAACGAGTGGACGTGCTGGGATGATGAACGCCTGGAAGAGCAGCTCCTCGACCTACAGAAAAATGAGTTCAACTTGGCGCTGACCGGGTTTGACGACATGGAACTAGAGGCCCTTCTGGATCGGGAAGTCATCGAAGACGATTTCGACGCAGACAAAGAATACGAAAATATAGAGAAGCCGGAATCAGTATATGGAGACATCTTCAAACTTGGCCGGCATCGTCTCATGTGCGGCGATTCAAGAATAAAAGAGGACGTCGAAAGATTGATGGCTGGCGCCCTGGCCCGTCTTGTCTTCACGGATCCGCCCTACAACGTCAATTATAAATCTCCCGGAGGGTTGACCTACGACTCTGATAAATTCGGATCCACGGGCGGCAAGATGTTGAACGACAACCTGGCAGAGACGGAAAGCCTTGGGTTATATATCGACGTCCTGAAAAACCTTTACCACTTTTCGACGGAGGATGTATCGCTTTATTGGTGGTTTGCAAACAGGAATGCCGGTCTGAATCAGCGCGCCTTTTTCGACGCGGGATGGCACATGAGCCAGGTCATTATCTGGTTGAAGAATTCGCCGGTATTCAGTTACGGCCAAGACTATCATAGATGTTATGAGCCGTGTATGTTTGGTTGGAAAGACAGGAAGACACATTATACCAATTTGAAAATTAGAAATCTGCGCGACGTATTTCATCTGAGCATCCCCGACTTCGAGGAGATCTTTGACGTCTGGTATCAAAAGCGGGACGTGACGCAGAATTATCTGCACCCGACTCAGAAGCCGGTCAAACTGGCAGAGCGGGCCATAAGAAAGAACAGCCTGGAGGGTGACATTGTTCTTGACGTATTCGGCGGATCCGGATCGACCCTCATCGCGGCCGAACAGATGAATCGAACATGTTATCTGATGGAGTTGGATCCAAAGTATTGCGATGTGGAAATTAAACGTTGGGAAAACTTTGTCGGCGGCAGCCAGCGATTCCCGGTGAGCGACGTCGGCAATTAAAAAAGGGAGCGGACAGTATTCTTGGGGAGCGGTAACTCCCGCAGAACCTGTGAGGACACACAGGGCGCAAAGCGCTACCATCCGCATGAGTTCTTCTACCAGATGAAGGACATCATGTAAATGGTGAAGAAGGCACGAAAGGCGAAGATCCTCAAATGGGATAAAGCGACCATTGATGAACGGGCGCGGATGCTCTGCGAGACATTGCCGGACAGGAAAATGGATCAGAAAAAGCTGAAAAGGCTCCTCGAGGTCGCCGCTTCCGATGATCAGGTCAAGCTCAAGGTCCTGCATAATGCAGTCATCAATTGCATCCGGGACTACAAGGACGAATCGACATCAGCAAAACTGAAAGACTGGCGGTCCGCTGAAGCCGCCCTGGACACATTCATCGATGATCTCTGGGAAGAACATTTCAATGAGGGCGGCGAGACTCTTCCGAACCTTCTGGCCGTTGTAACTTATCTCGATACCCACGGATGGAAAATCAAGAAATCTGCCGCCTATAAGCACCAGAAGGAAGGTAAGATTAGGCCGCAGAAGAACGGCGCCTTTCGCATCGTTGACATCGAAAAATATGCAGCGGCATTTCTCAAGAGAACGGACTCCGGAAAAAAGCAGTCTGACATTCTGGAATCCATGCAGGAAGAAAGAATGCGTGCGGAAGTAGACAAGATAAAGGCTCAGGCCAGGCACTGGGATCTCAGGGAGAAAATCGCCGCCGGCAAATATGTGGACAAGGACACCTTCGAGCGAGAACTGACCAGGCGCGCCGCGGTCTTCAAAAATGATATCGAAAGTTTTATTCGGTCGCAGGCCGGCGAGATCATCACCCAGACTGCCGGCGATCCGGAGCGAGCGCCTGACCTGATCGAATATCTTCTGGACCGCACGGCGGACTGGCTGGATCGATATTCCGGCGACAAAGAATTCACCGTCCCGTTGCCGACCATGACATCGGCGGACGAGGAAAATGACCAAAACGAAGAGGATGAGGAAGGATGATAACCGCCGCCGCCCAAATTATAGCCGCCCCACCGCTCGAGGTCTTCACCTTCACGCCCGGCGAGCGCCGGGTCTTCAAGAAAAAGGAGAAGATCACGGTCTCAGAATGGGCGGAGAGATATCGGATCATCACTGATGGGCCCATGCCCGGGTTATGGCGTAATGACGTCACGCCCTATTCCATCGGCCCCATGAACTGTTTCAATATCCCGTACATCCGGAAGGTGTTGCTTTGCTGGCCGCCGCAGACGTCGAAGACGCAGGTCGGATTCAATTGGCTGGGATATGCGATGGAGCATGAGGCCATGTCGGTTATGTATATCATGCCGGACGAAAAACTTACAAAGCGCATCAGCAAGCGTCGCATCAGGCCGATGTTCAGGCAATCGCCGCGCCTGGCAGCAATCCTCAGTCATTGGAAAGACGATGTGACAGCTCTGTCCATTAATTGCATCAACGGCGCTGATCTGATGATGGTCTGGGCGACGTCGGCAGCGGAACTCAGTTCGGAGTCGGTGCCGGTTGTCATCGAGGACGAACGCGACAAGTACCCTGATTTTTCCGGTAAGGAAGCAGACCCCAAGGCGCTGGGTGAAATCCGGACGACGGCTTATCCGCATACATCAAAAATACTGGAGATGTCCACGCCGGTTTTGGAGACAGGGATAGTTGCCGACATCGAAGACGAGGCCGATCTGATTTATCATTACGGCGCTCGTTGCCCCATATGCTCTGAATATCAAAAAATGGAATTCGACAGTATTACATGGCCGAAGGATAAGCGGGATCCCCGGGAAATGAAAAGAATGAAGCTGGCGCATTATCAGTGCGCCGCATGCGGCATGCACTGGGATGATTACATGAGAAATAAGGCCGTGCGCGACGGCCTGACGAATCCCGCTGCCTTTTATGGTTGGCTGCCGGACCGCGAGGTCGAGCGTCCGGAGGTCGTTGCCTTCCATCTATCATCCTGGTATTCGCCGTTCGTCTCGTTATCCACCGTCGCCGCGGCATTTCTCAGGGGACAGGATGATCCGAAAAAGCTCATGGTCTTCGTCACCCAGCACAAGGCCGAGGCCTGGAGAGAAACGATCATCCCGAAAAAGGAAAGCGGCGTTCTCGAGCATAAGACGGATATCCCCGCGGGAATCGTGCCCGCCTGGGCCGTTGCTCTCACCTGCGGGATCGATGTGCAGAAAAACGGATTCTGGTTTGTCGTCCGCGCATGGGACGCGGAGTTGAACAACAATCTCGTGCAATATGGCTATCTCACGACCTTTGCGGACGTGGAGGCACTGCTCTTCAATACACACTACCAGATTCAGAATTCTGAAGAGACCATGGGGATCTGGCGGGCGGGAATTGACACCGGCGGCGGCGATACGGAAAGCAATGAATGGACGCGCACGGAGGAAATTTACCAGTGGCTGAGAAAGACCCAGCCCGGCAGAGTCTTTGGGACGAAAGGCGCCACACATACCCGCGGAATGCAGTTCAAACGGATCAAATTGAGCCGGATTGATGCCCTTCCCCGCTCTAATAAGCCCATTCCCGGCGGATTGGAGCTCCGCCTGCTCGACACGTCGCAATATAAGGCGCTCATTCATTGGCGCATGGAACGCAAAGAGGGCGAGTCTCAGCGCTTCTATCTCCATGCCGACACCGGCGTTGATTACGTGAAACAGCTCCTCGCCGAGGAACTTGCACGGGACCGCAAGGGCAAAAGATACTGGAAGCAGACGAGCCGTGACAATCATCTTCTTGATTGCGAGGTAATAGCCGCCGCCTGCGCGGACAGCGAATGGTTGCCGTCATTGAAGATGCTGGCGACTCACCTGCAGCAGAGGAAGGCGAGGAAGGAAGAAGGCACTGAAAAACCGAAGGCGATGACGTCAAACTGGATGCATAAAGGCCCTGGTAGTTGGAAGATTAAATAATGAGCGGACAGATCAAAAGAATTCTCACGTCAAAGCAAGCCATAATGGATCACATTACCGACGTCAGCGGCGAGACGTGCACGGAATATATGTTCAGAAAATATGTCAAGCGCGGCATGCCGGCGCGTTACGAAGATAATCGATGGCTCGCGCATGTGGAAAATATCGACGCCTGGTTTAAGAAATACACATGCGTAACGATGCAGGGACAAATGGATCAGATAGAAGCCGAATGAATCTTGCGGAACAATACGGATGTATTTTTTTAGGAGTTGTAATCTATGATAAAAGAGTCTATGTTAGACTCAGTCAAGAGCGATCGGCTAAAGCTTTTATATAGACCGGTATAATTACTGTTCGACGAAAACATTTAAAAAGCCAGCACCTTTGGGGAGGCAAGGAGGGACTAAGCGATGTCGTCAGTGTTAAACTCGGCTGAAATGGGTATGCTATTGAACCTTGTAGAAGAAGCAGCGCGGTCCACGAAAGAAGGGGTGAAACATTTCGTTGAGCCAGCCCCTGGCACCCTCCAACGATCGACGAGTAAAAGGCATCACATTGTATTCGGCAGGCGCGGGTCTGGGAAGTCGAGCCTCTTGCACAAAGCGGCGGCGGATTTGACCATCGATCGACGCCCCATTGCCCACGTCAATTTAGAGGCGTTTAAGGGTCACAGTTACCCAGACGTCTTGTTAAGTGTCCTTATTGCAAGCTTCACAGGATTCAAGAAATGGATGGATTCAGCAGCTGTCCATCCGTCCACGCGTACATCATTCTGGAATAAATTATTTGGGACGGCCCCCAAGCGCCCCTCTTTCAACCACAGAGAGGCCTCTGAACTATCTGCGGCACTGGGTAAGCAGATTGACGCCCTCACGCAAGAACTTCACAGAACTGACGAGTCAGATCTGACCGTGCGGGCCGGATTAGAGGCCAATGAGAAAGATTCGGCTGGGCTAAAGAGCAAAATTGGCGGAGGTGGCGTATCCGTTGAAGCCAATGCTGCATTCGAAGTCAGTCAAAAGCACAAAGAGGAAATTGAAGAAAAATTCAAAAGACAGAAGATCGAATTCTTACTTCGGCACATTATGGAATATCAGAGTCTGTTTCTTCGCCTTGGCGAGTTGTCAGATGGTGACGCTTACCTATTTCTAGACGACCTCTACCATATTCGGCGTATAGATCAACCGCGGGTAATGGACTATTTTCACCGGCTTGCAAAAGATCACAATCTGTGGCTCAAGATTGGGACGATCCGGCATAGAACACGTTGGTATTTACACGGAGACCCTCCAATCGGAATGAAACTCGGCGATGACGCAGACGAGGTTGATCTTGATCTCACTTTGGAGAAGTATTCTCTTGCGAAGGAATTCCTTTCAAAAATCCTAAATAGCTTTGCCTCCGAGGCAGGTGTGTCGCCTCTTAAATCGTGTCTTACAGATGGTGCACAGGATAGGCTTGTACTGGCAAGCGGGGGTGTCGCAAGAGACTTTCTCTCAATATTTAGGCGATCAGTAAATGTTGCACGTGAGAGACGAGGAGGGCATAGAGGCGAGAAAGTGGGTGTCGAGGATGTGAATATGGCAGCAGGTGAATATGATTCTTCAAAGAGGGAAGAATTCAAGAGAGATACTCTAGACGATGGGGTCAACTTGGAAAGTGAATTTCACAAACTCCGTGACTTTTGTTTATATAAAAATACTAACTGTTTCCTCTTAGACAAAGAAGAAAGCGGCCCCGAGGTGGATTTAATCCACGAGCTTGTTGATCTCAAGCTGATCCATTTGGTGAGGTCAAGAGTAACCGTAAGTGGTCGTGCCGGGAAAATATACGAGGCATACATGCTCGATTTGAGTCAGTATTCTGGTGCACGTAAGCGAAGAGAACTGAGAATCGTGGAGTTTTGGAAACCATCCTCTCAAGAGGCACTTCGTAAAAAATCACTGATCTACTCCGCATGTACTTCTGCGGCATCCTGGCATCAAACCTGACGCTCTGCCTGACTCTCTCCGTCGCTGCCGCTTCGTTGCTCACAGGTGAGTTCGTCGTTATATCTTTCAAATAGTTATCATTGATACTCAATATTAATTCCGAGTGAGGACGTGTAGGTGTTAACAATAAATTAAAATGAACCATTTTCCTGATGGTGAGCCTACCCGGGATCATCCGGGGCACAGCAGCGAGAAGGGTTCAATAACTGAAAAGAACTTGACATATCCGTTAAAGTTGTTTACAGGCATTGCCGATTTATGTTATTGAGAATGTGAACATGCACAGTTCGGTCATATCAAATTCTTAGAAAGCGTCATTACGATGAAATTGGATAGGCCCCAGACTAATGTTTCGGTTGTGGCGCGTCAATTCAATCCGTCAATCATCACACAACACTGGCTCATAAAGAATGGAATACTTTTAGAACCGGATTTCAATCCTGAGTGCGTGTTATCTCCTGTTGTAGCAGACGTCAGGACTAAGGAATTCAATTTCATTGTCGTGCCAGAGAGGTTGCAATTTATCCCTAATGTTGATGATACCGACGCTGAGTGTCGTATAATAGTATCAAAGGTTGGGAGAATAATTGAACTGTTGCCCGAGACCCCTTTCGTTGCAGTTGGCATGAACTTCCTGTGGTTCATAGATCTGGAGTCTGAGCCGCAAACCAGAATAAGCCGAAAGCTGTTTTTCAGAGACGGTTCTAATCTCTACAAAAAATTCGATGCTGAGGATGCGCAGTTCGGCGCTTACATGAGCAAGGAAGTTATTGGCTGCCGTTTACGCTTAAACATAAAACCAGTTATCTTGACTATCGAGAATGAGCAAAGCCCTAGACTACAGTTTTCATTCAATTTTCATCTTGATCTTCCGAATGATGAAAAGGTTTCGGCTATCAAGGATTTCTTACCGAATTGGATAAAGGCGAAAACATTGACACGCGAAATCGCGGAATGTGCTATTCAGGAGGCAATGTGATGGAATCGAGCGAGACCCTTCTTCAATGGAAACTAAGCGATCCCCTTACTCTGCTGGACGCTTTCTCAATTGCAAAGATTGGTGAGACAAAGACGCGCATATCTACACGAAGCCTAGTCCCGGACATGATTTTGCATGAATCAGCAAACACTGCCACCTTCCGCATCGTCGAGTGGTTTGACTTTACAAAAGAGAAGAATGTAGACGACACTGTTTTAAGAAGCCTCAAAGCGTTTGTTTTGACAAAGATACCGACCAATTCCGCAAGAGCATTTATGCATTCATTTGTTGGTCATCCAGCTTATGAATCATGGGCGTCGCTCAAGAAAGATGAAATTGATGAATTGAGAGATATTGCAATAAGAAGTCTCTATGATAGCATGGATATTGGGGTTGAACTTTCTGGCGAAGTGCTCAGGTTCAGCTATCAATACAAGCTGATGGAGCATATCAAAACTTCAGCTGACCTGATAAGACGATGTTTTACTTCTCATGAAGAAATTTCAGCGGAATTGATGGAAGACACAGAAACCGATGAGATATGGGTTGTCCTCAATATCTTTGTCAGAGGTGAAACTAATCAAATACTAGACATGTATGACGAGTATACGAGAGAATGGATAGCCAAAGTCCCTTGGCCAGCATGTTCCAGAGTAAGAATCTCGTACTATCCCGTTGAATGAAATGGACCCACGCGATTTCCAACTGGTAGCGGCTAAACTGGCGTTGAGCAAGACACCCGCCGAGTTCAGATCATCAATTAGCCGTGCCTACTACGCAGCTCTTCACGTCAGTGCTGAAATCCTCAATGACATCGGCATACCTGTAGAAAAGGGCATACGCTGTCATCAGTCTGTCATCACTTGTCTACACAATAGCAAGGACGAAGAGCTTGCAAAGATCGGCTCACAATTGGACGATGTTAGAAGTGATAGACTCAAAGCAGATTATCACTTGGATGATAGGAAGATTGCTACGCCAGAAAAAGCGAAGGCAACTGTCTCTCAGACTAGCAGAATGATAGCTATTTTGGATTCCTGTAAGAGTGGAAACCCAGAGCGCAAGAAGAAGCTTAGACAAAGCATCAAAGAATATCAGAATAAAATACAGCCACTTCAAAGTAACAGGTCCCTTTAACATTTTGTTGGCACCCAAGAAAGTCAAAAGGTCATAATAGAGCCTCTCAATCAGCAAGTTACTGTATGAGACAGGAGACACCAAAATCTTCGTTTCAATCCGATTTGATATTTTAATAATCGGTGCGTGGTGGAACTGGTAGACACACCGACCTGCGAAGTCGGGGAGGGTTTTCCCTCGTGTGGGTTCGAATCCCACCGCAAAAGCATTTCACATGAGCATGGGATGTTTTTGCGAGGAGATTGGACTTGCTACCGGCGATAAAACCATTTTCCGGATGGTGAACCCACCTGCCTTATCAGGCCACTCTGTTTCATCCCTCCCTTACAGGATTTGTTTTCTTTCGTGAATTACAACCGACTTCAGGCTGGTTGTTGTGCATCCTCACTTTAATTCTGAATAGGAAGTTGAAGATAAGTAGGTGAACGAAACAGCAACCTCCGTAACTAACTTTCTGTAGTCGAGTCGTTATCAGTATTTCCAGCCATGCGACATTTCATCCCGAACGCTTATAATTACGCCGCAAATTTTCCGCTTGAAATTAGATAAGAATTGCGGGAAGCTAGATAAGTTATAAGTGATCTCTGGTGCGATGAATTGACGACATGAAGTTATCTCACAGGAGGTAAAGTGATGGAGGCGGGAGAAGAACAAGGTCAGAAGCATGTAGAGGTTAATCCGTTAGACACTCTACAAAGAATCATCGACCGCTCGGATAAAGAAGTTGACAGGGTTTATAAGATCTATCGAATTTTAGCGGGGGCGATTACGTTAATCCTGGTAATCGGTATAGGTACTCTTGGGTACGTTAGCTATAACAGCGTAAAGGACATGCAGAGAGACCTGAGACAAGAGATGGACAGGCTTAAGACGAGGGCTGCTCAAGAAATGAACGACTTCCAGCAAAAAACATCGGAGGAGTTTATACTCTTGAAAAATCACTTGAGATCAGAGTTGGAAATGGTCGTGACAAATGTTGGCAAAAGAGTAAACCAAAGGATAGAGGACGAATTCAATAAGGACAATATACAGACCTTAGTAAACACAAAAGCGTCTGAGAGAATCGATAAAGTAGCAGATTTACTTATTGGGCAGCAGGTGGAAAAAAAGATCGACCCCAAGATGAAGGCTGCAGAGGAGAAAATAAAGGATGTAAATCAGCAAGTCGCTAAGACCGCCGAAAGCATAAAGGATCTTAGATCGGAGACAGACTTTATAACTGCAGTAAATGCTGCTCAGAATAATGACAGAATAGCTTTCGAGAAGTTGAAGATGTGGGCAGAAGACAAATCATTCCCATTCTATGAAAGAGCAGGTCAAGCATTTAGAAAAGTTATGCAGGACCATCAGTCCGCCTTCGGTAAAACTCCTGTTGATGTTCCATGGAAGGAAGGTGTAGACCATTCTAAATTTACAATTGAAGACCTTCGTAAGGTTTACGATGACGCGGGAAATTATAAGGCAAGTGTCATAAAATATGTGTGGGAGAGAAAAGACTTAACGAAAAAAGAAAAGATGCAGTTTTTGATAGATATTATTAAAAGTGAAAAAGACCTTTTCTTCTTAGAATACGCAGGTCGCTACTTTATCCAGGAATCCAAGCAAAAAGTCTATGAGATTGCATATTGGGAACATTTAAAGTGGTGGGATGAGCATAAAGACGAGATAAAATG
>JBEKXK010000095.1:0-14094 GCA_049512055.1 Syntrophales bacterium | reverse complement strand
ATTTTACAAAGAGTTTATAGATAAGGGAATATTTGCTTACGCAACTGAGGAAGCAGCCTTCATGGAGTGCATCCGCACCAGCGATGCAAGAAAGATCCAGACGGAAGAACATTCATACATTGAGACAAGCGATGAAAAGGCCGAACTGGCTTTAAAGACGATCATGGATTCATTTTGATCCTGCCCGATTCAGATAAAGGTTACCAGAGTAAAAGATGAATTCCGCCCCCCAGCAGCTGAGCAAGTCGAAAACCGTTGATGGAAATCAGGCGCAGGCAGAATCCGGAAGTGTAACAAAAGAAAATATCCATGGTGAAAAGGTATCAGTAATCTGGAAAATTGCCCGATATGTTTACCGTCTTCTATTTCGCATCTTCAAAGGTGAGACTATTCTCGTCTTGGGAGACTCTCATATATGGGTATTCTATCATTGGTGGTTTAAGGTAAGATTGCCGACCAAAACGTTTGAGATTTGCGCGGTGCGCGGTGCTACTGCTTCGGGATTGGAAAATCCGGATTCAAAAACTCAAGCAGGCGAGGAATTTGATGTGGCTTTGAGTAGTCGAAAGTTCGACAAGCGGATCATCGTGCTACTGGGCGAGGTGGATACAGGGTTTGTCATATGGTACCGCGCAGTTAAATACAATGCCGCTGTTTCCGAAATGCTGAATCAGGCAATTATGAACTACGGTCAGTTGCTATCAAAGGCGAAGCAATACGGAGATGTCGTTGTCATCAGTACCCCGTTGCCTACTATAGAAGACGGCAATGATTGGGGAGACGTTGCCATCTCAAGGCGTGAAATTAAAGCGACACTGCGTGAACGAATGGCGCTGACCTTAGAGTTTAATCAAGCGATTGATAGCTACTGTAAAGAAAACGGAATGACCTTCATTCCCCTTGATAGTGAAAGCTTGGGAGACGATGGTTTGGTACATGTAAAACTAAGGAACAAAAATCCGCTGGATCACCACTATGATCCCTTTAATTATGCAAGACTACTGGCAAGCAAGCTGAGTCGTGTCCTCTAATCAAAAATTAATAGATACGCACGTGCTTAGAATAGGTCTGTTTTGAAAAAAGATTTATTGGCAACTCCGGTCTTATTACTCATCTTCAACCGTCCTGATCTTACGAAGGAAGTATTTGAGACGGTCCGAAAAGTCAGGCCTTTGGAATTATATGTCGCCGCCGATGGCGCAAGAGATGATCACCCTGATGATGCGGAAAAATGCTTGAGGGCTCGAGACATTGTCAATCAGGTGGATTGGAATTGCCGTGTTGAGACCCTCTTTCGCGAGGAAAACCTGGGGTGCAGGGTGGCGATCGGATCCGCAATCGACTGGTTTTTCGGTCGTGTCGAGGAGGGAATCATTCTGGAAGATGATTGTATTCCTTCCGAATCGTTCTTCTGGTTTTGTGAGGAGTTGCTTGAGAAATACAGATATGATCAAAGAATTATGCAAATCAGTGGTAATAACTATCTATTTGGAAAAAAGCAGTTTAAGGAAAGTTATTATTTCTCAAAACTAAATGGTTGCTGGGGATGGGCAACGTGGAAAAGAGCATGGAGATATTATCAAGAGGGCTTGAATACTTTTGAGAAATTTGAAGAAGAAAAACAAATTTATAATTACTTTGAGAACAAGAAAGTTGCCGAATGGATGATGAGCTATTTGGAAGATGCAGCAAAACCCGGTTGCAGTATATGGTCGGCACAATGGTCATACGCGTTGATAGTTAACAACGGACTCTGTATCTCGCCCGCAATTAATCTTGTTCAGAACGTGGGATTTGGAGAGAGTGCTACGCATGGAAAAAATAAAAGCTTTAATTTTTATTCCGGTTTCAAGCATCAGGAAATGGGGGAGATTGTCCATCCACCTTTTGTATTGCCCGACAGGGAAGCCGATGACCTCTATTTTGAAATCATCAAGAAAACGGATCCCAGACTGTTTTGTGAAAATAAGTTAAAACAAATTATCAAGAAAAAAATTATTTCTGGGAAAATGAAAGACAGGATTAAATCAATTCTCAAAAAATGAAACCATTCATAAATGGTCGTAATTTGGAACGCAAATATCAGGACATTTTCTATAACTGCTGTTCTTTCAGGAATCATTTTTTGATTTGCCGGGGTAGTTTATCTCATAAAACACTCTCATTGTCAGAGAGAAAAGGTGGTTTAGAACCATCCCTCGGCTCCATATTAATTAAAACACATGTCGTTTCATCTTGATTGTTGCGCATGATGAATTCTCTCGATTCAAAAATTATTGAGCAAATTGATCAGATATCATCAATTCTTTCAAGGCAACCGATGCAAGACCTTTACAGAACCGCGGAGTTTTGAAATTGCCTCATGGAAAACACTGGTCTCTTGTCTTTAAACGCGAAGATCGGTTCACGCCTCATTTTATGGAGCGTGTTTACGCGCTTCACCCGGAAAAGACAACAAAAGCGGAAACAAGGAGCGGCAATTAATGACACAATGTTTGATATGCAATTCACAAATTGAACCCTTCATGTCGTTTGGTAGGATGCCGATTGCCAATGGCTTTCTAAGTCCTGAACAGTATCCGGAGGAATATTTTTTTGACCTCCGGGTGGCCTTCTGCCCTTCGTGCAAGATGGTTCAGCTTGCAGAACTCGTGGAACGTGAAAAGATGTTTCATGATAACTATGCCTTTTTTTCGTCCACCTCTGCGCGCATGGCCCAGCATTTCAGGTTATTTGCAGAGGGGGTCATTAACAACCATCTCATATCATCCGATCCCTTTGTTGTGGAGATCGGAAGCAACGACGGTATTATGCTCCAACATTTCGCTCAGGCAGGCATCCGGCATCTTGGTATCGAACCGTCGGCAAATGTCGCCAGAGTTGCTATAGCCAATGGAGTTAACACTATCTGTCAATTTTTCGATGCCCATCTGGCAAGAGAAATTGTGTTGCAATACGGACAGGCAGACGCGTTTCTCGGAGCCAACGTGATGTGCCATATTCCTTATCTCCATTCCGTGGCAGAAGGAATCAAATTGTTGATTAAACCTGGAGGAGTCCTCATCTTCGAGGATCCTTACCTCGGGGATATCATCGAGAAAACATCCTACGATCAGATCTACGATGAACACGCCTTTTATTTCTCACTGACCTCGCTCGGCTATCTTTTCGAACAACATGGGCTTGAGATCGTGGATGCCATCCCCCAGCCGGTCCATGGAGGATCAATGAGATACGTCATAGCCCACAAGGGGTCACGGGCCATCTCGCCCGCCTTCATTGCACAGCGCGCAAAGGAAGATATTCTCGGTTTGAGCAATAGCGAAACGTTCGGGAAATTGCGTCTCAATATCGAGCAGTCACGCGACCAACTAATGTCCCTTCTTCGACTGCTGAAAAGCCAGGGCAAGAGGATTATCGGCTATGCGGCGACATCCAAGAGCACAACTGTCATTAACTACTGCGGCATCACGTCCGACCTCATAGAATTCATCAGCGATACAACTCCCTTGAAACAGGGGAAATACAGTCCTGGAGCACACATTCCTGTCCGTTCTTATGAAGAGTTTGTGGCCAATTATCCGGATTACGCCCTGCTGTTTGGGTGGAATCACGCGGGAGAAATTATGGCTAAAGAAAAGGCATTCCTCCAGGCCGGAGGCAAATGGATCATTTACGTGCCAGAGGTCAAGGTCATTTGATGATCCGTTGCGCTGACCCTCACGCTCAGTTCGAAACGCACCAAGCTAAAATAGAAGAGGCAGTTCTTCGTGTCATGAGAAAAGGATGGTACATCCTTGGTGATGAAGTGGCAGCCTTTGAAAGGGAATTTGCATCTTACATCGGAGTTACGGACGGGATCGGCGTTGGCAGCGGAACAGAGGCCATTCATCTGGCGCTTAAGGCATGTGGGATCGGCCCAGGTGACGAGATTATAACGGTATCGCACACAGCCCTGGCCACTGTGGCGGCAATAGAATTGTCGGGCGCAACGCCAGTCTTTGTGGATATCGAACCTAAATATTACACTATGAACCCGGAGCATCTCGAGGCGGCCATTACGCCCAGAACGAAGGCCATCCTCCCCGTTCATCTATATGGACAGGCTGCCGACTTGGAACCCATTTTAGAAACAGCAAGAAAGCGTGGATTGCGAGTGATTGAAGATTGCGCTCAGGCCCATGGAGCAGTTTACAGGGGCAGGCGACTGGGTTCGTGGGGTGACATGGCCTGTTTCAGCTTTTATCCGACCAAAAACCTTGGCGCACTGGGGGACGGTGGGATCGTAGTTTCGAACGATCAGTCATTAGCCGGGAAAGCCCGCCTGATGAGGGAGTATGGATGGAAGGAGCGTCATATCAGTCATGTAAAAGGCTGGAATACGCGGCTGGATGAGATTCAGGCGGCGGTTTTAAGAACTAAACTTCCCCACCTGGACCGGGACAATGACAGTCGTACCAGGATTGCGCGCCGATATGACAAAGCCCTTGCTGAGTGTGTTATCACCCGGCCTGAGGTTCGGGAGGGATCCAGCCATGTATATCATTTGTACGTCGTGAGGTCTTCACAGTGGCATGCGCTTAAAACATATCTGCAGGAAAACGGCATCGGCACCCTGATCCATTATCCGGTCCCGGTGCATCTGCAGCCCGCTTACAGGAATCAGAGGTTCAGTTCTGAAGATCTGAGTGAAACAGAACTCGCGGCCCGGGAAATTCTATCGCTGCCTATATATCCGGAAATCAAGGAAGCGGACATCGAGAAAATCATTAAGGTCGTTAAAACTTTTCTTGAGAGGATATCATGATACACGGTGTCATATGTAAAGAACTCACCACCCATACGGACGAGCGTGGGTTCTTCCGGGAAATCATTCGCTGTACTGATGACTTCTTTTCCGAAGGCTTTGGACAGTGGAGCCATTCGCTAATGTTCAATGGCGTTATTAAGGCATGGCATTTTCACCGCATTCAAACGGATTGGTGGTATGTGGGAAGCGGCGTCCTGAGGGTGGGTTTGTGTGATCTCCGTCCCAATTCACCCACCTATAAAAGAACCATGGATCTTCTGATGGGAGATTTGCAGCCCGCAAATATTGTTAAGATCCCGGCGGAAGTTGCTCATGGGTGCAAAACTGTGCAAGGGCCGGTGAATCTCTTTTACGTAACCTCTCATGTTTATAATCCCGATGACGAAATTCGCATTCCATACGATGATCCGGAGATCAATTTTGACTGGGTAAAGGGTCCACCAATCAAATAATCACTGCGATGATACTACGGTTGTTCGGAGAGTAATCACTTGGAAACTCATAATTTCCATGAATATAAAGGCAAGCGGATTCTGGTGACCGGTGGAGCGGGTTTCATTGCATCAGCCCTTGTCCGATTGATCCGCAATGTTGAATGCATCATTTTGCGTGTGGACAGGCCAGGTGTGTTATGGACACCGATTAATGGTACTGCTCAGATTCAGGATATCTCCGGGGATATTCGGGATAGGAGCCTGTGGGAGCAAGTCATCAAGGATGTGGATGTAGTCTTTCACTTTGCGGCGCAGACCAGCACATATGCCGCCAACGCCGATCCGACCGGCGATATTCAAATCAACGTTCTTCCCCTAATTCATTTACTTGAGTCCTGCCGGATTTCAAAGAGACCAGCAATTGTACTTTTTTCCAGTACAGCAACGATCGTGGGTATCCCGGATTCACTGCCAGTCGATGAGACACATCCTGATAACCCCATCACCATTTATGATCTGCACAAGCTTATGGCTGAACAGTATCTCAGGTATTACATCAATCAAGGTGTGGTTCATGGTGTAGCTCTTCGATTAGCCAATGTCTATGGACCTGGCCCCAAGAGCAGCAGTTCCGACCGAGGCATACTGAACCAGATGACTCGCAGGGCGCTCGCGGGGGAACCTTTAACTATTTATGGCGAGGGCGATCAACTCCGAGATTATCTGTATGTAGAGGACGCAGCCCGGGCTTTTCTCAAAGCGGCGCAGCATGCAGAGAACGTAGCTGGCCAATATTTCGTTATCGGTAGCGGACAGGGATACACGATTGCCCAAGCCATGCATCTGATTTCTGAGCGGGTGGCTATGAAAACTGGAATACGCGCTCCGGTAGTTAATATTGAACCACCAATGCCGCAGTCACGGATAGAATACCGGGATTTTGTGGCAAATCCAAAACGTTTCCACCAGGCAACGGGATGGCGGGCACGCTATTCGCTCATTGATGGAATAGACAGCACTATTGAGGTTCTTATATGAAAATTTTGGTTATTGGAGGCGCCGGCTTCCTTGGCGCCAATCTTGTTCGTCATTGTTTGTCTGAACCGGATGTCCAGATTACGGTCATGGATTCGTTAGATCCGCATCTCCATGCAACAACCGAAAATCTTCGGGAAGTTTGGAAACGAATTCGTTTCGTCCGGGGTGATATCCGTGATGAAGCGTTACTGGCAGAAATTGTTCAAAATCAAGATATCATCTTTAATTGCGCTGCTCAAACATCTCATCCCCTGTCCATCCAGTACCCGCTTCTCGATGTCGATATCAATTGCCAGGGGAATCTGAAATTACTGGAGGCAGTCCGCTTGCTCAATAAGGATGCCGTTGTCGTATATACATCGAGCAGCACTGTTATTGGAA
The DNA here is from genome assembly GCA_049512055.1 of Syntrophales bacterium. Lineage (GTDB taxonomy): Bacteria > Desulfobacterota > Syntrophia > Syntrophales > UBA2185 > Fen-1135. Next base: position 7,431 of record JBEKXK010000095.1, on the reverse strand, counting down.
AAGCGCTCAGCGAGGTGGTTGATGAAGATCACTGGGAAAGACCGCTGGAGATCTATTCTGCCAATAAAGGTGTTGCAGAGAAATATTATCGTATTTATCACACAATACATGACTTAAATACAATCGTTTTACGGTTTGCCAATCTGTACGGTCCATATGGAAAAGGATATCCGGAATTCGGATTCATCAACTACTTTATTCATTTGGTCTCTAACGACCAGGAAATTAAAATATTCGGCTCAGGAAATCAAAAACGTAATGTCATGTTTGTAGATGATGCCACCGAAATCATATGGCGCGCCGCCCAGGAACCTCGATTGAGCGGAGAGATTTTCTTTGCAACCAGCGATGAACATTTAACTGTCGGAGAAATTGCGGAAACAATCGTGAATGTATTCCAGCGCGGCAAAGTTACACATGTCGAATGGCCTGAAGAAAGACGGAGAACCGAAATTGAAGATGTGAAGTTTTCAGCGAAGAAACTTCATTCAATTACGGGCTGGCAGGCGAGATACGATTTCATTGCAGGCCTGCGACGGACAAAAACAATTATAGAACGAGAAAAAAACAAGGAAAGGCCATGAAAGTTGTAATTACGGGGGCCCTAGGGCATATCGGATCGCGTTTAATCCGCCAAATTCCTGAAAGATTTCCGGGTGCGGATATAATAATGATCGACAACCTGTCGACCCAGCGTTATTGCTCTCTATTCAACCTCCCGGAAGGAGGGAACTACTTCTTTCACGAAGCCGATATTTTAGCTGCTGATCTTGCTCCGTTTTTAGAGGACGCGGAGGCGGTTATTCATCTGGCGGCAATCACCAATGCCGCAGGGAGCTTTCAAATCCGGGAACAGGCCGAACAGGTCAATTTTACCGGAACGGAACGCATCGCGCGGGCCTGCCTGGAGACGGGTTGTCCCCTGATGTTTTTGTCAACAACAAGCGTCTACGGGACACAAAAAGAGCTTGTCGACGAGAGTTGTTCCGTTGAGGATTTGAAACCTCAAAGCCCTTATGCTGAATCCAAACTGAAAGCCGAACGCCTGCTTGAAGAGCTTGGCAGCCGGGAAGGGTTACGCTTTATCACGTTGCGTTTTGGGACGGTATTCGGCACCTCTATCGGCATGCGCTTTCACACGGCCGTCAATAAATTCTGCTGGCAGGCTGTTTTGGGAGAACCGATTACCGTCTGGCGGACCGCCCTTCATCAGAAGAGGCCGTATCTGGATCTGGAAGACGCAATCAGGGTAATCGTGTTTATTCTTGAGAATGAGCTATTTAGTGGCAAATTGTACAATGCCGTCACAACAAATGCAACGGTCGATGATGTCGTCCAGATCATTAAGCGATATGTGCCGGATCTCTCTATACAGTATGTGGATACCGAAATCATGAACCAATTGTCCTATAATGTGTCAAGTGATCGTTTCCGCAGTCTGGGTTTTGATTTCAAGGGTGACATGGATAGCGGTATTCATCAAACCATAGCTCTGCTGAAAGGATTGCAGAGGGGACGGTTATGACGATTAAAAGAGATAAAGACATTCGACTTAATATTGGATGTGCCGGACGGCCACTACCCGGGTATATCAATATTGATATGGACAGTATTGATGAACTCAAAGAACGTTACCCGCTGCAGGCTTTTCCTGAGGAGATTGAAATTTTCAACTATGATATTTTAAATCTTCCTTTTAAAGACTGTAGTGTCTCCGAAGTACGGGCCGATTCGTTGATTGAACATCTTTCATTTCTGGATGAACCAAAATTCTTCTATGAAGTCCGGCGGGTCTTGAAGCCAGGGGGACTCTTCCTTTTTTCCACAACAGATTTTGAAGAAATTGTGAAGATATGGCTTGATGCCGAGGATGATTGGAAAGATTTTTATCGAAATGACGATGAAGCTATTGCGCAACAGCATTGGTTTGGCCAATACTCCTACTCAACTGATAATCGCTGGGGCTATTTGTGCGCAATGATTTTTGGCAGTCAAAATGGCGCCGGTCAATTCCATAATAATTGTTATACTATTTCTAAGATTAGAGCTATTTTGAAACGCTTAGAATTTCAGGAGTTGGAAATATCAACATATCGATGGAAGGGCGACCGTGATCCGATGATTGACGTTCGGGCCATGAAACCTGCCAATAGATGAAATGTTACGGATGATAAATTTTGTTTGAGAGCTAAATGCTAATTAGATCTCCCCGCATAAAAAGTATTATTAAATATTTTCTTCCGCCAATGATGATTAGCGCCTATCAATACTTTCTGCAACTAAGGCAAAGGAATAAAAAATTTGAGTTGTGGTGGAAAGGCTATACAGGTAAAAATAATCTGCCAACTGATCTAATTTTCATGGTTGATTATTTTATTACGAGACCATCTTTCAAGGAATGTTCCAGATATTGGCACTGGTTAAATATCAAGAACATTCAACAAATATCGGACTCGGGCTATGATAATTTTAAACAGACAGTTGCAAAAAATTATTTCACCTGGGTAGGCGGACTCGATACGCCGTACACTCGAAATTTACTAAATAATATTAAAGATATCTCCATTGATTTGCCTGCTAAGGAAATTCTAAGAAAGCATAGTGATTTCACTTTCGAAGAGTCTGTTCTCTATAATGTTGTGACTGTTCTTCTTCTTGAACATCTTTTGGAAAATGGAGGTGGAAAGTATATTGAGCTGTTAGAAGAACCTCTCGAAGGAAATCCTCCCTCGTTAGACTTTTCCGGGAAAACAGTGTCTCAAGATATTCTAAACTCAATTCTCGAATATATGGCTATATCAAAAGGATGTGATTTAAATAAAGTATCCACTATTCTGGAACTGGGAGCCGGTTCAGGCAGAACAGCATTTTGCATGCTAAAATTGTTGCCGGGAATTAAATACATTATTGTTGATATCCCACCCGCCTTGTTTATATCGCAAACCTATCTTTCTAAAGTTTTTAAGGAGAAAAAAATATTTTCTTTTAGACCTTTTAATGCTTTCTCCGATATTAAAGATGAATTCAAATCATCTGATATTGTTTTTTTAATGCCCGACCAAATAGAACTTCTGCCGCAAAAAACCGTTGATCTTTTTCTCGCTATTGATTGTCTTCACGAAATGAAGACAGAGCAAGTACAACGTTATTTTGACCATGTGGATAAATTAGCCAAACTTTTCTTCTTTAAATGCTGGGAAAATACTACCGTACCTTTTGATAATATTAAACATGCATCGGAATTTTATCCAGTCAAAGATAATTGGCATAAAATCTATAAGGAAGCGTGTAAAGTACCGGCTTCATATTTTGAAGCATTTTATGAGATTAAATAACAACAAATAGATTTTTTGACAGATTCTGGAGTAACTGGAGTGAGCCCTACCGAATTGATGATATCTGCCCGGAGTTTTCCGGATACGGATACCGGAGAGTCGCCTGGCAACTCCACCGGTAAGGAACCACTGTCAACCACAAAAAGATTGCCAGGATCATGCGTGAGAAGGATTCCCTATTTCATTGAGGACGTTTATAACAAGAAATGCTTGCATTTCTCTTTAGACTATCGACCTTCTTGTGAACTTAAGAAGATGTTAACAATTAACCCATAACCCCTGGCAGGATACTCTAGTTGTAGTACCCTAATCTGTACAATGTAAGGGGTTAAGTCCAATGCATCCTTCAATATCTGTCGGCATCACAGTATATAAAAGACTTTCTTTTCTAAAAGAATGCATTCTATCTATCATTCAGCAACCATATGATAATATAGAAGTTATTATAGGCAATGACGATCCTGAAAACAGACTCACATTAGCGTATCTTGGAATTGACGACAATCGTGTAAGAATCATTAACAGAGATGCTAATATTGGGGAAATACCCAATATGAATGATCTCCTGCATGTAGCGAAAGGACAATACTTCACATGGCTAGCTGATGATGATGCATGGTCCCCTCAATTTCTTGATCAGATATCAAAGGCCATTTTAGATTTTGATAATCCAGTTTGTATATATACTCATTTTATTGAAGGCGAAACATTTCCCCATGTTCATCAAACAGAAAATATTGATAGAGAAATCTTAACGGGACAGAAGTTTCTTAGTCAATATCTCAGCAGAAAATTAAAAGTCATCGGCTGCTACGGCGTTTACCAAACATCATATTTACGAAAAATAGGTGGTATGCAGCTCATGTCAAAAAGATTTGGACCATATTCTGACACAATGATGACTATTAGGGCGGGACTGCTTACTGAAATAATATTAATCAAGTCACCGCTTGTTTTCTATCGTATACATGGAGATTCAGCTTCCATAAAAAGCGAAGATGTCCTTGGTTATAAAGAATCTCAAGAAACTCTCTGCAAAAATAGCATTAAGATTTTCAAGGAACAGCACCTTTTAAAAGATTTTGACACCAACCTTTATCAGTTACTAAGTTTCTGGTGTATAGGGTATTGGCATTCAGTATTAGCAAGAAGCGATAAATTGCATTATTCACAATGGAGAAATTATTATTTCAAATTTGTCTATTCATATGCCGTGCAGTTAAATAGATATAGATGGTTAGTCCTGTATGACATATTAAAAGGATTGTATGTTGTTTTGAAATCCAGGGTTAAGCTGGTTATGGGATTAAGGAAAATTTACAACAATGAATAAATTTATTCCTGTATGCACACCTTTATTAATAGGCAATGAAAAGAAGTATCTGATGGATGCAATCGAAAGTAATTGGATTTCATCGGCTGGGAAGTATGTTGATCTATTTGAAAGACAATTTGCAAAATTTTGTGGAGTCAAATTCGGAGTATCAACTTGCAACGGCACTTCGGCTCTGCATTTAGCTTTGACTGCAGCAGGTATAAGAGGTGGAGATGAAGTAATTCTACCAACCTTCACAATGATCGCATCAGCTTTCTCTGTATGTTACTGTGGCGCTAAACCTGTTTTTGTCGACGTAAATTCAAAAAATTGGACCATTGACGTCAACAAAATCGAAGAAAAGATTAGTGACAAGACAAAAGCTATCATGCCAGTCAATATTTATGGCCACCCGGCAGACCTTCTTACCATTAGAAAGTTATGTAATAAATACAACATACTAATGATAGAAGATGCTGCTGAGGGACATGGTGCCGATATTAACGGTATTCCATGCAGTCAATACTCAGATATTTCCTGCTTCAGTTTCTTTTCAAACAAGAATATTACAACAGGTGAAGGTGGAATGGTTGTTACAAATGAACATCATTTATACGAACTGTGTCGCTACTTTAAGAACCTTTGTTTTCCATTGCAGGGACCGCGTGAATTTAAACATGAAGATATAGGATTTAATTATCGCATGTCTAATTTGCATGCGGCAATAGGTTTAGCGCAAACAGAAAGAGCCGCTGAATATATTGCAATGAGAATAAATAATGGAGAAATGTATCGTAAATTTCTATCTAAAGTGCCTGGTATTTCATTCCAGGAAGATTCGCCGGGTTATAAAAATACCTATTGGATGAATGCCGTGGTGATCAATAAAGAAGAATATGGACATGATCGTGACGAGCTTATAGCTTATTTAAATGAGTCTAATGTAGATACACGTAAATTATTTATTGGGATGCATAGACAGCCTTCACTTATAAAGTATGGTTGTAAATTCGATGATGAATATTTGGTTTGCGATATGCTTTCCCATAACGGACTATACCTGCCGTCATCATCCTCTCTTACAAAAGAAGAGATTTTTGATATCTGTAAACTCATATCCGGCTTTAGAAACTAAGTATCATGACAGTTCGAACCATTGGTATAGCACTTGCGTCGCACCCTCAAAATGGTGGAGTTTTTCAATATTCTCTATCAATGATTGATTCTCTCAGGAATCTGCCAGAGTCAAAATACAGAATTGAGGCTATTTACCATGATGAGTTGTGGGAGAAACATTTGCCCGACACATTTATTAAACGCAAATATAACAATAATGTGGTCATGCGATTAATAGGGCGTATTCTTAAAATAATTAAATTTCATGATTTGTCGGATATCGCAGCATTTATGACTAATCCCCTAGTGTTAGCAATCAATCGATCTCAAGCAGATATAGTAATATACCCTTGTGGTGAGGAAGCAACATATCAAGCTAGTAAGCCAGCAATTAGTGCAATTCATGATCTTATGCATCGTTATGAAGGGCACTTTCTGGAATACCAAAATGGAGAAGCAGAGAGAAGAGAACACCGCTATTCCAAGATAGCTAAGTATGCAAAAGCTATTTTAGTTGATTCTCAAATTGGAAAGCAGCATGTTCAAGAATCTTACAGCCAATTGAATGCAGACATTTTCATTTTACCTTTTACGCCTCCACAGTATTTAACAAAACTTCAACACACGGATGTGAGAAGAAAATATCAGCTGCCAGATCGGTATTTTTTCTACCCCGCTCAATTCTGGGAACATAAAAACCATATAAATTTGTTGAATGGCATCAAAATATTGGTTGATAAAAAAATAAACATTCATATGGTCTTCGTTGGTTCTGTTAAGGATAACTACAATAATGTGTTAGAACACGTTACGAAACTCAATTTGGAGGATCACGTAAGTATTCTGGGTTATATTCCCATAGAAGATATGGCCTCGCTCTATCGGGAATCTGTTGCTCTGATATTTGCAAGTCTGACAGGACCCACTAATATTCCTCCGTTAGAAGCAATGCTTTTGAATTGCCCGATGGCTGTATCAAATGTCTACGCCATGCATGAACAAGTTGGTGATGCCGCGATATTGCTCGATCCCCAAGATCCTTTATCGATTGCAAATGCGATGGAACAGTTATGGACTAATGAACAATTGAGGATTATTCTGATGCAAAAAGGCAAAGAGCAAATAGAAAAATGGAATCAGTTCAATTTTTCTTTGAAGGTGTATAACATCATAGAGAAAGTTGAATCATACTTATGAATAAAGATAACCTGCCCGAATTATCTATGCTACAAATAGTACCGGAAAGTGGGTGTATTCAAAAGATAGTCTTCAACTATACACTTTACGCTATAATAGTACGTAGGACGTTAGCTTTTGAAGGTTATAATTTTGTTACGGCAGTCGAGGACTCTCTGCAATTGGGAGTTAATCACTATGCCGAAGGTACACTTATTAAGCGCCATTATCATTTACCGATGCAGCGTAAAATTTCCGATACCTTGGAAATACTTCACATTGATCAGGGTAAGTGTATCATTGATTTTTATTGTCCAGATGAAAAACCTGTTTATTCTACTGAGCTGGTAACTGGAGATACTGTCATATTAATGAATGGTGGGCATGGTCTTCATGTTATAGAAAAGACAAGAATAATTGAGGTCAGGCAAGGGCCATATATGGGAATTGAAAAAGAAAAGAGGCTGTTCTAATTAGACTAATCGTCCA
>JBEKXK010000094.1:0-14231 GCA_049512055.1 Syntrophales bacterium | reverse complement strand
GAATGAAAGTCTTTCCTGTGGAATCCTTGAGGTTTATGAAGTTCATGTCCGCGTATTTCTCATTGACTCCGTGCGCAACCATGTTCCCCTGGGAATCCAGCACAAATATATACATCTCGTCCTGGACAAAGGGTCCATGAGGATTTGTAAACTCAGCCAGCGCGATCTCCCTGCCGGAAGCCTTGTAAAACTCTATCGCCTTGGCCACCCATTCTTTCGCTTTTTGTTTTGATCTTTCTAACATGATACGTTCCTCCATTTTTTTGGGCTGATCCCCAGTCGGTCTGATTATCAGCCGGTTTATAAGTTTAATTTAAGTGTCCCATTTTTGTTTCCCACTTTTCAAAAGGGGGATAAAGGGGGATTTTTGTGCTGTGGAAAAATCCCCCCAGTCCCCTTTCCTAAAGGTGAGGGATCGACAATTCTCTTGTCACATCTCCGTGCACTCGTTAGGAATGACATTTATTCAACTCCCACAACCTTCATCAGGTTATTTATTGTCATCGAATATGTGGACAGGATGCGCATCCCGGGGCTACCCGGTGACGGGGTTTGTTGGCTTTTGTCTGTGACACCGGGCGGCTCGCCGGAATGCGTCCTGTTGTCTTTTAATGTCTCTTCCATCTTTTTTTCCGGGAATATCTTCATCTGCATGCGCTCCTTCTCATGCGTTCGATCCGTTCTGTGTTATCTATGAAATGAGTGCTTTGATCTCTTTCGTCAGTTCGGGAACAAACTTGAAAAGGTCATCGACAATGCCATAATCCGCCGCCACAAAGATCTGTGCATCCGGATCCTTATTTATCGCTACGATACATTTTGAAGTGCCCATTCCCGCCAGGTGCTGGGTGGCGCCGGATATTCCGCATGCGATATAGAGGTCCGGAGAGACCACTTTTCCGGTTTGACCAACCTGATCCGCCTCTGGTCTCCAGCCTGCATCCACTGCGGCCCTGGATGCCCCGACTGTCGCGCCCAGTAGTTGAGCAAGTTCTTCAAGGACGGCATAATTCTCCGGCCCTTTCATTCCGCGTCCGCCGGATACAACAATAGCGGCCTCTGTCAGATCAGCCTTCCCGTTTGTGGTCTTGCGGACTTCAAGGATTCTAGTCTTAAGCTGATCGGGACTGATGCCCGGGTCGAACTTCACGATGACAGCTTCTCTGGCGCTTTCAACAACGGGAAAAACATTGGGCCGAAGAGATGCCATCTGGGGGAATGTGTTTATCGCCACTTCTCCAAAACATTTACCGGCGTACATGGGACGTATCGCCCGCAGTCTGCCGTCGACGATCTTCACATCCGTACAGTCCGTTGCCATGCCGGTTTCCAGCCTGCCCACCAGATGAGCCGAGAGATCCTTGCCCTGAGAAGATGCGCCAAAAAGCAGAATAGAAGGTGAATGCTCATTCACCAGGTGGACTATAGCCGCCGCATGGGCATCTGTTGTATAAGATTCGAAGATTGGCTGGTCAGCCACGTAAACTTTATCAACACCGTATTTCCCGAGCTCACCGGCGATCCCTTCGATTCCCGAACCAAGGAGAATTGCGCAGACATCTTCTCCAAGCTCATCCGCAAGTTTCCTCGCTGTGCTGGCCAGTTCAAAAGTGATTTTGCGGAAGTTTCCGTATCTCTGTTCCGTAATTATCCAAACACCTTTTGCCATTTTTCATTCCTCCAATATAAAAAGCTTATATGGCCTTCGCCTCTTCCCTGAGCATCTTGGTCAGTTCTTTGGCCTTGGCTGCGGGGTCATCCCCTGAGATAATCCTTCCCGGAGGCCTGGCCGAAGGCGGCATCATCCGGAAGATCTGTGCCTTTGCATTCATGGAGACACCCAATGCTGCCGCGTCCTTGACCTCAACGGGTTTATTCCTGGCTTTCATAATTCCCGGAAGAGACGCGAAGCGCGGCACATTCAATCCCTTGTGCGCTGTGACCACACATGGCAGGTGACTCTCTATGAGAAGCTCGGCCCCTTCGACGGGCCTTACCACCTTTATGGTATTGCCCTCAACATCGACCTTTGTAGCAACTGTCATCTGGGGGATATCAAGAAGCGCGGCCAGTATCGCACCCACCTGACCGGAGTCGTCGTCAATGGCCCTCTGCCCGCAGAAGATGATATCATAGGGAATAGTCTTAATGACGGCGGCTAGGGCCTTTGCCGTCATGTAGGCGTCCGCGCCATTGAAGACGATGTCATTGATATGGAACGCCCTATCGGCGCCCATGGCGAGGGCCGTTCTGATAGCGTTGATTGCCCTTGCCGGACCTAGTGAAACGATGGTGACTGCTCCGCCGAACTTCTCCTTCGTTTTCAGGGCCTCTTCAACGCCGAACTCGTCATAGGGATTCATGACCCATTCGATGCCGGTTTCATCGATCCCTGATCCGTCCGGTTTCACCCTGATCGTGGTATCTGTGTTTGGAACCTGTTTGATGCATGCAACTAGATTCATTTTTCCCTCCCCGGTTACTGGATAACCGCGAATCCTACCTTACTTATTAGTTCATCGACCGTGAACAAATACTTGGCCAGGATCTGCATTTCCATAAGGCCTGATGAGAGCCTGCTGCGAATCGTCTCTTCTTTCACAGGCGGTTCACCGAAATACATCTTCAGGTCTTTCAGGGCTTCTTCCCTTGTCTTATCTGTCATATAGAACGCCTGCAATTCCCGGATAAGTTCAAAAGGCGTTCTGCCGTATTTTACGAGAGCCTGCTGGTCAAACAGCCCCGACGAACTGTAACAACGCCTTATATATTCTATATCGTAAGGCGGTTTGCCGAAATAAATCCTGAGGTCCTTCAAGGCCTCTTCCTTCATCTGTTCTGATAACTTTTTCATTTTAATTGTCTCCTCTCCTGTGACTCTGTTGAGGGGGTATGGGCAGATGCGCTTATATCCCCTAAGGTTAATGTTAGTGTATCATGTTCCTATCTTCCTTCTACCCAAACAGAATGAGAAATCAGACCGTACTCTCTGAGGACATGAACCAGGCAGAGGCCGGTGGCACTTCCCTGCGGCTCCGCGTTTCCTGTTTCCCAATGAAGATTGATGCTCAAGTCGTTGCCTACCAATGCGTTGTGATATAGTTTTATGTCCTTCATAGGTCTGCTATTACCGACATCTTTTATTAGCTTCAGAATTTTCTGTTCCACTGATTCTGGGTCCTTTTCGGCCATCCGGAGTTTTATTACCTCCATCCACTGCATTTACTTAACCTCCCACTCCAGTTTGTCCTATACTTGAGCATAAAGCGTGCCATAATAAAATATGATTAATATTAGATATTTACACAACAGCGTTTCTTAATGTTGAGAAGAATCACAGAAACATTGAGATATTTCTCAATAAGTGTGTTAAATTGACAAATATCACAACATTAAACGTATCATGGACTTTGTTTCTTCAAGAATCACCGTTATTGTGGTAAAAGCGTTGAATCTGTAGGAGCTAATTCTTCCAATAATTAACTCGGATAGAACGATTTTATCAGCAATATTTTGTGGAGGAAAACGTGATCGCGGACGAATATGAATTTTATCATCAGATGACGATGCGGATATGCGGTAGTCTTGACATGGGAACTGCCTTGCAGCGAGCATTGGAGTACTTAAGGAAGGTAATGCCCGTGGATATGCTTTCCCTTCTCCTGTACGAGCAAAATCTCGGTGCGGTAAGAACTATTGCCCAGATTACCATTTCAGAAAGTAGAACTCTGGACAGAATAACACCCTTAACTCAAGAGGGCAGAGCAAGTTTTGAAAGACCCGGCGTGCCGAATGTAAGGATTGTGAACGGTCTAGAATCTGATCCTGTCATCAAGAGCGTCGCCGAATCTTTCAATATGCCAGACTCTTCGGCGTTAGTGATGCGACTCGTAATCGAAGGAAAACGGTTAGGCTCCTTGGTCCTCACTGCGGATGGAAGAAATAAATATACAGAGGAAGATGCCCGGCTGCTTGCTCTCTTGAACGAGCCATTCGCTATCGCCGTGTCCAACGCACTTACTTATCAGGAAGTTTTCAGGCTGAAAGACATGTTGGTAGACGACAACCTGTATCTCCATAGGGAATTGTTGAATATGTCAGGCGATGAGATCGTCGGCAGCGATTTTGAACTTAAGGATGTCATGGAGATGGTCAGGAAGGTAGCGCCCCTTGATAGCCCGGTGTTGCTGCTAGGTGAAACCGGGGTCGGGAAGGGAGTCATAGCTAGCGCCATTCACGACTTATCTCCTCGAAGAAAAGGTCCTTTCATTACGGTAAATAGCGGGGCCATTCCTGAAACCCTCATCGACAGTGAGCTCTTCGGGCACGAGAAGGGGGCATTCACGGGCGCCATCGAGCAGAAGCGGGGGCGCTTCGAGCGCGCGAATCAAGGGACCATCTTTCTTGACGAGATCGGAGAGCTTCCGCCGCCTGCCCAGATCAGAATGTTGCGCGTACTACAGGAAAAAGAAATAGAACGCGTGGGAGGAACAAAACCCATCCCGGTGGATATACGTGTTGTTGCCGCCACACACCGAAATTTGCAGGATATGGTCATGGCAAAACAATTCCGTGAGGACCTGTGGTTCAGAATAAATGTCTTTCCCATCAGGGTACCACCGTTACGAGAAAGAAAAGAGGACATTCCTCTATTAGTTTATCATTTTATCAATAAGAAAACGAAGCAATTGAAATTGCGTGCTGTTCCGGAACTATCAATTGGCGCGATCGATTCTCTGATGAATTACCATTGGCCGGGGAACGTTCGGGAGCTGGAAAACGTTGTGGAGCGAGAGCTGATCTTAAACAATGGTGAGCCGCTGACTTTTAAGGCCTTGGCAGGGACAGAAAGAAGCAAATATCCAACAATGATCACCGAACCGTCAGATCAATTAGTCACCCTCGATGAGGTCAATGCCCGTTATATACAGCGGGTTTTGACAATGACGAATGGGATTATTCATGGACCTGCTGGAGCAGCTGCACGCCTGGGGATAAACGCCGGCACTTTGAGAAGCAGAATGAAGAAACTCGGGATTCCCTATGGAAGGAGACGCGGTTGATCCGGCGCAAGCGCCGGGCCGCTGTGGCCCTACGTCTTCCATTCATACATATGTCAATCCGTAAGTGCGCCACTCGACTCCTCAGTTATTATGAATACCCGCCACTGAACAGTTGTAAGTGTAACAATCAAAATCAATGCAATATACTAAATATTTTTTTTGGAGATCGACAATAATCTTAGAAATCAGAAATGAGAATCCGTCAAATAGGCTAATCTATAGCACCACTTTTCTTCAGGAGAACGGCAAGGGCCGCGGCTATGCGGCGATACACTGCGGCATTGGGATGAATTTAATCCGACTTGAGTGAGCCGTCGGCAAGCACCGCAGGTATTATCTTTTCTTCAAGGGGAATGGCTGAATCCTTGGCCATCTCCCGGTACATTTGAGGCGGCGATAAGGACAGGTGTCCCTTTTCTTTATGGTAAATATATCAGGAGATCTCTTTATTGAGCAGTATATCCCTCTTTATGTGGTCCATCGTATAGACTCCGTTTAAATAACTCTCACCATCAACCTTCTGCTCACCAATATACGGCTTCATGTAGTTGATGGTATGCCCTATCATCTGTCGATATACTGTGTCATTCGTAAAATACGAGGGAAAATCCACAAGGCAGTTATTAAAAACCGAGTATAACCCTGGGTTAGTGTAATCCAGAATATCAAGGTTGCTGAATGTTACGATTATCTGCCCTTCAAAACTGCTCCACAGCTTGAGAAATGAACTCATGGCGAAAGACTTTAGTTTGGTAATATCCTTAAAAACCAGCAGATCAAAAAAGGTAAAGTCCTTTACATGCCAATTATCTTCAGTGACGTTCCTGCACGGCACAACTATTAACCTTTTTGAATTAAGTCCGGGGCCTTCTGCATTAATGATCTTGCCGAGAACAAAATGTGCATAATAGGGGTCTTCATATCTCAATGCCATTCTTTTTAAATTCATATCTTTGAATTTCCTGAATGCCTTCAGCAGATACGAAAACCTTATGTCCTTGCCGAGATAGCTGTCTATTTTAAATGTATCGATCGGCAGACGGGGTATTGCAATGCTTCCCTTAATACCAAATTCACGAAGAACGCTATTTGCCTTGCTGACGGATTCATTAAGCAATTCATTAATTTTTCTATCATCCATCGCATTTCCCTTGAGTCTTTTTATAAGGACAAATCCGCTCTCTGTGTCCCTGTCCATAAGAAACTCAAGGGCAAGAAAGGTCAGGTATGCTATATAGGAAAAAACAAGTCCTTTTTGTGTTAAGGATAGTTTAATTTTTTCAGGAGGCGAATAGTGCGGATTCAGTGTATCATGTGCCAGGACATATCCGTCGTAAAGCTCCTTAAAGGCGCCCATGCTCTTTTCAAAATAGTATTTATTTATCTCTAATGGATCAACGCCGAAGAGTGCTTTTTCATACAAAAGCGATACTTCCGAGTATAGTCTGGATGTGCATGTATAGAAATTGTTCAGCATGCCGCAGCTTTCTTTTGCCAATATATCTACACCGATCATTTCGCAGAACAGGAGCGCGTTGCCTTCGGGCTGAATGTCTGAAAGACCGAAAATATGGCATAAATTTCTGAAAATTGCGGACTTAAGAATATTATAGGTCTCGAAATCCTGGAACACGGACGCAGAATCTTCGGACTTGAAAATCTTTTTGTGCATATAGTCCCTAAGAATCTTACGGACCCTATCATAACCAAGCAGGTTGATCGCAAAATTGACATTCACAACACTATCTCTACTTTCCGTCTTCAGGGCAGTCGCCCTGGCAATCAGCTCATCTTTCAGAAACAGCTGCTTCTTCGCGACCTCTTCGGTTTTCTCATCGGTGTTCTCTTCGGTCTTTTCTTCGGTCTTCTCATCCCCCTTTTCTTTCTCAGCGGCGGCTTCATTTTTTTTCTGCAGAGCGGAAATCTCATCAATGCATATCCCAATCTTCGTGATATTCGGCTCAGGACAATCAACTTCCATGAGCAGATCTACCATCATGGTCAAGACCTCGTCTTTTTTATATTGCTGAATGGCTTCGTCCGGAACACTCATTTGGGGAGGGATGATTGTTTCTTTGGGTCTCTTTATCAGCTTGACAATGTTCATAATAAATTTGGGATCATTAAAACCACCGGCAACTTGCAATCCAATAAAGTTCCCGTCCTCCCAACGCACATTTGTCTGCAACTCCAGTGTGGAAATCTTGAAGTTTAAGATCTGGCCTTCAACTGTAAAGTCCGGAGCTTTTCTTATCTTGAGGCCTTTTCTGCTGATCTCAACAATGCTTCCGATGCCTTCAACTGGAATTTCATTAATAAAATACCTGTCGTGTTCTCTCAGATTCAGTGAACTTTTGGTTTCCATATTTTACCCACCACCATCCACCCTTTGAATTTTCCTAACAATCAATATACAATCATCCGTTTTCACAGACACTTTGTTATCACTATACTATATTTCCTCGGTTAAGCAAATAGAGGATCATTATCAATCAATGGGTAAGATTTGCTGCATTTCGTAGTTTATAATAATGTGAACTAAAAGCGATACGACATAAAATATGTATATTTTGTCCTATTGAATTTTGAGGGCACATCACAGCACTTGCCATGCTGTTTGCCGTGAGGAAAGAGATGGATAGAAAATAGATGATGGTTTGTTCAACAGTACTAACCATAATCAATGAATCTCAACAATACAGTTAGGTGGTCTCCAAGCCAGGGATATCTGGTTAGTCCTACAGTATTTGGACTCATAGACGACCTTCCCCCCATGATCTATATCGGGCATCCGTTCCTGGGAAAAGGATGCCCGATAATGTACCGAGTCAGTTTTTTTATCTACCTACTTGCTTTGGTGACGTTAACAGATGAACGAGGTCACTCTCGTTCAAGTGCCCTTCTCTGCTGCTGGCCGATCTCTTGGAGAGTTCATGACAGAGATCGCGTAGGCCATAACAACGAGATTTGCCAAGCCTACGAATATAAAAGGCGAGGCGGGCCCCATCGCGTCGAACAATATTCCCCCAATTTGGATGAAGAAGACTTGACCTATACCGCCGACTATATTGAATGCTCCCAATAGTGAGCCCCGCATGTCTGGAGGCGTTAGATCAATGGCCAATATCGACGGTGTGACGAAGCAACCGGTTTGGCCTGCTGCCGTCACAGTTACCGGCAACATTACGAACCAGTCTAATGGATTTCCCACCAGTACCATCAAAATGAAGCCCAACCCAGACAGTGCCAAGCTAGCGGCTATGGCCGGTATCCGGCCGTAGTGCTCAATGAATGCCTTCCAAAATGGTATCGATAACATCACCACAACCCCGGCCAAGCCAATCAGCAGCCCGGCATGCGCTGCGGCCTCCTCGCCGGTGACGCCTGCCCGCTTGGCGGAGTAGATGCACCACATCATAAGAAAAAGTGCAGTGATTACCATATCGCTACGAGCCAGGAAAGCTGTAGCAAAGGATACGCGCAGCCGGCGCTCGTCTTTCCAAAGGCGGTGAATTCGCCGCCACGGAAAAGCGGACTGGCGCAGCCTCGGTCCCACGTCGATCAGGCAGGTCTCGGCCAACTGGGCCCCAGCAAAAGCCGCAACGGCGATCAGCAGCATGGTTAGGATGACCCCGCCAATTTGGGGGATCTGCATCAAGATACCGTAGACCAGCGTTTTCCCTAACGCCATCATGAAGACGCTGTTGACCATTAACCGAGGTCGATTGTCATGGTCAGTGAAGTCGCCGCCTATGGCCGCCAATTGTGGCCACACCGAACCTATACCGGCGGCAATGACAAGACGCGACAGGTAGTAGAATGTCAGGCCGCCACCTCCGAACAGCCCTTCAATTACAGTACTGAACGGCGCCATGACCGCACCAACTCCGGCCAGCAGGAAGCCTTGCACCATAATCCGTTTTCGGCCCACGCGATCTGACAGATAGCCCACGGTGCCTGCGACAACCAACTCCAGCATCTCGCACAGCACCATGATATTGGCATTAATGGCTCCGGCATTGGCGACTGAAATGTTGAGTACGCTGGACAGGAAAAGGGTCTGTGTGCCGAGTGCCAGCGTCATGAGAATCAGGCAAAGCGCCGATAGTAGATATAGCGCATTCCAATGGTGCTTCTCGACAAGTTGGAGTGGCGTATCGTTAGGTTGGATGTGCACTCGAGAGTCGCCTTCCTTGAGGTTTGGCCAACGCAATTACAGATACCGGCCATCCCCTTTAAAGTGCCAGTGACCGCTTGACCGGAGTGATAGTTATAAAAACCCGCCTGAGTATGCTGCAGATATACAAAACAGAGACTGGTAAGTCAATATTGAAATGGTTTGCCTGCGGAGGTGGCCATTACCATTACAAATCAAGCGCGCTTGGCTAAAAAAAGCAATCAAACGGGGCGCGCACCAAAATCGCGACGTCAGGTTTCACCCTTATTGCACCCAGCAATGCGCTGAAGGGCTTGATGCCGAAATCGGGTTGATTCACAGTCGCCGTTGCCACACATTTGTCTGTCCGCCTTTCTACCGTAACCGTGACCGTGCGCGTGGCGCGGCAAACCGTCAGTTTGCCCGTGATTTTAAGATTGTCGGGATTGGCGGAAATATCTTCAGACCGGAACTGGATTCGGGGGAATCTGCTTGATTGGAGCACGGTCTCGGCGGTGTTGTTCTCAATCTCTTTGATATCCTTTGGCAGTAACGTGCCCGGCGATTCGACACCATCTTTCATGGCGCATACGGCCCGTACACTCGCCGCATCAAAAACCGCATTGACAAAAAATCCTTTTTCAGGAGGGTGGACACCGTCATGATGACCGATTTCAATTTCAAACTCCGAAACCTCGAGTTTTAAATCATGGGCAAATGAGGAGAGCAACCCTTCTTTAAAAGTATAAATGAAACATTCTGCATTAGAGGAATTAAATTCCGGCACAAACCAACCCCGCCTCTATGATTTTTTCCGAGATAAGGCATCGTCGCGAAATTTTGGATTTTGCGGTGAAGCAAGGCCGAAAATTACAAACATACCAGGGGAAGCGCGGCCTGGGTCACATAAGTTCGACGAGATGAGGGGGGTAGTGGTTTGAGACCGCCCCCGGCTCACGGTCTCTCAGTATCCGGCCTACGATCCTTCTGCCGGCTTTCTTGATCTCCTCGCTATGCTCTTGACGCCTCTGTACAAACTGTAGCCTATCAAAGCGCCAAGAATGGGGCCTGCGGCTACCGTTCCCAAGCCGACTGCTGCCCATGTTTCGCACCCTACATTGGTGGCGAGGGCCACTAGTCCCACTACATAACCGGAAAAGCCGGCCGCACCCGCACCCGCCGCAGACACTGCCGTGCCCGAAGTTGCCACCGCCCCAGCCACAGCTCCGGCGCTTACGGAAAAGGTTGCCAGTTTTGGATTGGTCTGCTTTTGCTTGCCATAAGCCATATTCACAGTTCCTTTCCCTTTCTATGTGATTTGTTTGATAAGAACTTGTTCTTGGCGAAGGGAATATAGCGTGGCCACACTTGTATGTCAATGAAGTATTGATCACGAAATTGAATCTCTCCGCAGCAAGCTGCGGAGAATCTTCGATTCTTATGGAATAGTATCGTTCGGCATTCGGTCGCTTACCCCGCAGCAAGCGAAGGTGTTTGCGCTCGCTACCGTATTCAGACAAACCTCTCGTGCACGCGTCAAATCATAAACGGTGTTGCTTGGGCGGCACGGCGAGCATTTCAGGAAAGATGGCTTATCGAAAACAATATGATCGAAGTTTGAGATTGCCTTCTTCCTTACACACGATCGCCTTTTTCCATACTCAGCTCACCATCAAGCAAGTTTCTGTCACAAGCTGGCTCCACCATGATATCCTCTGGATCAGCTTGCCTTTCCGTCCTTCCTGCCGTGGGAATCCTTGATGGCCCACTTATAATAGAGCACCGCCTCGTCCATACGCCCGGTCTTCTCATGGAGCAGGGCGAGCATTCGGTAACATTCCCCCCTGCAGGAATTATCGAGCGCTGCGGCCTTCAAGTAACTCATAATCGCTTCATCTATCTTACCGAGTTCATGCTGAGCTGAACCGGCCAGTTGATAGGCTTCAGCAGCTTGGTAACCAAGGGAGGCCGCCTTTAGTAAGTACGGCAAGGCCGTTGCATATTCCCCTCTCTCAAAGAGCAGTTTGCCAATGCGGAAGTGGATCTCTCCGTTATCGGGTTGAGCATCAAGGGACCGGTACAGGTGACGGAGGGCGCTATCGCTGTCGCGGAGCCGTTCATGGAGTTTTGCCATCTCGAGATCCGCCGCGGTATCTGACGGGTGCTCGCTGGCAAAGGCAGCATAATGCTCCATGGCGAGATCGGGACGGTCCATCCTGAGCGAAACGTCGGCAAGGTCACGGGCATCTTTCCATGAACGTTCCCTTGTTGCGATGCCCTGCCGGATTGCATGGAAGAATCGCATCACCGGGTATCCGAGCCGCGCCGGCATACGATCCTCTACGAAGGCAGTCCCTCCGTACTTCCTTACCTTTCCCACGATGAAGAACATCACATTGATGTCTATCAACGGATAGATGATGGTTGCAACGGCAACGTTCGGTCCGAAGGCCGATAGTGCAATCGCCGTAGAGAGTTCGTAATTTCTCCCGGTGCCGTTAAAAGCGATAGCAACCGAATCTTCATAGTTGAACCGGAAAAACCGGCTGGTCAGGAACACCATGGAGAAGGTGAAGCAGAGGAAGATGCTGATCGGCAGGGCCATGAGCAGCACCCATCCCGGATTGTCGAGAATAATATGGCCCTTCAAGGCGAAGAGGACTATCAGGGTGGAGATCATGCCGAAATTCCTGGTGATGAAGAGATATGGTTCGGCGGCCCGGAGTCCCCCTTCTCCCAGCTTGGAGGTCAGTATCCTTCTCAGAGCAACGCCGATGATGAGCGGCAGAATTAGATAGATGAGGATTGAACGAAAGACAAGGAGCGGATCATATGGCACATTGCTGCCGAGAAAAAGGTGGATGAACAGCGGCACCATGAAGATGGATAGCAGGGCGTTGATCGCGACGAGCATGATGCTCAGCGAATTGTTCCCCCGTGCCAGAAAGGTCCAGAGCAGGAGCAGGTCGATATCCGGCGCAATGCCGACGAGAATCCACCCGGTGTACAGGTCTTCATTATATGAGAGGAAAAGGCGCGCCAGAAGGAGGACAACGAACGGGTTTATACAGTAGTTGAAAAATGAACTGAGCAGGCATTTCTTTTTGTCCTTGAGCGCGTGGGCAATTTCCGCGAGATCCACCATTATCATCGATGGAAGAATCATGAGGAAGAGCCCGTAGGGAATCCACCACTCCAGGGACGGACCGAACTCCGTACTGAAACGGCCGATAAGCAGTCCTGTTATAGAAAAGACAATAACCAGCCAGGGGAGATACACATCGAGTTTTGGCCGATTCATTTCCTTCATGGTGAGAACGCCTCGACGGGGAGACGACTTATTCTGCCAGAGAGGCAGCTTTTTGCCCGGAGCAGGACCTTCAGAAGTTTCATTCTATTGATAAGAATTTCCTTTCTCGTGGAGGGAGTATAAGAAAATTGGTCTTGTGTGTCAAATGATATTGGCCACAAAATGTGAGGTGTGGTTTCAATGTTCGTCGTCGGGCGTGAATTCGGTAGCGAGCGCATCCCCTGAAGCTTGCTGCGGGGGATGCGAGCGAATACTGAATGATATTTTTCCCTAAGAATCGAAGATTCTCCGCGGCTTGCCGCGGAGAGCTTCAATTGTGTTTATTACGGATTGAAGAACTTTTTCATATTATCCACAAATCGTCAGCCTTGGCGGAGAGGCAGGATTTCTACCCGGTAATCATTGATGTTATTTCATCGAAAAATATGATATATTTAAGATAAATGTGTACGTCCTATTATTTAAGGGATTGGGTCTAAAGGATTCATAGCTCAAATATTGCGGCACTTCCGAAAATCATCAGGTTAATGGAGAAAACAATCAACTGCATCTGAAGAAACGGTGTACTCCGCTCAAACTGGGCACTATGTGACAGGTACAATAAATTATGGATGATGAGATTGCGTCCCAAATTGAAATAATCGAGCAGACATTGATAAGAGACTCCGTCCTCGGTTTTGATCCTACAATTCTCTCTATTTTAGACAATGTCGAAAGCGGACAGGACGAAATTGAAAATCTGAAGTCCAAGCTGGGAGCCGATCTTTTCATATATCTCTTCAACATCGGCAATTCTGCTTATCATGGCAGCTTGAAGATGGGTCCGGTAAAGCATTTTTTCGACGTTGTCAACCGCATCGGTATGCAGCATACAAAGGCGCTGATTATACAGTTTGCCTCGCATCGTCTGGCCCGGGGAGATCATGAGGCCGAGATCATCTTTGCGAAAAATTTTGCCGCTTCCGTTGTGGGAAGAATTATGGCTCGTGGTCTCGGCTTTCGGGATGATGGGGCACGAAGAGTAGAACTCGCCTGCTTCCTTTCGGGTATCGGCACCTTGATGATGACGGTGTATCGAAATCATTATCACACAGGTGATTTTGTCCTATCCGATGACTTTATTGAGCAGAATCATCTATATCTCACAGAACGGATCATACGAAGATTTCAACTTCCGGAATATCTCCATGAAATGATTATGACCAATTGCTTCATCCTTGAACGCATGGGAATCGCTCCGCCTACAGTGGTAAAACTGGCCATCGCCGCTGTTGAATGGTCTTTTCGAACCCTGGATAACAAGCTTGTGTTTCGGTCGCCAGAAACTTCTTCAGATGATAGATTTACCCCTTCCCTCGCAGCAATGATCGAAGAGCAGTTTGCCGCGGCTGGTCTGAAAAAATATCTGATTATTTTACCTGAACCGACTCAGATATCTCAGCAAATGTACCAAAACATCTAAGCGCGTTTGGGATAATGTGTGGGGGAAAACAAGGGCAGCTGTACTGGCTCAATAATTACTGAGGGAAAGAGAAAAGGTCAGGTTTCAATATTGACATGCCCCTTTCGCCGCGCTTAGTAGGTTACGGTATATAAATTGTAAAGGCGCCGCCCCCCAATGCGCCGCCGTTAAGTATGGAGATATAACCTTCCCTGTTCTCATTCGTGTGAGATTTCGCCACGAGCATGGAAAAATAGAGGC
>JBEKXK010000093.1:0-14390 GCA_049512055.1 Syntrophales bacterium | reverse complement strand
CGCAAAGTTGAAAGGACAACACCGCTTGTTGCAATACCAGTTAGAATTAGCGTGTCGATCTTACGGGCGCGGAGAATAATCTCAAGATCACTACCGGCAAACGCGCTCACGCGTAATTTCGTCACGACAGGTTCATCCGGAAGCGGCGCTACCGAATAATGAATTTGCGTCGAAGCATCAGAAATGGTCATGCTTCCAAATTTTGTGATGGCCGAAAACATTTTGTTCTTTGCGCTTACTTCGGGGTAGCCTTTACGGAACGCGACACGAACAAAAATAACCGGAATCCCCGCACGACGGGCAGCGCTCACGGCACGTTGAAATGGAACCATGACTTCTGGTTTTTCAGCGAAACGCTGAACGATTCCGTTTTGAACGTCCATCACTAATAGCGCTGAGTGATTCGCTTGCATCATATCAGAACTCTTTGCTGTAAGAACAGGCGTGGCCGTACAAAAGGTAAAAAGGAACAGGCAGATAAATCCCAAAATCTTATTGGTCCATTTCATAATTCCCTCCTCAAATACAAAGCCCCGTACTCTTATTGAGAAACGGGGTTTCAATAATCAGGCCATATTACCCTCACGCAAAGTTAAAGGGTTTATTAAATTTAATATCTGACTTTATATATACGTTTCGATTATCACAATTCCCATTTGAAAGCTACAATGAAAATCAAACGTGGCAGGTTGCAGACTTCAGGAAGAAGCAGAGTATCTTGCTATTGCACGTAGGGCGCCAGCAAACCGAAAGATGGCAAGTTAATCAAGAAACCTGAAAAACCATTTTCATTGCTGTAAGACATGCCTGCATGATTTGACACAGTATTACTAATCACTATGTTTTGCGTATTAACGCCATCCTTCGAAATTGATAAAGCCAGCTACCGACCACTCCGAAGAAGAATCTCGTTAAAGCCACCAAAAAGGCCTGTCGACCTATGGATTTTTCAGATGATTTTTTCCACATCATATAAAAAATAAAGAACCGCCGTGAGTAGCTTGACCGGACCTTAATGCCCATTGCTCTAATTATGCTATACGTTCTCCCTTCGCGATATGCCGACCACATCCCTTTCCAGATATATTGAAGAACCGATAGGTCAGGGCAATGATACACTATGGCATGCGGAACAAACACCGGCAAATTGTTTTCCTCGATCAGGGTTGCTAGAAGCAATGTATCCTGCGATCGCAATGCTCTTTCATCAAATAATTTTCCCCGAGAACTTAAACTATTTCGACGGATTGCGAATCCGGCAGTATTTAACCAGCGTATTTTCCCATCGGGTAATAGCAAACAGTGTTGTATCGTCGACTGGCGCAACTCTTCCGTTTTCCCGACAAGATCGTCTGCTCTACCACATATTCGCAATTGGAAAGCATCAGAACTGCGTTGCTCCGAAACCGTTGCTTGGAACGCCCGCAGACAGTCTGCATCCAAGACGCAATCAGAATCGGTGAATAAAATAATACTGCCGCGGGAATATCGAATTCCACTATTCCTCGCTTCTGAAACACCGAGGCCTTCCTGCCGGCGCCAGACGACCTGATGAGCCCGGGCTTGCTCTATCAGCTTTTCAGGGGGCTTGTAATCGCTTCCATCATCAATGACAATTACTTCATATGAGGGTGGATTTACCTGGGCGAAGAGACTTTCAAGGCAGCCTGATAGAGCCTGCCATCGGTTAAAAACGGGGATGACCACACTAACTTCTATGCATAATGGTTGGTTCATATCTCGCATCTTCAATACGTAATAGATTTATCGACGTTGTTAATATGACGCTCCAGACTATGGGGATATTTTTCTACCTTCAGCGAAGGCGCGCTGCATACATTATCTTATGAACAGCATGCTTCAGATTTGTTGTGAATGTATGTCGTGTATAACTTTCGCGATCACTAAGTAACAAGAGACTTTGAACTAGAATCCCAAGGAACCTAATGGTTGCTATCGTTGTACGCGATATTCCTGGCAGATTCATAGTTATGTCCCATGGTAGAATAATAGACGGCTCCTTTGGAAATTGCGCACGAAAACCATATTTCGAACAGATATCATATAATTCTGAGCCAGGGTATGGCGTGGCAAGCGACCAACTTGAGAAATCCAGTAGGCCTATCTTCTTCAGGTGCAAAACATATCGCAAAGTATTGAGTACTTCTTCCGTACTTTCGATATGTAAGTCACCATTTTTTTCCCAGAGCTGATAACACATAAAGAATCCATATGTCTTTATATTAAACCGCTTTAATGTCTGAAGAGCCTGTTCGACCTCAGCAAGGGTAATCCCCTTATTAATTCCATTGAGCACCCTTTGTGAACCGCTCTCGATACCGATTCTACACAACCAGCATTGAGCATCGGCCATCGCCTCTGCCAGTCGATGACCAACTGGAGCAGCCCGAAGGTTGCATTGAAAGAAAAGATCATGCTTCTTGAGTTCGCTTAAAGCCTTAAAAACTGCTATAGCCCACTCTTCGTCAGCGTTCATTGTATCTGATCGTATATATATTTCTCGAATGCCCGCATCATATAAGTTGCTCACTCCCTTAGCTATATTCTCAGGAGATCGCTTTCGAAAATACGGCTTCTGGCACCGCCAGACGGGGTTTGAACAAAAAGTGCAATTAAACGGACACCCTCGGCTAGCGACAATCACTGTCGACGGTTTGCCTCTGCCCTTTCTACATCCCGTGTAATCACCATGATCGATCAAATCCCATGCCGGAAATGGCAGTAGATCCAGATCGTTTATCAATTGACTTTTCTCGGTCTGTCTTATATTTCCTGCATCTGAGCGGTAAGCAATACCAAGCACACCGTCGACATATCGTCCAGACAGATAACGTCGTACGATGTCCACGAATACATTTTCACCTTCACCAATACAGCAAATGTCCGCGCTTGTATTCGAAAGAACCTCAAGCGGAGCTGCAGTTGGGTGAGCGCCGCCGCAAATGACGAGAATGTCAGGATTTTGTTTTTTTACTGAATTGATAAGGTGCTTGCAAATATTGGCATAAGGGCTAGAAAATGAAAGGGCATATATGTCAGGCTTGAACTCCTGAATCTTATGAAAATGTTGCTGCATAGAATGCCGACTATCAACATAGCATATATCCGCATGTGAGAACTCTTTTCGTAATGCCGCAGCGAGGTATAGAAGACCTAAATTGGGAAACTGTAAAGAATATGGATTTCTTCGGATGCGCGGCGGGTCCGCTAATAAAATTCTGGGACCGGATATCGATCGACCTAAATTAGTAGTCATACTACAATCGCGTGCATTGTTATTGCTATAAAATCGCAATCCCCTATTCGACAACCCCCACAAAATCCCGCCTTGTAAGAATAGGGGTTCCAGTAATCAGCTAATAAGTACCTCGAAAGGGTAAGGGTTATTATATTGAATGACCTAATGCAGAGTCCTTTTCGGAAGGATGCCCTTCCTCTTCAATCGCATTATGAAGATTTCTGCCAATATCTTCGCGATTATCTTCAGGCGTTCTTCTTTGGTTCGGATAGGTCGGACGGAGGCCATGCTTTGCTCCTCGAAACTACATCAGAAAGGCCGTCTGCTCACTTTTTTAAAATAGATTGATTGTCCATTTTGCAATGTAGAATAGAAGGGTTAGCGTAATAGTTGTAACGATTGCTTCAATGATAAAAATTCGTATGCTGAACGTTAGCTTCTTTTCGACACGATTGACATTCATATAGAATTGACGACCGAGTGAAATTAAAATTGCAATGGCAATTATCCAGAAGATTGCCATGTTCTTTGACCTCCTATGATTTCTTGCGCGACTGTTATTTTGAAGCGTGTTTTGGGCTTATTTCTTAGCTTTCTTATCGTACTTCTGCAGCAGATCTTCAATGGCTTCTTCCAGAAGATCGTTGGCGCGTTTGTCGGTTTCGACGGAGAGAATTTTAAGCTTTTTGAGTAGATCGACATTTAATGTGGTGTTGTAGGTTTTGCGTTCCGCTTTCATGCATATTTCTTAGCATTTTTACTTGTTGATAACAATATATCATATTTCTATTGACAAATTACATACACATCATCATATGTAGGTATAAACATCTACTCCGAATCATAGGACCATGAAAACAAACGTACAGCTAAAAGCCCTTGAGATTCTTTCAGCCGCGAGGTTGGGAGCGGGTGCTATGGCCCGGGAGAAATCTCAGGGATTTTACTTTTATGAAAGGGGGCAAGTGTAATGAGAAAGAAGCCGAAAAAAAAGGCAGGGACGATCTACAGGCGGGGCCGCGTCTACTGGATACAATACTATGCACACGGCCGGCCCTATCAGAAAAGCACGAAGTCGGAAGAATTAGATGGCGGGCGATCCGAGATTTGAACTCGGGGCCTCTGGTTCCGGAGAGGGTTCAAGGCGGGTAGGGCAAGGAGTTGAGATTGCACAAGTTATTGATTTTCATAAAACCGAGTTGTATAAACAGGAGAAGGCAAATACAGTAAAAGAACGATTACTGTCACATTCTGTCACACATTGAGGGGGATAGAGTCGCACTCGAAAACCGGACATATCCCACCGGCTGCCCCCTCAACAAACCATTTGGGATAATTGCGAGGGATATGCAATGGAGCAAGGATTTATTACACGGTCAGAACTTAGGGAAAGATGGCCGAATATTGATGATGGTCAATTAAAGGATCTGATTGTACACGGCCAGCCAAAACTTCTTTATGGAGCTAAGATTCTAGACGGTCTTTCAGAGGCTGAACGTAAAGAATGGAAAAAAGGCTATGCGGAAATGGAGGCCCACATTGAGGCGTTGGGAATAACAAAGCCTTATATTTTTCGAGCGTGGGACAGTAGCTATAAACCGATTGAAATTGTATCCAAGAGACAGACCATAGCAACCCGCGTTGTAACTGGAAAAGGCGCACCCCAAAAAACTGGAAAACGTACATCCCAAAAACCCGCGAAACATGAAGCTACCTGGGAGGTCGACGACGATCCGTTTGAAAAAACAGCCGATGAACTTTATAAATTTCTGCCACAATGTTTTTTCAAGCTCACAGAGGTCCAGCAGTTAGAACAGATTAAACCAAAGTTACTATGGGGTGCAGGAATAAAGATATCGCAAGACGTTATTCTTAGAATAGCAAGACAGATTAAAGGAAGTTATCCCTCTTTCACACAAATTGAGGCAGCAAGAAAAATCAACGAACTTTTGAAGAAAGAGAACTACGCCCAAAAAAGCGAAAAGTATTTAATCACACTCATTAAACCGGTAGGCTTTCCACCGGGCAAAAAGGGAAGACACAAAAATAAATAGAATGTTTTTTGTAACGTAGTTATTCCAATTTAAAAATAAGCATCTGATAATACTTATAAATAAATTAGAACATTTTTTTAATTTAGAGCTTTCTTATAGATGACATAGGCTGTCCTCAAAAAAGAGGGGAGCTTATGTTTTATCCGTCAACACTTCAACATATCCGACCGCAACATCCGCTTATAAAGCAACCAGTACAAAAAAGCCTTGACAATGGAGGTGATAAGTTATAGGCTAGCTTATATCCAATGAGAGGAGATGAAAATGAGACTTGTTAAATTAAATGATGACATCGAAATCACTATATTCCCCGAGAACGATGAGGAAGTATTGGCGTTCACTAATCCCGAGAAGAAAAAGGGGGATAAGCAGGAGGAGACATATAGGAGCAAGGATATTCAGAGGATTGCAGATATTTCTCCTATGCAGATCAAGCATTGGACAAATACCGGGGTGATAATACCCCTGCAACGAGTGAGAGGTACTGGACGCAGCCATATTTATAATGATCAAAATCTCGTGGAATCCTTAATCTGTGCGGAATTAAGCAAATATTCGATCAATCTAAATATGATGAAAGACATATTGAACGTCTTAAGAAACAAGAAATGGAATTTCAAAATTTATATTGATGTCAATCAAAGACTAATTACTGATTCTTTCAAAAAATCCGATGAATGGCTTAAGAGGGCCCCAGGCAAGGCCGGTGCACAGATTCTAAAGATATTACTTAATAAGCAGACTCCTGATGATAAATTGAAGCTAATAAAGAATCTGGTTAAAAAGGAAAGGGGATCAAAAAGAAAAGAATTGATGCAATGGCTGAGCGAACACGAAGACATGCGCAAAGAATCACTTGCCACTATGACAGAAGTTGAGCAGAGATACAAAAAAGACAATACTATAAGAATTGTCAAAAAACTTACCATATGGGACTTCCTTGAAACGTATCCACAACGGGACCATATTTTTTTAGCTGTATGGACCGAAGCAAGAGACATATCCGGGATAATACCATTGCCTTCAAATTTGTACATGCATCTCTTGACTGAAAAATTGGCCGAGGTAGTTTCGAGATGCAAGAGCATTATAGTGTTGCCCCTTTTCAATCTTCTTATTTCGAACGGGGAGGGGAGCGAAGAGAGGGCCTCAAATGAATAGAACACCAGTGATGAAGAGGCGCCCCGCACAGATCCTTGAAGTCGATGAGACAATCTCGGTTCTTATTTTAAAACAAAAAGAACCGCACTTAATCGTCTTGGACGAGCCCTCAAAGAAGAAATATAAAATTAACAGATCTCCGATAAAGAGAGGCCTTCAAATGACCGGTGCGTAAAAATATCCTTAATTGATTCTAAGTACGGGCAAAGCCGATAGCCAGCCAATACCCAAAGGGGATGCTGGCTTTTTTATTTTTGAAAAGGAAAAGGAAAATGGAAGAAAAAATCTATTATGATGTTTCGCTTGTAGCCTTCCTCGCCTTGTTTGTCAACGAAGACCCTAAAACAATCACACTTCCGGCCGGCCGTGTTGGTTTCAAGTTTCGAGCTGACTTGAAAAATGCACTTGCCAATTATCACGCCGACGCGCCTGTGCCCATTGCGTCATACATAAAGAAAGTTCGTGAGGTCCGTTCTCTGATTTTTGCAATGAGGGAGGGCGGCAATGGCAGTTGATTCCTTGGCGAAAGTCTTATCGCAAGAAGAGCAGCTTGATACTTGGGAAAGCCAGGCACAACGGGGTTTTTCGGTAATTCCTGTCAATGGGAAAGTGCCATTTGAAATGGACTGGCAGAGAGATTGTATCAAGCCAAGGCCCTTCAATCGGAAAGACTTCACAATTAACGGCAAGGCCAGTCTTCTTCGAAATGCCGCCATTGCTACGGGCCCAGGCTCGGGCTGTATCGTATTAGATATAGATGACCACGCTTTGTTTATGGCTACGGCACAAAGGAACGGCTGGAATATGCCTGTCACATATGAAGTACAGACAGGATCGGGTAAATCACACTTCTATTTCAAATATCCCGGTAATGGGAAAGAATATGGAAACAAGGGCAAGGCTAAAACGCAGGGCTTTGACATTAGGGGGATCGGCGGCTGCGTAGTTGCTCCTGGCTCCATTCACCCGGATACCGGAAGACCTTACATAATCGAAAAGGACGTGCCTCTTGCCGATGCTCCTGCGTGGTTACTGGCCTTTTATGATGAACCTGTCCCTACACGCGATGAAAGTCTTCTGCAGAACGTCACTGATATTGAATCCCTGCCTATCTCAGAAAAGCATCGCGCCTTCCTTATAACTGGAAATCCAAAGGGCTACTCGTCAAGATCAGAGGCTCTCTTTGCCTGCCTATGCGCCATGATCGCAGCCGGTATATCTGAACAGTCAACCACCACAATTGTGGAGTCATGCCCTGGTGGGGAAAAGTTCAGGGAAAAAGGACGCTCCCGGCTCAAGTGGCTCCGGGGTGAGATTGCACGAGCAACTATCTATATCAATACGGAACACCCGGAAGATCAAAGATACATGGTTTCTGAAAAGATAAAAGCGGGTGAAGTAGGCATTGCACAGCTTATTGTCATGCTATGGCGTAATAAGCTTCGCTACGATATCCGGGAAGGCCGATGGTATCTATGGGGAACCCACTTCTGGAAGCGTGTTTCTGATGAAAGAGTCATGGAGTCTTTTGAGCCTCTCGTAAATCTTTTTGGGCAATATATTCTTGAGACTGCACAAAGCAAGATCGAGTTTATAGGGAAAGATAAAACTAAAGTTGAACAGCTTGAGGCGTTAGAGAAGGTCTTTATAAATGCCTTGAAGATCATAGGGGACGTGTCTCGGCGAATGGAAATCTTGAAGTTATGCCGCTCAGAAGGGGCCTATCTTGGCTTTGACGGTGCCTGGGACGAAAATCCTTATTTGATTGCCTGTTCAAATGGCGTGCTAAACATAGATACAGGAAACTTCCGGGACGGTAGGCCGGAAGACAATATACGGACTGCAATTATGACCCCATGGAATCCGGCTGTGCCATGTCCCACCTGGGAAGATGCTCTATTCTCTATCTTCGATGAAAATAAAGATGTTCTGAACTATGTGCAAAGGGTTTGGGGTTATTGCACATCGGGGTTAAACATTCACCACATTCTCTGGATTCTTGAAGGCAAGGGCAGGAACGGCAAGGGTCTTATTTACCGGGCGCTATATCATGTCTTAGATGGATTCATTACTTACGTTGATCGTGAGTTATTGCTGGAAAGAAAACATGGGAGACAAAGCGGCGCACCCGCCCCGGACGTTCTCACACTTCATGGTAAGCGTATGGCCTTCATGCTTGAAACCGCTGAAAATCGAAAGTTCGATCCAGGCAAAATGAAGTGGCTCACGGGCGGGGACATCGTATCAGCACGCGGTCTTTATGCGAAAGACATTACCACCTTCAAAAGCACTGCAAAGATATTCTTACTAACCAATTTTCGGCCCCATATAAGCGGCGGTGATTATGCAGCCTGGCAAAGGATTGTACTCCTACCATTCCCCGTGTCGTTTGTCCCGGAACCCTCAACGGATAAAGCAAAGAATGAGCGACTTGCAGATCCACATATCGAGGAAAGAATCCATGAGGAAGCTTCCGGCATACTGGCCTGGCTTGTCGAAGGATATCGGAAATACAAGGCGCAGGGTATCAATGCACCTGATTGTGTCAGGGAAGCGACAAGAGAATATCACAAGGAAGAGGATGTCACGGCGAAGTTTGTTGAGGAAAAAATTGAGAACTATTTGGGGAACTTGTTGCCGGCAGGGGAATGTTACAAGGCATTTCAATCCTGGTGTGAAGAGCAAGGCATTCATCCGAAACACAATTCGGTCTTTGGGCGGGAAATTCGGCTTCACGTAGAAGCCGTTACAAAGAATAAGAAGGTCTTTTATGCCAATGTCAAGCTTCAATAGGGGGGCATATGGGGGCATATCCCCATAACTTTTATTCTGTAAAAATAGACTTCTCATGAGGGGTTTATGGGGAAATGGGGGCATATGGCTCCCGAAAGAAACAACAAGGGACGCATGTTAACGACTTGAAAAATATATCGCGTGGACGGAAAAGGTCGTGAAAAACTCGGAGGAACCGCCAAATCCGGCCCCCACCCCCTCGCACATAAAGCATGCTCTGGATCGAAACTCGGGTGAAACGATGGAAGGACAGCAGCACATAGAAGCGGATGCACTCTTAGACGCGAAGCAAGTCAAGGCGCTTCTGAGGTGTAGCCTTCCGTTTGTGTATAAGCTGGCAGAGAGGGGGCAGATCGCTTGCATCCGCATACCATGTCAAACCCTGGGGACCCGGAAGAAAGAACTTGTAAGGTTCAAGCGTGAGGACGTGACCGGCTTTATTGAGGCACATTATAGGAAGGTGTGACCTTCTGATGTTGTATCAGAAGCGGTAGAAAATAAGGTAATAATATCAATGTGTCATGATTAAGCTGTGACACGAAGTGTCAATTAACAAGGTTGAGGGAAACAAGGCCCTTATTAACCAGTAAACTGAATATTAATCAAACCTCGGAGGTAAACAGAAAGATGAGCAGATATCGAAGAAAGATTGATGACACTGAGCTGCTAAGGCTCATTGATGAGAAAACAGATAGGAAGGAGATAGCAAAGCGCTTTGGTTGTTCACAGGCGGCCATAAGCAAGAGGCTTTTCAAGCTGAGGCCAGAACAAGAGCCCTTAAAGATAGATGAACTTACGCAGAAAGAGAAGGCCTTCGTTGTAGCCGTCGCAAGCGGCCAGTCACAAACGGCGGCGGCGCTCAGTGCTTATGACGTCACAAGCCGCGAATCTGGAAAGGCCTTGGGACATTCGTTAATGAAAAACCCTGAGATAAGGGAAGCCTTACAGGAAATCATTGATCGTCAGATCCCTCTGCCTCACCTTATTGCGAGATTGCGAAAGCACGTCGATAGCGTCGATCCGCAAGCAAGTCTCCGGGCTGTTGATATGGGCCTGAAACTGCATGGCGCTTATCCCCCCGAAAAGAGAATCAACCTGAATGCGGATCTGAACCGAAGCTTTCTTGATCTATCTGAGATCGAAATCCATATTTCACCGGAGCGGGAAGCTACCGGTAAGATTATAGACGTAACGCCTGAGCCCGAGAAGCAAGACAAATCAAAAGGAGGACTTGAAAAATGATAGGAAAATGTTTGAGAAATTGCACGGACCACAATGCGAACAGGTATGACGAGGGGAGAGAGTATGACATTGACCCGGAAAACCCCTGTGCTATTCATTTTGAGCTCCCCCCGGAAGGTAGGCTCATTGCGCAAGAGGCCGAAAGAAACAGGCAGATGGCGCACGCGCTGAAAAGCAAAAAGGAGGTTGAGCATGAGTAACGATGAAGGTGTTGTTTACGATAGGAGTCCCGCCCCCCCGGTGCAGAAGGAGAAGGCTCCGGCGCCTGTAACCTTGGATCAGTTTTATGGAGAGCAGCCCCATGATCCTGATGCAGAAGTCGAGAATGAATATTTGGGTTTTTCTGAGATCGAACTGCCCAGGCAAAAGCAGTACGGCGGGAAAAGCATCGAGGTTGACCGGATGCACGCGCGGGATCTTGCGCTGCACATTCACAAAGCCCTTAAGGACTCTCTGATTCACAGCGGGGAGAGTTTGACAAAGACCCTTAAGCATTATCGCGGCGCTTTGGCAGGCTCAGGGTTAATGGACAAGGACTCGCTGGCAGAGTTTAAGACGCTCAGTGAAAAGATTATGCAAGCCGGAGACTATCGGGAAAAGAGGCGGCTGCTTGACGAAGAGGTAGGCCCCTGGTTAAGGGGGATCACACTAAAGAGAGGGTAAG
Source organism: Syntrophales bacterium (assembly GCA_049512055.1). Taxonomy (GTDB): domain Bacteria; phylum Desulfobacterota; class Syntrophia; order Syntrophales; family UBA2185; genus Fen-1135. The sequence goes on along the minus strand of JBEKXK010000093.1, from coordinate 3,217 downwards.
ATGGACGAGACAAAAGAGATCGAACGATTGCGATTAGAGGCCGACAGGTGCCTCAACGTCGGAGATGGTACGGGCTACAATGAAAGAATGCAGCAGATTTCAGAGCTCACAAAGATAAAGGGGGAAGATAAATGCAATCACAAGAAACAGTAACGGTCACTCTCACAAACGAAAAGAAGGAATTTAACGTTGCCATTCTACTTGACGAGCTCACAAAGGAATACGCCCGGCGTATCTGTAATCTCGTGGGCGAAGAGGAAGCGCTTCAGAAGGAACTCGAAAGCCTGATGGAAAAACAACCGCAGCTCCAGGCACAGGCTGAGGCAAAGGTCCGGGTTCTGGAAAGAAAGTATGATGAACTGATTGCGGATGGCAAGCATGAAAAAGGCGAGGCTCTACAAGAGAAGATCGCGGAGGCGAAAGCCGACCTTGAGAAAATCGAACAAAGGCAAGCGGTCATTTATGAAAGGCTACAGCAGATAGAAAAGGAAAAGCACGCGGAGGCGGGCCGGACGGTTGCGGCTGTGTATCCCGGAATCCAAAGCGCCTGCTGGGGCATGCTAAACGCGGCGTTTAGCTTTTTGAATGAGGCGTGGAAAATCCTGGAAGGGTTTTCCACAGAGACGGGCGTTAGGATCTCTTATCTCAACCATCGGAATAATTTGAGGCCGTATAATAACGGCAAGGGCAGGGCGCTCTATAGCAAAATAGGAGAATGGCTGACTGAACTTTAGATCCAAGACGTAAGGCGTCTCTGGATTTTAAAAAATAAATAGGATTTAGGAGGAGAACAATGAAGACGAAAGCGACAATTGATATTTGCGAGGTCAAGACCATGAAGAAAATCATTATTGCAACAATAGCGGTATTTCTAATTCTTGCGGGGCAGGCCTTGGCAACTGACACCTGCACGGACTGCTGTATGCTTCCAACTGCTCAAGGAAACGGACTTGGTGGTGATTGGAACAATGCGATGGGTTGGAATGTGAAGAGCGGGTCTACCTTCAAGAGAGGTAGCACTTACTGGTTAGGTGGCGGGACTTATGTGCCTATGGCACTTTCCACAACATGCACTGGATCATGCGGCACCGTCACAATAAAGAAGGCGACGGCAGGGGGGACTGCCTGTAACTCGGGCACGGCTGGATGGTCTGCTGCCTATGGTACTGACCAGGCTGTTATAAATTCTTCTGACCCTGCTGGCCAGGCATCTGTTATTTTCTCAAGCAACTATTGGGTTCTTGATGGGATAACCAATGGTGGCTGGGTTGGGGCAGGATACGGAATTAAATTAACAACATCGACTAATGCCCATACTCACGATATTATGTATGCAGCTATTAATACACATGCAAGTTACATAACAGTTAGGAATACCTGGATAAAAGGGTACGGATCAACGCTTTATGCTTGTGAAGTTGGGGTAGAAAACGAAGCTGAAAATCCAGGAAACAACAACCTTGTTCAAAGTAATTTATTCGAAAGTCTTAGTAATCCTATAGTATGGCATTCTGACACTGACGATGTGGTCGATGGTAATTACTTTCTTCCTGTTTGGGGAGGAGGCCCAGCGGCTTGTCATCAGGAAACGATTACTGGAGCAGGGACATATCGTATTACAATATCAAACAACATATTCAATCCGGGGTTTATATGGGTGCATGACTATTCCGGGGGATCTGGATATAATACGGGTTGGAAAATATATAATAACCTTTTTATCGGGACTGGTGCAGGGTATAGTGGCGATTTCGTGGGTTGTGCAGATGACGGCATAACCCATCCAGATATTTTTCGTAACTTCGAAGTACACCACAACACAATAATAAATTGGGGTAATACTGGGGTTGCTGTAACTTGTTATATGACATCGGCCACTGCCTACCCTACATATGTTTATAATAATCTTTTCGTGAACTCGGGGGTTACTTTGGCCTCCGGAGAAGATTTAAATCCTATAGTTCCGGACTATAATGCGTTTTATAACAGCACAACAACTCCTGCAGAAGCACACGCAAATACTTCAATCGCCGCAGACCCATTCGTAAATGACACTACACCGCCTTACGACCTGCACCTGAAAGATGCCACGGCGGGAACAAATGCTCAGGTATCTTGTGGCAATAATCCCCCAACCACTAACCCGGCTTGTCAGTCTCCCTATAATTCGGACAGAGATATCGTTACCCGTTCAGCCACAGTACCAGATGCAGGGGCTTATGAATACGCAGGCGGCACGACCTACTATACATTGACGGTCACGGCACCTTCTTATGGGAGCATATCTTCTGTAGATGGTTATATAAGCTGTCCCGGTGTCTGCATTGTTCAATATGCATCTGGAACGGGTGTTACTTTAACTTACGCTCCCCCGTCAAGCGGAGCATGGAAACTGACGGCCTGGGCGGGTGACTGTTCAGGGACGACCTGTTTATTAGCAATGAGTGGGCCAAAGGGTGCATCAGTGACCGAAGAAAAGCAGTATTATTTAGGGGTACATCATTGAGGAGCGAGTGTGGTTTGGTCTATCTGCCTGATCCCGGCCAGGCTGATTACTGATAGGACTGGAGCGGAGAGGGCAAAACAGAGGGTTCGGGTAGACGCCGAATAACCCGCCAAACCGATTTTGAGGCGTGTACACCCTTATAAAACATGAATCCTGTATGGTTGGTCATTCCAGAGGCATATTGCGATTTCTGTCGATTTCCAATTAAGGCCCCGAGAAGGCTTAAAGGCGAGATCGTCCAGCGATTCTGTAACCGGAAATGCAAAGACGCCTGGCATAATTCGCCAAGGCTCAAAGCCAACATGGATTCTTTTGTCAGAGAGGTTAAGGCTCTTTCTGATAAGCTGAATAATCTACTGAAGACTTACGGGCTGGATAGATGATGCAGTTCAAAAGACCTCTGAACATTAATGGCGGCTACTTGAGGCCTGTTGTCTCGCTTTTTTTACGGCTTTGCCAAGTTGTCTATGAAGCTCTTCCGCTTCGGAGGGTTGAATCGAAAACGAAACGGGAAGTCCGGACTGTAGACGAACACCAAGTACAATGGCTTCTCCCCCGACCGCTTCCTGAGCCATCGTGGTTGAAACTGCAAGAGCCTGACCAGACACATGACCGAACTTTGATTCCCTTTGTATTTTCTGATTCAGAAAGAGTTGAAATGTCTTATTCACAAAATCTATCATCGTTTCTGGAGAAAAACGGATGACCTGT
>JBEKXK010000092.1:0-14554 GCA_049512055.1 Syntrophales bacterium | reverse complement strand
GAAGAGGCCGGAGCTTGCCTCAGTGAGAACGACCTTCCTCCCGACGGTGCCCCAGGTTTTCATCAATGTCGATCGGGACAAGGTGCTCAAGCAGGGTATTGATGTTGAAGAGGTGTATCAGACGCTCCAGGCTTTTATGGGTGGTTATTTCATCAATTACTTCAACCGATTCGGAAGGCAATGGCAGGTCTACGTCCAGGCGGAAGGTGCCTACCGCACCAAAGCAGAGGATGTCGGACAGTTTTATGTGCGAAACGACCAAGGAGACCCGGTTCCTCTCTCGGCGGTCACGACGATCGAATCACGAATGGGACCCGAATTTACCATGCGGTACAATATGTACCGTTCGGCGCAGATCAACGCTATGGCCAACCCCGGCTACAGTTCAGCCCAGGCCATGAAGGCACTTCAAGAGGCCTTTGCCCAGAGCATGCCACGGGAGATGGGTTTTGATTATCTGGGCATGAGTTTCCAGGAGAAGAAAGCCCAAGAGGGTATACCGGCAACGGTCATCTTTGGGTTCTCGCTGCTCTGCGTTTTTCTCATTCTTGCGGCCCAGTACGAAAGCTGGTCGCTACCCGTCAGTGTTCTTCTCGGCACACCAGTGGCTGTTTTTGGCGCCTTCACGGCAATCTGGCTGCGCGGCCAGGTGAATAACGTTTATGCACAGATCGGCCTGATCGTGTTGATCGGTCTGGCCGCAAAAAACGCAATTCTGATTGTCGAGTTTGCAAAAAACAGTCATGAACAGGGAAGATCTCCCGAGGACGCCGCCCTCGAAGGATCCCGATTGAGGCTCCGGCCAATTCTCATGACGTCGTTTGCATTTCTCTTCGGCACGCTTCCCCTTGCCATATCTACAGGATCAGGGGCCGTGGCAAGACAAATCATGGGGACCACTGTTATGGGCGGCACTGCAGCCGCATCGTTGATTGCTATATTCCTGATTCCGGTGACGTTCTATGTCGTTGCCAAAATGACGGAAAGACGCAGGAATAACAAGAAGCCGGAAGACGGGGGAGGGGATCATGCGTAAGATCCTTTTATCCTTTTTGCTGGCGCTCATCCTTTCCGGCTGCATGATGGGCCCGGACTACCGAAGACCGACTGTCGAGACGCCCGCATCCTGGCGCTTTGAAGAAAAAGAAGCAAGAGATATTGGCAATGCCGCATGGTGGGAGCAATTCAATGATTCCGTCCTGAACGCACTGATTCAAACAGCACTGAAAGAGAATAAAGATATCATGATTGCCACGGCGCGCGTGGAAGAATTCGTAGGCCGATATGCTATAACCCGCGCCTCCCTCTTCCCCCAGGCGGACGCAGGAGCAGCTGTGGGCAGAAGCAGGGCCACGGATAATAGCTCGACTCCCCTCACACCCGCCACGATAAACCCCGCGGACAACTATTCGGCCTCCCTGAATGCGAGCTGGGAAATTGACCTGTGGGGCAAGCTGAGGAGGGCGAAAGAAGCGTCCCGTGCCGATCTCCTGAGTCAGGAAGAGGGACGAAGGGGCGTTATCCTTACTCTTGTAACCTCTGTGGCAAGCGCCTATGTGAACCTTCTCAACCTTGACAAACAGCTTGAGATCGCCAGACGCACCGCGCAGAGCCGCAAGGAGTCTTACGATCTTTTCCAGTTGCGTTTCCGCGCCGGCGTCATTTCCGAACTCGAACTGAGCCAGGTTAAATCAAATTATGAGCAGGCCCTCGCAATCATCCCATCTCTCGAAAAGGCCATTGCCCAGCAGGAAAACGCCCTCTCCATACTCCTCGGACGAAATCCTGGTCCTGTTCCCCGGGGGAAAAAGATCGATGACCTTGTCCTTCCCGCCGTACCGGCGGGCCTGCCTTCGGAGCTCCTCGCCAAACGTCCGGACATACGCCAGGCGGAACAGACCCTGATCGCGGCCAATGCGAGAATCGGCGTGGCGCGGTCACTCTACTTTCCGACTATTTCTCTCACCGGCACGTATGGATTCGCGAGCACGGACCTCTCAACACTCTTCCAGGGTCCATCGAGAGCCTGGAGCTGGAACGTTCCTCTGAATGTGCCGATCTTCACAGCAGGCGCCATTGCCGGACAGGTCGAAGCAGCAGAGGCGATACAGCGGCAGGCCCTTGTTCAGTATCAGCAATCCATCCAGACGGCCTTTCGCGAAGTCGAAGACTCCCTTATTGACCAGAGGAGATCACGGGAAGTGCTTGAGATGCAGACGCGGCAGGTCGAATCTCTGCGCACCTACGCTCGCTTCGCGCGTCTGAGATTTGAAAACGGCTACACGAGCTACATCGAGGTGCTTGATGCCGAGCGCAGCCTTTTCGACGCGGAACTTGCCCGGGCTCAGACGACAGGAGTTCTCTTTCAGGCTCTCGTGAACCTTTACAAGGCGATGGGCGGCGGCTGGGTCATGGATGCGGATAATAAGATTGCCCTGGACCATGACAAGAAAGATACCTCTAATCTCAACAGAGAAACCGGCGTCATGCATTGAAAAGAGTCTGGACGGCTTCTCTTACTTGAAACCCATCAGAACCTTTCCATGTTGGTATCATGGTTATCGCTGCTGTTTTCGCAAACTCATCTGCTTGGATACTTTTTATACAACTGGATACCTCAGATTGGATATATATTATCCATTTTTATAGGAACGAATTCGCTCCATTACCCTATCAATGATTAAATATTCTATCATATCAAACGATTATATTTCCCCCCATTTCTGGTACGCTTTCTGCACTTTATTTCTTCAGGCAGATAGCAGAGATTATCGGGAGAAGCAGAAAACATCTTCCCTTTAATGACCGCGATTGTCCGGAAATAGATTATGCTCCCGGAGATGAGGTTAAACCCCAACAAAAAATAAGCAGAGGCTAAAAATGAATATAGTATTTTTTCTCGATGTACTGGTTCTTGTCCCCTTAGCGTGGTCGTTTTATCTATTGTGGAAGGAAAGAAAAATCCTGTCCCTCCGCCCGATCATCTGGGGCATCATTTTTTTATTTGTGGCACGTATAAGCGAAGTATTAACTGAACACCCCACTTTTCATATTTCTAATTACATAAACTTGAACAGACAATCCTTTGACTTGGTAATGAGCATCACGGGAAATTTTGCCGACGTCTTGGCAGTTCTTTTCCTAATTATGGGATTTATTCAGACTATCAGATCTCATCGTGCAAAGGAGAAGATTATTCATGACCTGGAGTCTCTGTTGCCGTTATGCTCCAAGTGCAAGTTCTATCGTACTGTGGATGGCGCGTGGCATCCGATTGAGAAGTACCTCACGGATTGCGGCGCACCGGCAATTACGCATAGCCTTTGTCCCGCCTGCGCTTCTCAAATGCTCGAAGTGGCAAGGTCAATGAGAAAGACCAAAGAAATGGTCCCCCGGCCCCAAAATTTGTGATATAGCGTGATATCCTTTCTGTTTGATAATCTGTAGAGATAATTATGCGACGAAAAGTTGTAATCACGATCATGGTAGTTATTGGTCTTGCCGTGATCAGCGGCTTTGGTGTGTGGTCATTCTGGTACAAGGGTAACAAGGCGCCTACGTTCCGCACGGCACCCGTGAAACGAGGAGATCTGGTGGCAACGATCAGCGCCACGGGTACGGTCGAGCCGGAGGAAGTAGTGGACGTTGGTGCTCAGGTTGCGGGGTTGATTAGCACCTTCGGCAAGGACAAACACGGGAAGTTCATTGACTACGGCTCGGTCGTGGATGCGGGCACGATACTGGCCAAAATTGAAGATTCGCTTTACGTCGCCGCCGTGGATACCGCCAAAGCCCAATATCAACAGGCTGAGGCTAACAAGATCAGCGCCGACGCCAACGTGCTCCAGATGAAAGCGAAATTGCTGCAGGCACGGCAGGACTGGGATCGGGCGCAGAAGCTGGGCCCGTCCGATGCGCTGGCACAGAGCGTCTACGACCAATACAAAGCCAACTACGAAGTAGCCAAGGCCAACTTGGCGGCGGCCGAGGCCGCCGTGGAGCAAGCGAAGGCAGCGGTGGCGCAAACCAAGGCCAGCCTGACGAGCGCTCGGATCAATCTCAGTTACTGTACCATCAAGTCGCCGGTCAAGGGTGTGATTGTTGACCGGCGAGTTAACATCGGGCAGACGGTTGTTTCCAGCCTGAGTGCGCCGAGCCTCTTTCTCATTGCGAAAGACCTCAAGCGCATCCAGGTTTGGGTATCCGTCAACGAAGCCGACATAGGCAACATTTCTAAAGACCAGCCGGTGACGTTCTCTGTAGACGCGCTTCCCAACCAGGTGTTCCAAGGGCAGGTCGGCAAAATTCGGCTCAATGCGACGATGACGCAGAACGTCGTCACTTACACCGTCGAAGTCAACACCAACAACGACGACGGTAAACTGCTGCCTTATCTGACAGCCAACGCGCAGTTCGTTATCGGCCGTCGGCAAGGCGTGCTGCTGGTCCCAAATGCAGCACTGCGCTGGTCGCCGCGGCCCAAACAGATCGCACCGGAATCCCGCCAAACGCAACATGCACGCGCCGGCTCTCCGAGCCGGGACAGCAGCGGCAGTTCTGACACTGTTGCCACACCACAGGCGCGGGGAACCATCTGGGTCGAGGAGGAAAAGTTCGTCCGGCCTACCCGTGTGAAAATCGGGTTGACGGATGGCACATTGACAGAGGTTGAAGGCGACGATTTGACTGAGGGACTGCGCGTAGTCATCGGCGAAGTAACAAAGGACACTTCAGATGTTCCGAGTGCTGAACGCAGTCCGTTCACGCCCCAAGTGGGGCGGAGCCAGCGCCAAGGCCAGACCGGCTCGGGCGGTCCCGGCGGTGAACGGTGAAGTTAGCGGGAGACCAGCCCATTCATGGAATTGATCGAACTGCGGGACATACATAAGACCTACTATCTCGGTGAGGTTAACCTGCCGGTCCTCAAAGGCGTGTCGCTGAACGTCGCCCGCGGCGAGCTCGTGGCGTTGATGGGCGTCAGTGGCTCCGGCAAAAGCACGCTGATGAACATCCTCGGTTGTTTGGATCACCCGACTTCAGGAGAGTACTGGCTGGATGGCCAGGAGGTTTCCCGGCTCACCGCCGGGGGAAGGGCCCGGCTGCGAAATCGGACAATCGGGTTCGTTTTTCAAAGCTTCAACCTGCTGCCACGTACCACGGCATTGGAGAACGTCCTGATGCCGCTGACCTACACTCGGGAGGACCTCAGTGAGCAGCAAATGAAACAGCGCGCCGCCGAATTGCTCCGGAAAGTTGGTTTGGAGGATCGCATTGATCACCAGCCCTCTCAACTTTCCGGCGGCGAACAGCAGCGCGTGGCTGTCGCCCGATCGCTGGTCAACCGGCCGCGGGTGCTCCTGGCGGATGAGCCGACCGGCAACCTTGATTCACGTACCAGCGAGGAACTCCTCCAGATGTTCCAGCAGATAAACAGCACCGAAGGCATCACGATCATCCTTGTCACCCACGACCCCGATGTGGCAAAACACGCCCAACGGGTCATTTACATCAAGGATGGCCTGATCGAAAACGGCGCGGGTCGGCCCAAACCCGGAGATGCCGCATGAGATTTTACATCACCATGAAAACGGCTTTAGGTGCACTCCGACGCAACGTGATGCGCACGTTGCTCACGACGCTGGGTATCGTCATCGGCGTTGCAGCGGTGATCTCAATGATGGAGATCGGTAACGGCACGACTATAGCCATCCAACGTACCATGGCCAGCATAGGCGCCAACACCCTCGTGATCGTGCCGGGTGCAGTCAGCATCAGCGGTGTCAATCAAGGATCCGGCAGCAAGACCACGCTGACGCCGCAGGATGCGGATGCGATCAGCAAAGAGTGCCCTGCCGTCAGGAACGTAGCGCCCATTGTGCGCGCCCGCACACAGATAGTGTATGGCAACCGCAACTGGGTGCCGACGTACATCTATGGTACTACTCCGTCGTTTCTGCAGGTACGCGAGTGGACCGATCTGGACAGGGGTGAAGCATTCACCGAGCATGACGTTCGCAACTCCAGCAAAGTATGCATAATAGGCCAGACAATCGTCAGCGAGCTGTTCAGCGGGCAGTCGCCCATCGGCAGAGAAGTCCGCATCCGGAATGTGGCATTTAAAATCATCGGCGTTTTGCAGAGAAAAGGCGCGAACGTAATGGGCATGGACCAAGATGATATCCTCTTGGCGCCGTGGACGACAATCAAATATCGCGTGGTCGCTTCCTCGCTCGCCAATGCCAATCAGAGCAGCACGAACACGGCGAACACTACTGAAGTCAATACTCTCAGCCAAATTTACCCGAACATCCAGCAGAATCTTTACCCGGTTGCGTCGGACACAGAGCAGGCGGATTCGCCGAAACCGATCCGCTTCGCCAATGTGGATCAGATATTGACCGCCGCGCAGTCGGGCAGCCAGATTCCCCCTGCTATCGAGCAGATGACCATGTTGCTGCGTGAACGGCACCACCTTCGCGCCGCCGATGTGAATGATTTCAACATACGTGACATGACCGAAATCGCTAAGGCGATGAGTTCGACAACGGAGTTGATAACTAAACTGCTTCTATGCGTGGCAATGATCTCGCTAGTGGTCGGCGGCGTTGGCATCATGAACATCATGCTCGTCTCGGTCACCGAACGAACACGTGAGATCGGCCTGCGCATGGCGGTGGGCGCCGAGCCGGGCGATATCCTGCGGCAGTTTCTGACTGAGGCGGTTGTGCTGTGCCTCCTCGGCGGCACTTTAGGTATCGTGCTTGGCCGCGGCAGTTCGCACATTGTGTCCGCGGTGTTGCATTGGCCGACGGCAGTTTCCGTGGGCGCAATAGTAGCTGCCGTCGTTGTCTCGGCCAGTGTGGGCGTTATTTTCGGTTTCTACCCGGCATGGAAAGCGTCGAGGCTTGATCCCATCGAGGCGCTCAGGTATGAATGAAGTGGAACTGATGCATAGGTCCGATCAACGGCGCTGCCTTTCGGTCTTGGTTGCGGCGTTAACCGTGTTGATGGTAAGCGGGTGCATGGTCGGTCCGGATTATCGTACGCCGCAGTTGGCAGTCCCTGGCGAATGGGTCGGTGTGGAGAAGACGCCGACAGCGCACCAATCAGTAGCTACTGCGCAGCCGGCTGACCTCACACAATGGTGGCGGCAGTTCAATGATCCGCTATTGACCTCGCTCGTCGAGGAAGCGATAAAGACGAACCTCGACCTGCAAATCGCCGAGGCCCGCTTGCGCCAGGCCCGCGCCGCACGGGGCGTGGCCGTCGCCGGATTGTGGCCATCCGTTACAGCCTCCGGTGGTTACCAAAGAATACACTCGGCGGCCACCACGCCGGATAACGTAAACCAACAGGATCTTTATCAAGCCGGTTTAGACGCTGTGTGGGAACTTGACATCTTTGGCGGCCAGCGCCGCAGCGTGGAATCGGCCGATGCCAATATCCAAGCCGCGATTGAAAGTATCCGTGACGTACAGGTCAGTGTCACCGCGGAAGTGGCGCTCAATTACATGCAGCTCCGCGGTTACCAGCGGGAGATTGCAATCGCACAAAATAATCTGAAAGCCCAGAAGCACACCGCCGAGATTACTCATAAGCTATTGAATGTGGGTTTCGCCAGTGCGCTTGACGCGGCCAACGCCGACTCTAACGTTGCTACGACCGAGTCTCAAATCCCGGTCTTTGAAAGCGCCGCACAGCAATCCATCTATGCGTTGAGTGTGCTGCTGGCCCGGCTTCCGGCGGAATTGTTGAAGCAGTTGTCGCCGATGGGCAACCTGCCCAGTGTGCCGACGCAAGTGCCCGCGGGGTTGCCCTCAGACATGCTGCGCCGCCGGCCTGACATACGCGCATCTGAGGCTCTGTTGCATGCATCCACAGCACAAATCGGCGTCGCCATAGCAGACTTTTTTCCGACGTTTTCATTGACCGGTACGATGAACTGGAACAGCAATCTGCTGCGCACATGGTGGACAGACGCCAGCCGTTCATACTCTTTCGGCCCGGCGGTGACGTGGCCGATCTTCCAGGGCGGTGCGATTGCGTCGAACGTGCATTTGCAGGAGGCGCTGCGTGACCAGGCGTTCATCACGTACCAGAAAACAGTCCTGGCGGCGTTTCAGGATGTCGAGAATGCGTTGATTGCGTTTGCCAAGGAACAACAGCACCGCAAGGCGCTTACTGATGCCGTTGCCGCGAACCGCAAGGCCGTGGACTTGTCATTGCAGCTTTATACCGAGGGCCAGATCGACTTTCTCAACGTGCTCAATGCCCAGCGTTCTCTTTACGCCTCCGAAGATGCGCTGGTGCAGAGCGAGCGCAGTATCGCAACCGATCTCATCGCCCTCTACAAGGCCTTGGGCGGCGGCGGGTCATAGAGGCGGGCAGAAGAATTGCCTCGGACCAAGACAAGAAAGACACCTCTAATGTCAATGGAGAAACCGGCGCCACAAACTGAAAAGAGCATAGCGCCGGAATTCTCTGAAAACTCATCAGAACCTCATTCCAAGGTGCAGCCTTTTTCCTCGCGATAAAAAGCACAGGTCTGTACTGGGGGCAATCGATGGCAGAATGCTAAATAGAAATTTGGTGGAGTCTACCGGGATAAGTCGTTTAAGAAAAGCTGTGCAAATCAATCAGTCCAGGGAGTTGACGAAACCGATGATTTTTTTAAGAGAGCTCCCTGGGCCGAACACCTCCGAGATCCCGGCTTTCTTCAGCAGGGGAATATCCTCGGGCGGTACAGTTCCCCCGAAGATTACTTTTATATCGTCCGCACCGGCCCTCTTGAGAATTTGGACTACCTCCGGGGCCAGGATCATGTGGTTGCCTGAGAGAGAACTTAACCCGATAATATCCACACTCTCCTGAATTGCGGCTTTTACGATTCCTTCAGGCATCTGATTGCCTATATAAATCACCTCCATCCCCGCATCCCGTAAAGCCCTTGCCACCACGACGCTGCCCCTCCAATGGGCATCCATGCCAAGGCGGGCGATAAGAATCCTTTTTCTTTTGCTCATTATTTGTTCTCCTAAAAAGTTCCCTGACTACTTAGAAGAGGGGTGGGTGCCATATCCCATAAAATGTCTTCAGGGTCTTTGATATTTCTCCCTCCGTAACGTGCGTCTTCACTGCATCTACAATGACCTCCATAAGATTTCCATCCCGCTTGCAACAGCCGGTAATGGCATCCAAGGCCTTGGCAGCTTCCTTGGAATTTCGGTTTTTCCTGTTCTTTTTCAGTTTCTCTTCCTGGATAAGCAGCGTTTCCGGGCCCTTGAAAAGCTCTATGGGAAGAACTTCATCTTCGATCTTGAAACAATTTACCCCGACGATGGGCATCTCGCCGGATTCAATGTCAACCTGATACTGATAAGCGGCCGACGCTATTTCATTATGAATCCATCCCTTCTCGACTGCCTTGACGATACCGCCCATGCCGTCAATCTCCGAGATAATTCTTTCGACCTCGGCCTCCATTTTATTGGTCAGAGATTCCACAAAATATGATCCGCCTAATGGATCCACCGTATTGGTGACACCTGTTTCCATCTGCAGGATCTGCTGCGTGCGGAGCGCCGTCAATGACGAAAGCTCCGTAGGTGTGCACAGCGCTTCATCGTAAGCGTCAACATGCACGGACTGGGCTCCACCCAGTACGGCAGAAAGGGCGTGGTAGGCAGCCCTGGCAATGTTGTTCAAAGGCTGCTGGGCAGTAAGAGCTACACCGGCAGTTTGCACGTGGAACCGGAACATCAGGGAGCGAGGATCAGTTGCACCGAACCGCGCCTTCATGATCCGGTGATAGACTCTTCGCGCCGCCCGGTACTTTGCGATTTCCTCAAAGAGATCATTGTGCGCGGAGAGGAAATAGCTGAGCCTGGGAGCAAAGCTGTCAATATCGAGGCCCCGCCGGATCAATTCCTCGCAACAGGCAATGGCACAGGAAATGACAAAGGCAACTTCCTGGGGCGCCGTGCATCCGGCTTCCCGGTAATTGTAGCCGGCAAAGCTGATGGGGTTCCATCGTGGTACATGTTGTGTGCAGAATTCAATGGCATCACAGCTCAACTTGAAGGAAGCCTTTGGCGGCAGGACACTCGGGGCGGTTGTGATGGCTGTCTCCATCAGGAAGTCGTTCTGGCTCGTCCCCGTCAATAGGTTCAGGGGCAATCCTTTTCGCTGGGCGTTGGCAAAATACATCGACTGGATCGAGATATTACAGATAGGTTGACATGTGACCAGTGATACGCTGACCTTGTCGATCGCAATCCCGTCAAATAAGATTCGTATGTCCTCGATTGTGTCGATGGCAACGCCACCGCGGCCTACGTCGGCGTATACCTCCGGATCATCGCTGTCATAGCCGCGCAGGGTCGGGTAATCAAAGACGCCGTTGATCCCCGTTGCCCCCTGCTGAAGAAGAAATTTATAGCGTTTATTCGTCTCTTCAGCCGGACCAAAACCCGCGAGTTGTCGATGCGTCCACACCCTTCCCCTATACATGGTTGGATGAACGCCGCGGATATACGGTTCGCAACCGGGGAATCCGAGATCTTTGAGATAGTCAATATTTGCTATATCGAGAGGTGTGTAAAGTGGTTGTATGTCAATTCCGGAGAGGGTCTGAAAATGGGGCTTGCGCTCTTTCTGAGAGCCGTAGATATCAGTATGCCACTTCTTGAAATCCTTCTTAAGCCTTGCAGCAGCCTTCTGGTCATCAGTCTTCTGTTTCATTCCGTGGCTCCCCCTTACAGCTTGAGACAGCTTTTTTGATTTTTATGTATTAAAGCAAAATAAAGTGCATCGCCGTCAAATAGTAACTTCAGAAGCACCTTTATTTGCTTTCAATGCGGTGGATGCCGGTCCAATCATCAGGCGGCGGATTTTCAAGATACAGCCTGCAGCGCTCAAGCATGATAATGGAAGGTTGATCTCCGGGACTTAATTCCATGACCTTTCTATAATGCTCCATTGCTTCATTCCAACGCCTGCCTAAATACAGTTCCAGTCCGGTTGCGCAAAGTTCCGCAACCTGCACTTTTTGTGCATCTGCATTCTTCTTCTCCCCGAACAACTCATATATCTTGATGCCTTTCGTACTGCCCACGACTGATACAAGGTCGAGGGGACGGACAACAAATTCTTCTTTCACCAGCTCGCACGTGCTGTGCCCGATGATGATCGGCGTGCCGTAATACTTGTTGAGGCCTTCAAGACGGCTCGCTATATTCACGGTGTCGCCTATGACCGTGTAGTTCATCCGGGTCTCACTGCCTATGTTGCCTACAATCACCTCTCCCGTGTATATGCCAATGCGCTGGAAGAAAAGAGGTTTCCCTTCCTGTTTCCATTTCTCTCTCAATTTTGCCAATCGCTCCTGGCAGAGGAGGGCCGCGCGGCACGCGGACGGTGCGTGGTCCGGGTTGGGTATGGGAGCCCCCCAGAAGGCCATGATGCTGTCCCCGATAAACTTATCGACAGTGCCCGGCGGATTTTTCCGGATCTCGTTGCTCATCGCCTCCAGATATTCGGCCATTTGCTCGACGAGTGATTCCGGCGAAAGAATTTCCGAGATAGACGTAAAACCTTTGATATCGGAAAAGAAGATGGTGAGAGTTTCCCTGCGGCCGCCAAGCTCCGCTTCCTGGCCGGAAGCCAGGACCTCACGCACGAGATCAGCCGGCACGTACTTCTGAAAAGAGCGCAGGCTTGTCTTCATATTCTGGGTAGCCACCATCAACTGATCCACTTCCTTGAACATCGAGTGCCCGAGGGGCTGGGCTTCCAGTTTGAATTGGCCGATAGCCTCTGTTTCACGTGCGATTTCTCTTAGAGGCTTTGAGATGCGCATGGAGATCCACACACTCGCAATCAGGATCACGAAAAAGCTCGCCAATCCTATGCCGAGCGTCTGCCTGTTGTTGCGTTTGACCGGTCCCATGATCTCGTCGCGGGGAATTACCAGGGCGATGATCCATCCCGGAAGCTCCTTGCCCGTCATTAGCCGGTAACTGCCAAAATAGTCGGTGCCATCGGAGGTGAAATCGAATGTCCTCAGACTGTCGCCCGGATGCTTTAGATTACTCTGAAATAATTTTTCCATGAAACGGACGACCCTGTCATCGCTGAGATCTTTTGTTGGAACGAATTCGTATTGAGTGCGTCCCTTGCTGTCCGTTACGGCATGGGTCAGGGTTTCCGGCTTCGGGAAGGCGATCACGTGCGGCTCCCCGTCGACCGGTTTCTCAATGATGAATGCAAATCCTTCTTTGCCAACCTTGTTCTTGGCAAGAAATTCCGATATCGTAGTGATGTTAAAATCGATTGTCGTGACCCCGCGCAGCTTCCCATCTTTGTCATAAATGGGTGCGGCATAGGTGATGCCTGGAAAAGCTTCTGCGCCGAGGCGGATTGTGCGGGCATCTGTCCATATGTGGTGGCCCGCTTCTTTAGCCTTAATATACCAGGGCGGCCGTCCCAACGTTGAAGTCATCTCGATCTTTTTACGGGCGTAAAATTTTCGCTTCGGATAATCATCGGGCCAGAAATCAAAAAATTCGACGGTGTGATTTTTTCTATCGGCGTGGGCCTCGCGGATCGTGAACTTTCCATCCTGCATGCGCTCGATCGAGAGCAGCACGTCGGACTCAAGGTCTACGGAAATAAAAGTGAAGAACGGCTGTGCCTCCAGCACTCTCTGCCAGTAATGGGCGAGCTTTGGCAGACTTTCCTTATTCAATTTCATTGCTCCGAGGAGGGAGCGGTTCACTTCGCTCTGATCGTGGGCTTTGAAAAGAAGATTTCCCACCCACTGACTGATGCGCTGGGACGTCTGATCGAGAACCTGCGCGGAGAGATCTCTGGTATCCCTCGTGAGGTTCACGTAGGAAAGAATACCCGTGACGGCTACGGTGCCGACAAGCAGTACCGTGAGGATTGTCGATATTGCCAGGCGGAAAGAGATATGAACTCTTGCAAGCTTATCCGAAAGTATGGTTCTCATGATAGTTAAATCGCACAGCCAGCCGGCGCCGCAGTCAAATCAGTTTTGCTTATGCCGGTTCCAAATTCCATCTATCAAACGGGTTTAGTCTTTTGTGTGTTCTCTTTTTCCATAAATAACAGGCACTCCATGCCGGAGGACACGTACATCACTTTTGAAGGCATAAGCCGCGACTTAAAACCCGCCTTTCGACACCCATAGGGGAATTGCGTCTCGTAGGTGATGTAAAAATGGCAACAGGAAAAACAGTTTAATTCCGTCCTTTGAGTCTGCTCTCCTGTTCCGGAAGGAAGTTGCTTGCTCATGTCTGTCGTGATTCCATTTTTGGAATAGTATGATAATCTTATACGTGAATTCACAAATTGACAATGAATTTTTGTCAGTTTACAGGAAAGGCAGGGTTAGGATTGGTTGTCTTCATCAATCTGCGATTCCATTCCATCATGAATTTGGTTATATTATAACTGACTATGCAGCGAGGTTATCTTGCCGACAAAATGCGAAATAACTTCGAGAGGGCCTCTCCCCCGGCAATCGTCTCTTACGGCGATGAGAGGCGGGACTTGGTTTCATACAGTCAAAATCTATTATCGGAAAGGAATGTCCATCGATGAACGAGATTAAACGTTCCCTGTGGAATCGATTTGTCACTATTGCCCAGCCTTATTTTTTCCCCACTGTTCGCGGCGGAAGCTGGTACATGCTCCTGCTTTTATTGATGCTGCTTGTTTTCCTTTTCGGCGTTCTATTCATGGTTGTTGCAGGAATTACCATGGCAGCAGGCCTCTTCGCACCTTCCGTGACGGCCAAAGTGGCATCCGGACTGTTATCCCTGCTTCAGGAAATCTTTCACAGCAATGCCTGGATGATTGTCGCCGGCACCCTGATCATTCCTGCTGCCTGTTTTATGCTCTTTGCTCCGCAATTGCGCGCCCGCAAGCGGGCGTGGACGCTCCTTGCCGTTGTTCTTCTCCTTTCCTTTTCCGTGACGGGCATCAACGTTGCTTTCAGCTATATCAGCAACTACTTCACCAACGCTCTGGTCAAGAAAAATCAGGACATGGCGTATCTGTTTGTTGCCGTGTACTTCTGCGGGTTTCTTGTAGGAATTCCTATCGTGGCGTTATACAGCTACGTGCAGAATTATCTGGGAATGCGGTGGCGGGAATGGATGACTGGAGAGTTTCTCAATAACTATTTTAAGAACCGCAACTATTATGATATCGAGATAAGCTCGAAGATAGACAACCCTGATCAGCGTATCATGGAAGACATTCGTTCGTTTACCCGGACTTCTCTCGTCTTTCTCTTGATCTTGCTTGGCTCTCTGATGGATCTCGCTTCCTTTACCGGGATTCTGTGGTCGAAATCGGGCCTGCTCGTCGCCGTGGTCTTGGGCTACTCTTTACTGGGGAGTGTCCTCACTGTCTTGATAGGACGGCGTCTTGTTCGCTTGAACTTCAATCAGCTCCGGTACGAGGCGGACTTCCGTTACTCCCTTGTCCATGTGCGGGACAACGCCGAGTCGATTGCCTTTTATCAGGG
>JBEKXK010000091.1:0-14651 GCA_049512055.1 Syntrophales bacterium | reverse complement strand
AGCGTGTGAAAGGCAAGATAACAATAATTGCACCCACAAAACTTTCCGTAGCCGATACCTTCAATCTTTTTACTGCTGTACTGGAAATGAAAGGGTTTACCGTTATCCCTTCCGGTGTCGATACCTATTCGATCATTCCCACTTCAGAGGCAAAACAGAAAGGGTTAAAATTTGACAAGGAGAAGAAGCCGGTCAATGTGGGCTATGCAGCCCAATTGATTCCCCTGAAATATATTTCAGCGGCAGAAGTAATGAAATTAGTTCAGCCAATCATTTCAAAAGAGGGATCCACATCTGTATTCGGTCCGGGGAATCTGCTCTTGGTTATTGACTCAGGAGTCAATATCGCAAATGTCATGTCAATTATCGAGGCTATTGACAAGCCATCAGAGAGCAGGGGATCGATCAACATCTATTTCCTTGAAAACGCCGATGCAACTGAACTTTCAAAAGTGTTGGAGACACTTACCAAATCGGCACAGACACAGCCTCAGAAACAGCCCTCAGTTGCCTCAGCATTTGAGTCCGTGAGCGGAATTACTATAACCTCGGACAAGGCCTCCAATGCACTTATCATTGTTGCATCTCCTTCCGACTATCAGAATATACTGCCGATCATCAAGAAACTGGATAAGCGGCGTCGGCAGGTATTTGTTGAGGTCATGATTGCAGAGATATCAGTGAATAAACTCCTTCAAATGGGCACACAATGGCGTGCTGCAGTACAGAACGGTGGAGCGCCGGTATTTGTTGCAGGAGTCGGAACTGTGGACACAAGCACAATCAGCTCTATCGTCACCGGTCTGACAGGGCTCACTATGGGAGGCCTGTCAAATTACTTTACCATACCGCAGAGTTTCATATCCGGGGCTACATCGGATGTGACGGCCCCCGGTCTTGCAGTCCTCTTCAGTTTGAGTGATTTCAGGGATGCCGTAAACGTCCTTTCAACTCCGCAGATATTAACATCAGACAACAAAGAGGCGCAAATTCTCGTTGGCGAGAATGTGCCTTTTATCGCATCAAGACAACAGGATATCACGACTGCGAATACAGTGCTTAATAACATCACCAGGCAAGATGTAGGAATTACGCTGAAGATCACCCCCCAGATTTCTGAGGGTGATTACGTAAAGATGGATATATATCAGGAGATCTCTGCACTCATAAGTGGGCAGTCGGATAATATTTTAACCACTATCGGTCCGACGATTACCAAGAGATCGACGAAAACATCGGTGGTCGTTCAAGATAAACAAACTGTCGTAATAGGTGGTCTCATGCAGGATAGAGACGAGGATACAACGACGAAGGTGCCATTTTTGGGTGACATTCCCCTGATCGGATGGCTTTTTAAATACAAGACTGCCCAGAAGACTAAGACCAACCTCTTAGTATTTCTGACACCCCACATAGTTACAGAAGCAGCTTACTTGGGCCGGCTTTCCAGAGATAAGCTAAATGATTTTACCCAAAAAGAGAAACTTTATATTGAGGGAGAACTGATCGTGACATTCAAAAGCGGTGTGACTGAGGAAACAGCCAAAACTGTTATTGCCCGTCAGAAAGCTATGATTATAAAAACTGTCAAGGAGAACACATATCACATTAAGCTAAAAGAGGGGATAAGCCTGGAAGAGGCCGCCAATCAATTCTCAGCTTTGCCGGAGGTGCAGAAGACCGAACCTGTTAATATAATTCAATTGCCCAGTAGTGAAGGTGAATTGTCGCGACCCTCCGTGCCTTCAAGTGCCACGAGTGAAACTCTTGTGAAGCCAAATGCCCAACCGGCTATAGTTTCACCTGCGCCTTCAGCTGTAGTCAAAGAAGCTCCGGCGAAGCCAAATATACAATCCGCTTCAGTTTCACGAGCACCTTCAAGCGTTACAAAAGAAGCTTCCTCGGATCAGAATATCCAATCAACGGCAATTTCACCTGTCGAAGAGAAAAAATTTAATGGTCAAACTAAAGAGCTGCTTACAGTTGCTCCGCCAAAGGTTACAAAAAATGGTAAATATGCCATTCAGATAATAGCTTATCCTGAAGCAGCAAAGAAAGATGCGATGGCGTTTGCAGAGGTTCTGAAAATAACGGAGCCAGATGTTTACGTGGAAAGAGTTAAAATACGAAAGCGGGGTGTCTGGTATAGGATATTAACGGGACATTTTACGAGTATTGAAGATGCCTCTAATTATATGAAGGAAAAGAAAATTTTAGAAACGCATCCAGGAAGTTTCGTCCAGCTGAAATCTGAAGGACGATCATCAAAGCCTAAACCGGAATAAGACAGGTGTGAGCAAAATCTGAAAACCTGTATGCCATCCGCTGTTTGTGGGAAATTGTAAAAAAATACGTTTAAGATTTTTTGGACATGGCAAGAAAATGAAGAAATAGGGAATTATTGAAAGAGATATGGAGCTGGTAGAAGCCATCAAGGATGAAGATGTAGATATTTCTCTGATGCAAGAGATCCCGTTCTCATTCTCCAGGAATAATCTCATCCTTCCTCTGAAGAAGCTGGGGGGTTATCTTGTAGCAGCCGTTGCGGATGACAAGGGAATCTTTGCCGTTTCTGAACTTGCAAAGAAATATGATCTGAAGCCGCGTTTCGTGAAAGCGGAAAAGGGTATTCTTGTCGATGCCATAAGCCGTTTTTATGGTCAGATAGGCACTGCTGCGGAAGTTATGGACAACATATCAGGTGATGATCTCTCATCCGTTGCCACTGAATTTGAAAAACCAAGGGATCTTCTTGAGCTGATTGAAGATGCACCGATCATACGGCTTCTTAACGCCCTTTTCCAGCAGGCCGCCAAGGAAAGGGCCAGCGATATCCACATTGAGCCTTATGAAAAAGAGCTTGAGGTTCGCATGCGGGTCGATGGTATCCTGCACAAGGTCTTGAGCCCTCCGAAGATCATTCAGGATGCTCTGATAAGCAGGGTAAAGATCATGGCCAGTCTGGATATTGCCGAGAAGAGACTTCCCCAGGATGGCCGCATACGGCTTCTCATCGGAGGGCAGGATATCGACCTCAGAGTATCAACCATTCCAACCGTTTTCGGCGAACGGGCCGTCCTCAGGTTGTTGCATAGAAAGCAGGGCCTGATAGGTCTTTCGGAAATGGGATTTGATGAAAGCAGCAGGGCGTCCTTTGAGGGTCTTTTGGCGAGGACGAGCGGCATTATTCTCGTCACGGGTCCCACAGGGAGTGGAAAGACAACGACCCTCTACGCGGCACTGAACCGGATTTACACAGAGGAGAAAAACATCGTCACCATAGAAGACCCTGTCGAATACCAACTGAAGGGCATCGGGCAGATACATGTCAATCCCAAAATTGGACTTTCCTTCGCAGCCGGTCTGCGATCGATTTTGAGGCAGGACCCGGATATCATCATGGTAGGTGAAATAAGGGATTATGAGACAGCAGAGATTGCCATTCAGGCCTCTTTGACAGGTCATCTTGTCCTAAGTACTTTACACACCATTGATGCGTCTTCCGCCGTAATACGGTTGGTCGATATGGGCGTGGAGCCCTTCCTGGTCGCATCATCTCTCTCTGCAGTCCTTGCACAGAGGCTTGTCAGAACCCCCTGCCCGCACTGCACGGAGGAATACACTGCAACAGGCGCAGAGATGGTATATTTTTCTACCAGCGTGTCGACATTATACAGGGGAAAAGGATGTCAGAATTGCAGGGAAAGTGGATATTTAGGGAGGACGGGGATATATGAACTCCTGATTGTTGATGCTGATATCAGGCAGATGATATCGGATAGAGTCAGTGCGCAGGATATACAAAATAATGCTGTTGAAAAGGGCATGAAAACCCTCTTCACAGATGGTCTCGATAAGGTAATACGCGGAGTTACGACTCTTCAGGAAGTTTTACGAGTGACACAGAAGGATTATGCCGATATTTCAGTATAAAGGTTATGCCGCAGATGGTACAGAGGTACGAGGCTCCATCGAGGCTCCGGGGCTGCGTGACGCGATCTCTCAGGTTAGGGCAAGAAAAGTCCTGCCCACGGATGTTGTTGAATCTGCCAGGAAGAGAAAAAAGGGGATATTCCGGGGAAGAGATGAAACATTTCTGCCAAATATGACCCGTCAGCTTTCCATCCTCATTTCCTCCGGTGTACCTTTAATGGAAGCTCTGCAGAGCCTTTCCGATGAGTATCAGGGATATTACAGGGAAATTTTGATTGCAATAAAAGAACAGCTCTCCGGTGGTGCAAGTTTCTACAAGGCATTGCAGGAGTATAGCCATATTTTTTCCGGCTACTACATTCATATGATACAGGCTGGTGAGGCAAGCGGGGCACTGGACAACGTCCTTGTCAAGCTTGCCGATTTTCTTGAACATCAGAGTGTTGTGAGATCAAAGATTCGATCATCCATGATTTACCCCATGCTGATGGCGGGAGTAAGTCTAACAGTCCTCTCATTTCTCTTTACTTTTGTCATACCTAAACTTGTCAGAATATTTGCCGATACGAAAAGTACACTCCCTCTTATAACAATAATCCTCATATCGATAAGCAATGCCTTTGCGAAATACTGGTGGGCCATCATCGGCATTTTGGTTGTCATCGTCATGTCCGTGAGGAAGTACATCAGTACAAACAAGGAAAAGGTAGACAGGCTTGTCCTCAAGCTGCCGGGCGGTATTGTTCAGAGTCTCTATTATGCGAGATTTGCACGATCCATGGAGGTTCTAATCGGTGGAGGGCTGCCGGTGCTAGCGGCACTCAAGCTGTCAGCATCAGCTGTAGGGAACAAGGCACTTGAAGCCAACATTTTTTATGCAGGAGAAAAGGTTGCAGAGGGGCAAACGATTGCATCATCACTGAAGGGTTTTCCATCTGTCTTTGTGCAGCTTGTATCTACGGGTGAAAAGACGGGGAAACTGGCTGAAACACTAAAAAGGGCAGCTTCATCCTATGAAGAAGAGTTCATCAGGAAGGTTGACAGGACCGTCTCTATCTTTGAGCCGGTTATGATAATATTTATGGCCCTTATAGTTTGCTTTATTGTACTGGCAGTATTGCTGCCTATCTTCCAGCTGAATCAGTTGGTGAAATAGTGGGGCTCTACCGATGAATCATTCCGACCACTCATATGTCAATGACACGAAGTAAAAGTCGAAATGACAATTTACAGCTAAATATAATAAAGAAAGGTGTTTATATCTAACTTCTTATCCCCAAGGAAACAATAACAGGAGAAGAATACATGAAACTTGCGCATTATAACCAGAATGGTTTCACCCTGCTTGAAATCATCGTCGTTGTTTTCATCCTGAGCATATTAGTTGCCCTGGTAACGCCAAGGATTATAGGGCATACGGATGATGCCCGTATAACAGATGCCAAGCTTCAGATAAAAAACTTCGAGATGGCCCTGAAATTATTCAAGCTCGATAATGGCTTTTATCCCGATACCCAGCAAGGCTTAGAGGCCCTGATAGAGAAACCGACCGTGGGACAAGTACCGCCCAAATACCGCGATGGCGGCTATTTAGAGCAGAAGAAGATCCCATTGGACCCATGGGGACATCCCTATATATATTTGTGTCCCGGGCTACATGGGGATTTCGATATTACCAGTTATGGAGCCGATGGCAAAGAGGGTGGAGAGGGCAAGGATGCCGACATTCAAAATTGGAATATGCAATAATAAAGCATTTACCCTCTTGGAACTTGTAGTCGTTATTTTTATTATCTCCCTTGTTCTTGCCGTCTCTTTCCCAACTTTTACACTTCAGAAGGATGGGAAGCTAAAGTCTGAAGCAGGTCATATTGCGTCGATCCTGAGATATCTCAATGACAGCGCCATATCCACAAAAGAAATCTATGCCATAAACATAAATTTTAATGAAAAGACAATGCACTACACAGGACCTGATGGCGAAAAAGTGGAAAAGATCGATAATCTATCCCGTATTACAACGCAATCGAAGGGGAATGTTTCTGATGGGGAGGTAACTGTTTTTTTAAGTCCAGCAGGGGCGGGAGAAAATTTCTCGATTCATTTAACTGGTATTGAATCGTCAATGGCAGTTGTCTTCAATGCCCTGAGCGGTAGAGTGAAGGTGTTGGAAGATGAGGGGATTTAGGATCTTCCTAATGTCATTGAGAGTAGCTTCTGTGACTTGTCAATCTTTTATTAAAAGGCAGAAGAGGGGATTTACTCTTATTGAGGTGATGATCAGCCTCGCGATCGTTGGGGGGCTGCTGGTTACCCTGCTATACACCCTGAGCTATAACCTGGGGATTACCGACAGGCAGTTTACTGTAACAAACATTACAAATCTTGCAAAGGAAAAGATCGAGGAATTAGAGATAAATCCGCAGGAGATCAGCGGTCGTTTTCCGGCGCCCTATGATATGCTGAATTATGAAACGAAGGTCAAGGATTCATCCTTTAATGGGATGTCGGAAATTATAGTCGTTGTTGGGGATGGAAAGGAAAGTATAACTTTGTCGGAACTGATTCGGAAACAGAAATGAGAGCTTTGAGATATTGCATAAAAAAGGGAGGGACACGAGGAAGAGGCAAGGGCTTTACCCTAATTGAGGTACTTATTGCCATTGCCATCATGGCGATGATACTTATTACACTTTATAGTACTTTTACCTTGGCCAACAGGGCATTGTTCAATGTGGATCAATCTCTTGTAAAACTCCAGGAGTCCCGTGCCTTTGTTGACACTTTAAAAAGGGAGATTGAATCTGCTTTTTATTCAAAGGATAATTCGTATTGTGTCTTTAAAATGGATGACAGGGATTTTTATGGACGGCAGGCATCTTCTCTCACCGTGACTTCGTCATCCCCTTTAATAAGAGGACTTGCAAATATCAACTATACCGTCGAGGAAAGAAACGGCGTTCTGGTGATCACGAAGAGTATGGTATCAGCATTATCTCAGGCAACAGAAAACAGCAGGATGGATCTTTTGGAAGACATAGAATCCTTCACGCTGCAAGCAAAGTACCAGAATGAATGGGTAAAAACGTGGGACAGTTCACTCACAAATATTACACCCGATGAGGTGAAGATAATATTGACCATACGTATGAAAAACAGAGAGGGAGAAGACAAGAATGTATTACCTTTTTCTATCTTTGAAACGGCCAGAGTGAGGATTGGAACGGCCATATGAACAGATCTCAGAAGGGCATGGCACTTGTAATTGTCCTGTTGATCATGGCAATAATGACGGCCATGGTGGTGGAGTTTGCCAGCGCGACTTATACGGCAAATGCCTCCCTATACAACTGGAAAGAGGCCCAGAATCTTTCCCTTGCTGCCAGGTCAGGAATTAATCTTGCTATAAAAGTAGCATCAGATAATTATGAACGCTATTCATACACCTACCCCGGGACTGCCGCGGTACCCGTTCCCAATGTGTTGGAGAATTTTGACGGGAATGTGATGGTTAAGGTTGAAGATGAAAATGCAAAATTCAACCTCAACTCAGTGGTTTTACCAAATGGCAGTTTGAACAATGCGGCCTACGAATCCTTCAAAAGACTGCTTGTACAACTAGAACTTGATGAACAAATTGCGGATAAAATTGCCGACTGGATAAACCGTAATAGAAAGACGGGACTCGGCATTTTGGAAGTAAGCGCAAAGAATGCCTATATGAACAGTGTGGATGAACTTTGGTTAATCGCGGATTCCAAGGCGTGTGAGAAGATTGTCCCTCTTGTAACGGTTTACGGTATTGGTGCAGTAAATGCGAACATCATCAACATCAATACTGCTTCCGTTTCTGTGTTAATGGCGCTGGACGACACGATGACCAATGCGCTTGCTGAAAGGATCGTTAATTATAGATCTATCGAGCCGTTTAAGACGACCAGTGACATAGTCAAAGTAGCAGGTTTCGAAGGCCCATTGGGGCAGTCCCTTATAGGCAAGATTGCGGTAAAGGCTTCGAACTTCCGCATAACTTCCGAGGCATCACAAGACCGGTTAAAGCGGATCATCGAATGTGTCGTAGAAAATAGTGGGGGAGGCTTCACAGTCAGGTACTGGCAGGAGACGTAGTGCAACATTTTGATCCCGCCTGTAGCAAAGGGGTGGGCAGGGGGATTTTTAGACAAAACAAAATATTAATTATGAATTCGATAGCGAGCGTATTCCCCGTAGCTTGCTGCGGGGTAAGCGAGCGAATGCCGAACGTTAATGTTCCATAAGAATCGAAGATCCTCCGCAGCTTGCTGCGGAGAGCTTCAATTATGTAGGTAGCTTCAAGTGAAAAAAATAGGTTTTATCGATATCCATCCTAATAGCCCCATGTGCAGGCCGCACCCTTCGTCTCAAGAGACTAACCAGGATGGGGACGATCAATCCCTTATCCATCTTTTCAACATCACCAGGGATGGATATACCTATGAAACAACCCTGGACTATGTATTGCAGAAGGATTGGATGGGTATAGATGAGTTCTATGTAAGTATACCCGCCGCTATCTTAGACTTCAGAATCTTAAATTTCCCATTCTCCGATAAGGAAAAAATAACGAAGGTCACTCCTCTTGAATTGGATAATTACATCATGGGCGGATCTGAAGAGATTGTTTTTGATAGTATCAATCTTAGTGGTGATGACACCTCTGCAGAAGTTCTTGTTGCTTACGCCAGGAAAGAGTTCCTCAATCATGTTCTTACGCAACTTGCTCGTAAAAATATTGATCCACGGGTTATCACATCCATCGACCTCCAGGCAGTCGTCAAAACCCGGGAGGGACCAGACCAGGAGGGATTTCGGGGCACCATTGCCGAACATCTAATCGGTCTTCAAAAATGGGATCAAAACCAGCGTATCATTGCAGCAGAGCAAGAACTCACTAAACCTACCATCAATCTAAGAATAGGGCAATTTGCTTACAGAAAGGATGCCGAGAGAACAGGAAAAGCTTTGAGGATAACAGTTATCCTTGCTTCCCTGTTGGCACTTGTCGTACATGCGAGTATAATGTTCCAGGCAATCATGATACAAAAAGAGCTCACCACAATAACAAGTGATATGAGGGGTTCGTATAGCAGCCTTTTCCCCAGTGATAAGAAGACTATCGATGTAATGAGCCAGTTGAAATCTCATATCAGGGAAATTGAAGAAAAGAATGACACGCTGACGGGTATTGCCACTCTTCAGTTTCTAATGGATTTATCGAAGAGAAGGGAATCGTACATTGTCTATACTGATATTCAAATTGAAAAGAATCTGATTAAAATGAAGGCGGAGACCAGTTCCATGGATGATCTTTCAAAGATTAAAATGAAGCTTTCTGAATTTCTGCCGGACGTATCTATTTCTGATGTTAGGACGACGGCACATGGGAAGATTCTCTTTACCGTCGTTGCCAAGGGACAATCATTATGAAATACGATTCCCTTCCTACCTTAATCCGCGATTATTGGCAAGACCGGGCATCCCGCAAAAAGATGGTTATTGTGGTAGTGCTGATCGGGCTCTATATAGTGATCATCCCCAATCTGCTTTGGGAGCGGGCAGCAGAAAAAGAACTATCAGAATTGACGGCGAGGTATCACGAATTTTCCACCTTAACCAATAAATACAGATCGCTGAGGGCGAGTGTCGATGCTATAGAACAGAAGAAAAATCTCACAAAAACAAACAGCATGACTCAGACAATAGGAGATATTTCTCTTTCGCTCGGGATCAGGGGGAAAATGAAATCCATTAAATTGACTGGGACGAAGAAGATTGTCGATCAGATGAGTGAAGAGTCCGCGGAGATTCAAATGGAGAAGCTGAACATGAGCGAGCTGATTAACCTGTTTTATAAGATTGAGAATGCCCCTATGATTTTGGCAATAAAAAAAGTGGCTATCAAAAAATCCTTTGAAAACCCCGAACTCCTTGACACTACAATGTCGGTATCACTATTCAGCAGTTCTTAGTTTTCTTAGTCCTGTTCTATAGGATCGGGCAAGTGTCCCCTCTTTAAAAAGGGGGGCTGGGGGGATTTTTACATTAAAAAAATTGCCATTTCATTTATCATCCTGTTTCTCTGTATATGGGTCGCATGGCTTATTGTCCCGGAATCTTTGATTACAGGCCACATTGAGGAATCACTGGAAGGCGGTCGGGATGTTAAAATCAGGATGGCAGGCTTCAAAAAAGGCCTCTTTTACACCTTAAGGATCGAGCAGGTGCTTATATTCAACACAACATCCAACCAGCCTGTAAACGACGGAATTAAGCCCATCCTCGCGATCCAGGATATATACGTTACACCTGATTTAGATTCCCTTCTCAAGTTAACTCCCCGGTTA
Source organism: Syntrophales bacterium (assembly GCA_049512055.1). Taxonomy (GTDB): domain Bacteria; phylum Desulfobacterota; class Syntrophia; order Syntrophales; family UBA2185; genus Fen-1135. Next base: position 4,335 of record JBEKXK010000091.1, on the reverse strand, counting down.
AATTTCAGCGGTCAGTTAAATCATGGCACGATTCAAGGTTATATAACTGGAAAACGGCAGGGGGTGGTTATATTCATTGCTGGTGAGAATATACAAATCAATGGTTTGCCGATCATTGAAAGAACAGGCGTATATGGTGACGGGATACTCGGGTTCAATTATCAGAATAAAGATCAGAAGGGAGAAGTTAAATTTTCCATTGACGATGCAAAACTGAAAGGAGCGCTCACAGGGATCAACGTCTTGCCCTTGATTGTATTTAGGAACGTGAAGGGATTGCTTACCATGGAGGACACAATTACTGTTAATTCTCTTGCCATGGAGGGAGCGGGAATTTATGCCAGAATGAAAGGAATTATTGAGAAGAACGATTTCCATGGGGATATCGAGATAATGATGGATTCGTCTTTCGATTTGTATCCCGTGCTCCAGCCGTTACTTGAACGGTATAAAATATCAGCGGGCTACTATGTCATTCCATATAATAAGAAAATATAGCTCCCAATTATTCCATACTAAAGGCAAGGTGTTTTGGGGCACCATTTTCTTTTCCATCTGCTTGGCTATGCTCATAGCCGGGCTCTGGCCTCTGGATTTTCGCCCTGCGAATAAAGTTTCATGGCTCCGCGACATAAATGGCATTAATTTTTATGGCCAGGCTATGATCCTGAGCCCGCCTCTATGGGGCGAACCACAAGAATCACCGTTTCAAGATAAGTCTATTACCATAGAAATCTGGATGCATCCCGCGGCTGGACTCAGTGCTGTCGGCACTGGCCGCATATTGACTCTTTATGATGGGTAGGAACCAGATGTTCTATTTTTGGGTCAATGGATATCTCATCCGGATATTCAAAGTAGAATACAAGTTATTCGGAGCGGATTACAAAAACCGGCCAAGAACAGAGATTATGGAGAAATCGGTGTCTTTGGCGCCCTCGCCGGGTATACCGATCAATTTGTAACTTTAACATGGAGCAGGAGGAACGTCAACCTATTTAAACGGAAGGTATGAAAAGACATACCCCAATTATAAATTACTTTCCGGCTTTACAGGAACACCGTTTCGATTGATCCTCGGCAACTCGGCCACCGGCGAAAGTTACTGGACGGGATATTTATCAGGTCTTGCCATTTACAATCGCACATTAACGCCCGATGAGGTTGTCAGAAATTATCAGGGTTGGATGAATAAGGGCAACCCGTCAGCATCAATAAATAATGGATGTATTGCTCTGTATACTTTTGATGAAAGAAAAGGCACAATTGTTCACGATCTCACGGGAAATAACAATCAGCTTACGATACCGGAAGTATTCACGCCGCTTCGGCATATTGTGTTGTCACCCCCATGGCGCGATTTACGGTGGGATCGATCGTCAATACAGGACGTCACGATGAATATCATCGGGTTCATACCATTCGGTTTCTTCTGTGCGGCTTTCCTATGCAAAGTGAAACGACGCGGCAAATGCGCTGCATACCTGAACACAGCCCTCGTCGGCTTAGGATTCAGCCTTGCCATTTAGCTTTTGCAGGTTTATATTCCCACACGGTATTCTCAAAGCATAGACGTGATATGTAATGTGATGGGAACAATCATAGGGCTCGCTATTCTTCATAAAGCAATTTTTTTCTCTTCCGGTAATACTCAAAACTGAGATTACAAAAAAACAATCTTATGTTTGACTTAAGGTTTTCGTCATTATATATTCATTAAAATAAATCTGATAACTTCATCTTTTGTAGAAAAGGGGGGACGAGGGGATTTATCAAGGGAAACCACATGACTGTTTTAAGCGAACGACGGAAAAGGGTGTTGGTTGTCGATGATGACGAAGTTATAAGGGAACTCCTTACTGACTATCTCAACATGTTCGGTTATGAAGTGGTTTGCGCTGTGAACGGTCAAGAAGCTGTGCGGAAATATACTAAGGGACACTTCGATATCGTGCTATCTGATCTTGTTATGAGCCCTATGGACGGATTAGAGCTGCTTGGTGAAATTAGGAAGATGGATCCGGAGGCAATATTCATCATGATTACCGGCTATCCATCCATTAACTCCGCTATGGAGGCTATGAAGAGAGGAGCCAAGGATTACGTCACTAAGCCCTTCAACATTGATGAGATCGGACTGAAAATGGAAAGGGTCCTTCTTGAGCGGAGCTTGAAGGGGAGACTGAGGAATGTTCAAGGGCTCATTTGGGCTCTTGTCATTTCCATTCCCGTATGGCTCATCCTCGGCATCATCCTGGCAAGACTGTTGAAGTAGCGTGTTTTTGAGGACAGGCGTTCCACCTGTCCCTGCTACCTGTCATTCCCGCTCCTATTGTCATTCCCGCTCCCATTGTCATTCCCGCGAAAGCGGGAATCTTGAGTTACTGTCATTCCGGACATGGTAAGCCTGCCCCGTTCTTAATACGGTGGAATACAGAATGTTTCCCTTAAACCGTTGACCTTGCCCCTTCAATCTGATTCTTTGAACCTTGAACCTTGCACCTCGTCCTTGATGCGCTTCACGTGCCCGCGGCCTAGCCCTTTGACTTCGCAGCCTAACTCAAAAAAGCGCCTTATCTTCTCATCGTCTAATATACCAAAACAATCCACTACGGCCACAGGCCGCCCCGTCATTTCCATTACACGGTCCGGGGTCAAACGCAGATATGCATCGTGACGTACCGCCAGGACCACGGCATCTGCCTTATGAAGCGTCTCCGAAAAATCCGTATCGATACGCAGCTCGACAAGCCTTTCCTGATTGCGGAAAAACCGGGCTCTCGAATGGCCGGGCGCCGGATAACTTTCCTGTTTTTCAAATTCCCACCAATGCTTCACGTAAGGATCGTGTACAAAAACATCGGCCCCCATTTCTGTCAGCTTGCGGACAAGGATCTCCGAGCCGCTATAGCGGGTATCGCCCACGTCCTCCCGGTAAGACGCCCCCAGGACGGCAATCTTGCAGGCAGCAACGATTTTCCCCATGTTCCGCAATGCATCTCTCACCAGTTGCACGGCATGAAGGGGACGGGTGTCATTTATATTGATTGCTGCCGGCGTAATTTTGAAGATATCGTCTTCAAATCCCATCAGTGTATGATATGCCCATACACCAAGACCGCCATCCTTGGGAAGACAGTAGCCCCCGATCCCGGGTCCCGGAAAGATGATATTTGAGTGGGTGGGTCGTACGCGGATGGCTTCCAGTACCTTTATTAAATCGACTCCGTTCCTTTCTGCAAAGATGCTCCACTCGTGGAGGTAAGCCAGAATCGTGGCACGATAGGAATTCTCCACGATTTTGCAGGTTTCGCTCTCAATCGGCCTGTCCAAAACTGTAAGGGGATATTTTTCCACATTCAAGACATCGGAGAGAAACGCCTTAACACGTTTCCGCGCTTCTTCATTGATGCCGCTGCAAACCCGCCAGAAATCGCGGATTGAAGACACGTATTGCCGGCCGGGCATGACCCGTTCGAAAGAGTGAGCCAAGAGTGGTTCCTGATCAACGATGCCCCGCTTCTCAAAGGCCTTCTTCATGATGGGGTAAGCAATATATTCTGTCGTTCCCGGGGGAACGGTGGTCTCAATGAGAACCATGCAATCCGGTTTAATCCTCTCACCGATGATCTTAAGGCTATCCTCGAGGGCCGCAATATCCGCCTCTCCACATCGCATATCGCCTAAGGTCTCCTTATTGTAATCACACTGGACATCCACAACGACAACATCCGCAAGGGAAAGAACGTCATAGGTAAAAGTGGCGATCAGGGTCTTCTTATCATTCACACAGCGATGAATCAGCGGGGCAACCTCCGGGTCTTCCGACTCAACGGGTGCGAGACCACGGTTGATATAAGGGGTTTTCCAGTAGGAGCGTGTCGAGGGTCGCTGCATTCCGATAACAAATTTTGAGGGCTTTCCCGAACCGCGATCAACGGTATCGGCGACGACACCGGCCATAACGGCTCCCACAAATCCGAGGCCCATTACAACAACGATTTCACGGCCCATTGCTTTTTGTTCATGAGCGAGCTTCTCTAATCGCTCATATTCTAATTCATAGTCGCGCTCCCGGGGGAGAGGAAACGATTCACCGCTTGGGGATATGGAAACTAATTGTTCAGCATGGTTCATTATTTATTCCTTTCATGAAGGGGATGACCCGGAAAACTACAATAAAATACACTCATTGTAAAGTTGGTTTAATCAGGGGACATAATACTATTTTCCGATTGATATTATTACGGCAATTTCATATATTTCGTTCATGGCACGCATTTCCCGAATTGTTGTTCCCCATTATCCCCACCATGTGACGCAACGAGGCGTCCG
>JBEKXK010000090.1:0-15469 GCA_049512055.1 Syntrophales bacterium | reverse complement strand
ACGCCGCTCCTCAACCTCATGCAAGGCGCGGGATACCGCCGGCTCCAAACGCGATAACCTGTTCTTCAGAACATAGTCCGTAGCACCCTTCTTGAGAAGATCAATCGCCATCTCCTCGCCCAGGGCCCCCGAAACAAAAACAAAATGTATATCAGGGCATTTCTCCCTGGCAATCTTCAAGGCCGCAAGACCGTCGAATGAGGGCAGAGAATAATCGGAAAGAATAATGTCCGGGGAAAAATCCGCAATCGCATTGACAAAGGACGCCTTTGTGGCAACCCGCTTCGAGACAAAGGTCATGCCTGCATCCGCAAGCCCCTCTATCATCAACTCCGCATCCGTAGGGACATCTTCAAGGATCAATACTTTCAATTTCTCGGACATGCTCTAAGCCTCCAAACTCTCCGACGCTAAGGGAAGATTTTTCCATAATTGAACTGAATCATAACATTCATGCAAGGCAACTCCTGCAATCGGCCAACAACCATCCGCCATACGGCTACGCGTCCGTATAGGGCGTCATATTCATCGATACCCAGTATGCTCCGAGTTCGGCAACAAAACGCGAGAACGCCGCCGCTTGCATGGGCTTTACAATATAGCTGTTCGCCCCGCGCCTGTAGCTTTCGGTCCTGTCTCGCGCTTCATCGGAGGAAGTAAATACGACAACCGGGATGTGCCTTGTCCGTTCATCGGACTTGATGCGTTTCAGAATCTCCAGGCCGCTGACCTTGGGGAGTTTCAGGTCGAGGAGGATCACCTTGGGGAGATGAACCTCCGCCTTCGCCAGGCATCCCTCGGGTCCGAACAAATAATCGAGAGCTTCCGCGCCATCGCTTATGGCCCGAACCCTGTTAGAGATATCCTGCCGGCTGAGCGTATCCAGTATCATCTCAGCATCGTGAGGATTGTCTTCGACGAGAAGAATATCAATATTACCCATGAAAAAAGTCACTCCTTCATGTTTAGTGCGAAATAAAAACAGGCCCCTTCATCCACTTTCCCTTCCGCCCATACCCTGCCGCCATGCCTGTGTATGAGGCGTTGGACGGTTGCCAGGCCGACGCCGGTGCCTTCGAACTGGTCCGTACTGTGCAGTCTCTGAAAGACGCCGAAAAGTTTATCGTAATAGGCCATGTCGAAGCCTACGCCGTTATCTCTGATATAATACACGTGTTCATCTCCATCGGCGTAGCCTCCCACAACGATCTCAGCGGCATCTTTGTATTTTGTAAATTTTGCGGCGTTGGAAAGGAGATTGATCAATACCTGCTTGATGAGAGCCATGTCCCCGTAGCCCAGAGGCATGCTCTCTATTGTAAGCTTTATCTTCCTCTCCGGGTCGCTCGACTGCACTTCTTTCCATGCATCTTTCACGAGGATATCCATATCCAAGGGCATGGGGGATATATGCTTCCTCCCCAGGCGGGAGAAGGTCAAGAGGTCGTCGATGAGCTGGCCCATCAAGTGCGTGCTGAACCTGATGACGTTAAATTTATCGAGGGTGTCTTGGTCAAACTTATCCCCCTGCTTCTTGAGGATCAGGCGCGCATACCCATCGATGGCACGGAGCGGCGCGCGCAGATCATGAGCGACGGAATAGCTGAAGCTTTCGAGTTCCTTGACGGCATATTCCAATTGCCTTTTCCCTTCTCGGAGCTCCAACTCCGCATGTTTGCTCTCAGTTATATCCATTCCGTAGATGCGGATGCGCTGGGCTCCTTGCACTAAATGCAATGTTTGCCGGCACCAGCGCTCGCCAACATTCACTTCCCGCACGATTTCTTTTGACCCGTTTTTGCGGAAGGCAGGAACCACCGTTTCCCAATCGTGAAGCCACGGATGCATCACCCCGCGCTTACGGAGATCCGGGAATAATCGCTCGGCTGCGGCGTTAAGGTAATGGACCTGCCCCGAAAAATCCACTTCTGCTATGGGATTCGGGTCGAGCATGGGAAATGAGGCCAAGTGCGCCATTTTCTGCTCTGCGCTCGCAATCTCCGTGATGTCCGTGACCGAAGAACGGTATTGATCAAAATTACCGTCGCCATCCATTACTGCTATGGTGTCAATCAGCGCGTCAAACAGGCTGCCGTCCTTCCGGGCGAGCTTCAGTTTGCAGGTCTGTTTGCTTTGCGATTCATGGGCATTCTGAAGATGGGACCGCAAGATACTGAAATGCCCGGGTGTGAGAAAACGACGGAACGGTTGTCCTGTGAGCGATCGCTTCTCAGAGCCTAGCAAAGAGGCCCCGGTGACATTGGCTTTAACGATACGTGCCTTTTTATCGAGGGTGAAATACCCGACAGGGGCGAAGTCGTAAAGGTCGGTGTACTTGTGGTGTTCTGCCTCGGTCGCCATCTGCGACTGTCGCAGTGCCTCATTCTGCATCTCCAGCTCTATCTGATGGACATTGAGTTCGTGGATGAGCTTCTGGATATCGGCGGCTGGCTCAACGCTCTTTGCGGCCTTCCCGGACAGGGCATTTTCCGCCCTCGTCCGGAGGTTATCAAAGCGCTTATTTGCGGCTGGTATTTTTGTCGTCATGGCTCCGCCGGTATTTCATCGGAAAAAGGGGCAGGTTCCATTTATCGCCGACTTCCTTTTCCCGTTTTTTCTTCTTCCCGGATTTAAGACATTCCGGTCATATGTAAAGGAATCTCCATCTCTATTCAAGTCTTAGTTTTCATTCTTCCTGCCACGGGAAATAGTTTGGAAAACAGATTATTATTTGAGCCGGTGAAATATAAATTGATGCAAAAAGCCGAGGCATGAACATCCACGAGGTATCTAAAGCGCGTCATATCTTCATCTCATCTCTCTCATCTCTCTGTGCTTCGGAGACATTTCCGGCACGTGAACCACGGAGAGCAATTCCTTCTGACAGGAACTTCCTGCCGTCTCCGGTCTCCACCAATCGGGCTCACCCACAATTCTCTATGTCAGCCCTTGTATGTCAGTCTAGCCGCTATCTCCGCCACATGCCGGCCCTGGAACCGGGCCGCATTTAATTCATTTTCGCTCGGCATGCGCTCGCCCTGCGTTCCCGCAATCGTGGAAGCGCCGTAGGGGGAACCGCCGGTGATTTCGTCGATGCGCATCTGTCCGTCAAAGGAGTACGGAAGGCCGACGATGATCATGCCCTGGTGAAGAAGGGTCGTAAGGAAAGTGAGTATGGTGGATTCCTGCCCGCCGTGCTGGGTGGCGCTGCTTGTAAAGACGCTCCCCACCTTGCCGACAAGCGCCCCCTTGGCCCAGAGGCCGCCTGTCGCATCGAGGAACTGCCGCATCTGCCCGCACATATTGCCGAAGCGCGTGGGCGTTCCGAAGATGATAGCATCCGCAGTCGCGAGTTCATCCACCGTACAGACAGGGACGTGGGCAAGACCCTTTTGCGCATCGAGGGCGCCCATCTTTCCCAGGACTTCTTCCGTAAGGGTTTCCGGTACGCGATACGGGGAAACATCGGCCCCTTTAACCATTCTCGCGCCTTCCGCTACGGCCTCCGCCATGCGGTGAATATGGCCATACATTGAATAGTAAACGATGAGGACCTTCATGATGTGCTTCCCTCCTCTTGAGGCGATTTATCCATTTCACGGTGTTCAACTTGAGTCTTAGCGGCGCAAGGATTTAAATTATTGATGTAAACTGTGATATGATTAATGTTATCGGTGGGGTAAAGACAATAGGGATTTATTGATAGCTTATTGGTAGTATTTACCTACTACTATCATGGCTACATAATGACAGGCTGGCATTCTTTTCTGATCGAGCATGATTAAGGGGGATATCGCCTTCACTTATGCGCGTACACAAATTTTTTTTATCGAGCCCGGGTCGGACCGCCGTTATAGATCGTTGTGTTCATCGAAAGCCAGTATTTTCCGATGTCATGAACATAACGGGAGAACATATCGGCGTCCATGGGCTTCACGACATAGCTGTTCGCGCCGAGCTTGTAGCTTTCACGTCTGTCCTGTGATTCGCTCGAGGAAGTAAAAATGACGGTGGGGACATGCATCGTCCGCTCATCGGACTTGATGCGTTTCAGAATCTCCAGGCCGCTCACCTTAGGCAGTTTCAAATCGAGGAGGATCAGCTTGGGCAGATGGGAATCTGCCTTCTTGAGCGATACTTCGGGACCAAAAAAATAATCCAAGGCTTCCACGCCATCATGTATGGCACGAACCTTGTCTACAATACCCAGCCCATCCAGGGCTTCCAGTATCAGCTCGGCATCGTGACGATTATCTTCAACGATCAGGATATCTACATTATCCACAATACCGACTTACTCCTTCACGCGCAGCGCAAAAAAAAGAACACATTGTGCGTAGAGTCTTGTTCTTGCCAGAGTGGCCTAACTTTTTTTCTCATAGAATCAACTGTTAATTTAAGTGCAGCGCTATTATTCCCTCGATCTTTCCGTCAGGGCTTTACCTCCTGATAATCTTTTCCATACTCCCGGGGCATCTCTAAGAGATGGACTACATCAGAAGGTTTGTGTTCTATCCTGTAGAATGGATTCCCCGCAAGGGATTGACGAAGCAGCTCCTCGACCTTGGCCTGTATCTGCTGCCATCCTTGGTCTGTTTTCGTGTTATTCATTATGCATTCTCCTTATAAAAGAATGGATCGTTCTGCAAGCGAAACCTCATGCCGGCGCCACGTTATATGGCGCGGCAATCCCCATCATCCGCCCGAGGCTTTCAATATTGTTCGCGGCTCATGCTGTCTTTAACTGATGTTACCTGCGGGATAAAGACAATAGTGATTAATTGAAAGTCTATTGGCAGGCATAAACTACCATTATGGCCTGCCTCACGATGCGAGGTCATCTCATCATGACGCACCGCAAGTCAAGCTGATTTTCGATATCTTCTTCCCTTATCCTCTCGCGGAAGATTTTTTTAATTTCCCGGCACAGGGCCGCGTCGTTTCTGTATATGACGCCGATCGGAATCCTGTCTCCCCAGAGCTCCGCCGTCTTTATGGCCTCATACCGGTCCTCTATGGGCTTGTCGATCTTGAAGACCCTCTCCTTCAACCATTGGTAGGTATTTATCTTGTTGAAAGTGACGCAGGGCTGGAGAATATCCACCAAGGCAGTCCCTTTGAAGAGGATCGCTTCTTTAATAATTTCTTTCATGTGGTCTCTATCGGAGGCGAAACAGCGCGCCACGAAAGGCGCTCCCATGGTGATAGCCAGGGCTATGGGGTTCAGGGGGATGTTCTCATTCCCCGCGGGGGAGAGGTCATTTTTCACGGATGGGTCTGTCGTAGGGGAACTCTGCCCTTTGGTGAGCCCGTATACCTGGTTATTCGATGTCAGTATCGTAATATCCAGCCGCCTTCTGATCGTGTGTATGAAGTGATTTCCTCCCTCGCCGTAGTTGCAGCCGTCACCCGAGTAGGCGATGACGGTAAGGTCAGGTCTGGCAAGTTTGATCCCCACGGCAAGGGGCAGGGCCCTCCCATGGAGGCCGTTCATGTAATTGACGTCCAGATAATGGGGCATCTTCGCGGCCTGTCCGATGCCCGATGTGAAGACGATGTCCTTCATGGGGATGGAAAGCTCCGGAAGGACTTTTTCCAGAACGTCCCGGATGGGGAAATCGCCGCACCCGGGGCACCACGCCATATCTGTTCTCTTCAGCATCTTAATTCCTCACGTCAACAATTTCTTCAATATATAATAGAGCTCTGAAACTGTGAAGCACTCGCCATTGTATTTCAGTACGGGATGGGCAACACTAAGACCCAGTTCACGTTTCAGAAGTCCTGCGAATTGGCCCCTCGCGTTATTTTCCACACAGATGAGCCTCTTCGCTTCCAGGCCGTAAGGCGCAACCATAGCCGCCGTGAGGGGATAGACCTGCCCAAAATGCAACGCAGCGGCGCTCTGCCCGTCCTCCATGATCTTTTCCAGGGCCTCTTTCACGATGAGTTTGTTCGAACCCCAGCAAACGATTACGGAAGCGGCGTTCCTGTCGCCGTAAAATGTGGGCGGCATGAAATCTCTCGCAAGCATGGCGAATTTCTTCAGGCGCTTGTCCACCATACGGACCCTCAGGCCGAGGTCTTCCGTGATTTTTCCTTCTTCGTCGTGCTCATCGGAATCGAGCCTGACCCTGGCATTGGAAAGACCGGGATAGGTTAAGGGGGAGATGCCGTCTTCCGTCAGCGTATATCTCTTATAGGTACTGTCGAAGACTGGGTACTCGCGGCTCAGGCATTCCTTCGGTATGTCATCATGCATGATCTGGATGGAGTCGGCGAAGTACTGATCCGTCAGGATAAAAACGGGTATCTGGTAGCGATCGGCCAGTGCGAAGCTCTTGCGGGCAAGGGCGATGGCTTCGTCGATTGAGCCCGGTGCAAAAATAACCCGGGGAAATTCTCCGTGGCCCGCATGAAGGACAAGGTTGAGTTCCCCCTGTTCGGTCCGCGTGGGAAGCCCTGTAGCCGGTCCGGGCCGCTGGCCAAGAACGATGACAACAGGCGTTTCCGTCATGCCGGAGAGCGAAACGCCTTCCTGCATCAAGGCGAAGCCGCCGCCGGAAGTGGCTACCATTGAGCGCACCCCCGCATAGGATGCGCCGAGGGCCATGTTAATGGCGGAGATCTCGTCCTCAGCCTGTTCAAAATGAACGGGCATCGTAAGTGCAGCCGTGGAGAAATAGTGCATGATGGATGTGGCCGGCGTCATAGGGTACCCGGCCATGAACTGGCAGCCGCCCAGGAGCGCCCCTAAGGCTATGGCCTGATTCCCGTCGAATTTGCAGTGATCACCCGCCATGAGTTGGAGAGGATATTTCCCTGCGAGGCTGGAGCGGTGGGCGTAATCGAAACCCGTCCTTAAATATTTTGCCGTTTCGTCTTCAGCACCCTCCGTCACTCTGTCGGGGCTCACACCGATTACGGCAAGCACGCAGCCGACGAGCATCGTGTTTGCGTGTCTTATGTCTTGGAAGGTTTCCCGTGCTTCCTTTTCAATCCCTTTTGTCAATTCGCGGGAAAGATAGATGCCGTCGTCGCTGAGGTCCGGCCTGTGGCGGCCCTCCGTTTCTTCGTCGAGGGCGATGACCATGTCCCACTGCCGGCCGCTTAAGGCATGGACGGGTTCCTCGGAGATGCGGATCATATGGAAGTTGTGGCCGCCGCGGATCCTCGACATGTAGTTCTTGGTCGCGAAAAAATAATAGTTGAGCCGCGACAGGATTTCCGTCAGCCCGAGTTCGACGGAGAAAAGGCCCTGCCCCGCCTCCCCGCCGATGAGCACGTTGAATTCCATGAATTCCTCCCTTGGAAAGGAAAATAGACTTGGTGCATTTCTCCTCCCCGGTTATGAGAAAAGAATGCTGACAGCAGAACCGTCCGCGCTCTTTCTCAACTCAGATAAAGGCGAGCAACCGGATATACTCCATGGACTCATGCAGGGAATATTATCCACGGATATTTTTTGTAAGAAAATATCGATTAAAGTTAGGGACTAATCAGCCAAAGTCACCATGAAGGCAGAGCCGAGCTTTTCCACATGGTCTTCGGTATTCTCGAAGAAGTTGAGGTGGTCCTCTTCTTCACCGAGAAGCTTCTCGAAGAGCTGTTTGGAGATCTGATCTTTCTCGTTCGCGCAGACGAGGGCGGCTTCGTTGTACATCTTGACGGCGTAGCTTTCCAGCTTGATGTTCGTGGCCAGCATAGCCTCAATATCCTGGCCTTTCTGGATCTCCGAATCCGGCTTGGTAGTGGGTACACCCTTCAGGAACAGAATCCTCTCCGCCAGCGATTCGGCATGCTTCATTTCCTGAATGGCAATCTCTTTCATCTTCTTGGCGAGTTTGCCGAAATCTCTGTCTTCCAATTCATAGTGCTGGGCCATGTACTGAGTAATAGCGGTAAGCTCTCTTGATCTGGCGGCGTTCAATAAATCGATGACTTTCTTGCTCATGATTACCTCCCTTAGTTTTTTATTTAGTGCAAAATTTGTATAAGGTCAAAGAGGGGCACCATCCTCCTCCGGAACCTCACTGATCAACTCCAACTGCCCATCAGGCCTTGACAAGCAGTACAGGGCACTTGGCGCCCGTCAGGACTTTTTCTGCAACGCTTCCCATGAGATGCTTCATGATCCCGGTCCTGCCGTGAGAGGCAATAACGACGAGGTCAATCTTCTTCTCTCTCTGCTCCTTCAATATCGTCTCGAAGGGACGCCCCCTCTTTATGTCGAAGGTTATATCCACTCCGCCGGCAGACTTAACGATTCTCCTCACCTCAGCCTGCAACTTATCCGTTGAGGTCTTCAAACTAAATTTCTCAATCTTCTCTAGATCTGCATCACTGAGACAATAGTCGATGCCGCACTGATACACCACTTCACTGATGACGTGGAGGAGGTAGATCTTTGCGTGGTACTTTACGGCGATGTCGACCGCTGTTTTTAATGCCCTGTCCGAATATTTGGAAAAGTCCGTCGGCACCAATATTCTCTTAGGTTCAAACATGAGGACTCCTCCTTTCTCTTTCTTGCCGGAACTGAAGGCCTTTGCCGGATGTCCAATAAGACCGCCATGGACTGCAAGAAACCAGCTCTTTCGAAAGAAGTTCTCTTGCACGGAAAAAACGGAATATTATGAGGATACAGTTAGTTTAGTTGACAGTGGAAGGCAATGATGGTTAAGTAGTAGTTTAATGGTAGGTAAAAACTCGTACAAGAGACTGTGCCCCTTCACGCATGCGAGGAGGCGAAACGCGCAGCCGCGCCCCTTTATTCTTGACAGAGAAGAACATAAATTTCTATACTTAACTTGCCCGGAAGGAGTTTCTTATCAAGCGCTCATGCCTGTCCGGGGCGCCATGAAGAGATTAGGCATATCTCCAAGAACGTTCACGCAAACCGGCAAAAGTCAGGAAGTGGAATATGAAGAAAGAAGCAATGTTTTATGAAGAATATAAAAAAGGGATTCTTCATTGTTTTCTCTGCAACCATCACTGTAAGATCTCCGAGGGCAAATTCGGTTTCTGCGGGGTACGCCGGCATGAGGAGGGGAAGCTCTACACTTATGCCTACGGCAATATCATCGCCTCCCATATAGATCCCATCGAAAAAAAACCGCTCTACCATTTCCTCCCGGGATCGCGATCCTTCTCCATTGCGACCATAGGTTGCAATTTCAGGTGCGGATTCTGCCAGAACTGGCAGATATCACAGCTTTCTATAAAGAAAGGCGATTTCGCGGGACAGGAAGCGAGGCCGGAGGATATCGTAAGGGGTGCGCTCGAAAACGGCTGCAAATCCATATCCTATACGTACACGGAACCGACGATTTTTTTTGAATATGCCTATGACATCTCCCGGCTCGCGAAAAAGGAAGGCCTGTATAACGTCTTTGTCACCAACGGCTTCATGACCAAAAAGGCTCTGGAGACAATTCACCCTTACCTCGACGCCGCCAACTGCGATTTGAAAAGCTTCCGGGATGATTTTTACAAGAAGGTCTGCTCCGGTGGCCTCCAGCCTGTCCTCGAGTCCATAAGACTCATGAAAAAACTCGGCATCTGGGTTGAGGTTACAACGCTCCTCATCCCCGGTGAGAACGACTCGGAGGAGGAGCTTAACGCCATTGCCGCCTTCATTGCCGAGACCGGAAAAGAGATCCCCTGGCACATCAGCAGGTTTCATCCGGATTACAAGTTCGATGCCCATGAGCCCACTTCTCTCGGCGTTCTCAGAAAGGCGAAGGCAATAGGAGAAAAGCACGGTCTCCGTTACGTCTACATGGGGAACGTGAACGAAGAATCGGATACATATTGCTATAGCTGTCATGCCCTCCTCGCAAAGCGGACCTATTTTACCGTCAAGGAGTCCCATGTAAAGGAAGGGAAATGTGAGTTCTGCGCTGCACCGGTAGAAGGCAAATGGTAAGGAGGCTGTCAGCAATGGAGAAAAAGGCGTTGCTTATTGTTGATGTGCAGAACGATTTTTGCCCGGGCGGGGCTCTCACCGTTCCGGACGGTGATGCAATAATTCCCGTCGTAAACAGGGGGCGACGAAAACTAGAGATTGCCGCGTCGCTACGCTTCTCGCAATGACAAACAATAAAAAAGCAGACCTGAAGGTCTGCACTACGCTTCGATTCTGTAGTGCACTTCGATCCCGCTAATGCGGCACACCTCATGGCACGCAGCTACGTGAGAAAGCCGTCGAGACGTCTATTTCCAGAGCATGGATAGAGTCACAGGGATAAGAAAGAGAAGCGAAACCGCGATAACGGCCCAACAAGAAAGGTCTATCCATTTCTCCAAGCCCCAAAGATCCTGATCCCAGTTGGTATCCACTACGAAGCATCTGAACCGCTTCATAAGTCCCGTGCGCGGTGAAACGGAGCTTGTCTTCCCCGTTCGCCGCTTACGCGCCGGGAAATCTGCATTTGCCTGCCTTTTATAACTCCAGCTTGCATTCATTCTGATTAGTCCCTGCTAAAGGTGATACTTTCTTATGACGGCCGTGATGATGCCGCCCAGCCGCAGTTCATTCCTGGGCCTGATGGTTGGGTATTTCGGGTTTGCCGCCTCGAGGACAATCTCTTTTCCCTTCCTTACGAAATATTTCATTGTCCACTCTCCATCCACTTCCGCAAGGACGATGTCCCCATTCTTCGGTTCCCTCCCCTTCTCCACGATTACCATGTCGCCGTCCATGATGCCCGCGCCGGTCATCGAGTCCCCGCTTACTTTGACAAGAAAGGAAGATTCCGGCCGGGTTATAAGATACTCATCGATGGAAATAATATCCCGAAGCTCTTCTTCAGCAGGCGACGGATACCCGGCAGCTACGGCTCCGGCCACGGGAATACCGGGAGCCGGCCTCACGGGCCTGAGAAATCCCTTTGCATCCCTCGCGAGGGCGCCCTGGGCGCAGAGCTTCTCCATCCAATAGTGGACGACGCTCTTCGACCGGACTCCGAGAAGGCTGAGCATCTCTTTATATGTGGGCATTCTCCTCTCCTCGTGGAAGAAGGACTGGATTTCGCGTTCGACCGTTTTGACGTTTCTCTTTTTCTCCATAACTGCCATATATAGAACAATCGTTCTATTGTCAAGGAAAAATTTGCGTATCCGCCGAAATCGTTATCTGTTATAATTTTTTTATTGGGAGAAGTTGAATATGTGCGGCAGGTTCGCTCTGGTTTCCGAGGCAGCGACCATCGCGGAAAAATTCGTTGTCCGGGATGGCTATTATGATTTCAAGCCGGACTGGAATATAAGTCCGGGCCGGCATATCGGCGCCGTTATCCACCGGGAGGGCCGGAACTTCCTGGCGCCGTTTCTCTGGGGGCTCATCCCGTCCACGGCTAAAGACCCTTCCATAGGGAATAAGCTCATCAATGCGAGGGCAGAAACCATCGACGTAAAACCGAGCTTCAGGAGCGCTTTTTCAAAAAGACGGTGCCTCATCGTTGCCGACGGTTTTTATGAGTGGAAAAAAGATGGCGCAAAGAAGGTCCCGTTATATTTCCACCTGAAGTCAAAAGAGCCTTTCGGCCTTGCCGGTCTCTATGAGACGTGGACGTCACCAGACAAAAGGGAGATTAGATCCTGCACAATCATCACGACGGAAGCGAATAAATTGATAGCGCCTATTCATGACCGGATGCCCGTAATCGTGCCAAAGAAAGAGGAGCATATCTGGATCAGCAACACCGCGGAAGACAGAGCCATGCTGCTCTCCATCTTGAAGCCATACCCCGCAGAGGAGATGGATTATGAAATAGGAATGGGACCAAGGTTCGTTCAGGTCAAAGAAGGGCTTTAGACTGCGAGGAAGATAAACGGCTCAGGGATGGCTTGCCTCATCATTGTCCGTTTTCATCAGGGGGGCATATTCTGCGACGTCCAATACAGGCCTATTTCAGCGGCTGTGTTGACGAAGTTCTCATACTCAAAAGGTTTCACTACGTAGCTGTTTGCTCCCAGCCTGTAGCTCTCCACTCTGTCTTTGTCATCAGTGGATGATGTAAAAACCACGACTGGTATCATCTTCGTTTCCTCAGTGGATCTGATTTTCCGAAGAACCTCAAACCCGTTAACCTTAGGCAGTCTCAGATCCAGGACGATCACCTTGGGCAGTTCATATGAATCACGAGGGTTAATCGCCTCGGCCGGAAAGAGATAATTCAGGACTTCACCGCCGTCTCTGAAGACCTTAAGCCTGTGGCTGAGGTCATGCTTCGTGAGGGCCTCGAGTATAAACTCCACACTGTATCTGTCGTCGTCTACGAGCAGGATATCGTGCATTTCGTAAGCCAAGATGTCATCTCTTTTTCCGGAACTGTACCGCAGAGGGTGCTCCCCATCGATGTATGATTAAATCTGCCTGTATCTCTTTCAGGCGAATGCGCCCGGAGGGAATCAAACATTCTGACTGCGTATTTAACCTTACGAGAATATCTTCGCATAGCCTGTTATTAAGCGCCCCTCTTATTAAATCAGGCTGACGCTATTTAGGGACTCCCTTGAATAGCGCTTTATTTTTATTGTATGATAAGATCCTGTAAACATCCATTGGTCATTGCCTGATTTTCCAACTCCAAATTCCTTAATGGAGTAAGGGTGAGATGTTGAACGCAGTGCCCCGCAGGACTATTACGGGATCGCCATGCAACGGATTAAGTACGGGCTGAATTTGAAAATAAGAATGGATGACAGGAGATATGTTACTGCATCAGGGCTATACTACTGTTTCTGCAAAATAGGACAGGCGAATATCTATTTTTCCAATAACTCTCTTACGGCGGGCCGCACGTAGACATCATGGAGATCAAAATTCTTCAGGGCCTTTGCCAAGGTCTGGATTTTATCTTTCACGGCTGCCCGGGAGTTCACAATTATGACGCATTCTCCCTTCAAACGGCAGAGACCGCCCGCATTCGCCACATCTTCCTCCGGGATTTTTTCATAGCGTACGGGAATGCCGAGCATATATGCCAGTCCCTCAAGTTGACTCAAGGCAGTATGATCGTCCATAGAGTTCCTCTTGAGCAATCCGGCGCCCTTGATTATTGATAGCACTTCCAGCCGGTCTTTGCCGCTTTAGATTACCACAAAACGCTCTTGGGAAGAGGTTATTTTTTATGTTTGACTTATTGGGAAAATTTCGCTTTATTGCGGGCGATGCCGTTAAATCTACTCATTGGAGGTTTGCCATGAAAGATTCCTTGCAGCCCGGGATGACTGTGGAGTTCAAGTACAAGATTCCCGAAAACAAGACCGTACCTTTTATCTATCCGGAATTCACTGAGGGACATGTCATGCCCAAGGTGTTTGCGACGGGTTTTCTCTTGGCGCTCTTTGAATTTTCCTGTATCAAGGCCACGAACCCTCATCTTGACTGGCCCAATGAACAGAGCGTTGGTATCGGCATAAATATGACCCATACTGCGGCCACTCCTGCGGGAATGACAGTCACCGTCAAAGGGAAACTGGAAAAGATGGAGGGACGCAAGCTGACTTTTTTCTTGGAAGCATACGACGATGTGGAAAAGATATCCGAGGCGACCCACGAGAGATACGTCATAAATGCGGAAAAATTCAATGCCGCCCTGGATAAGAAAAAGGCCAAGGTATAAATCACAGGCTTGCGAAAAGAGACTAAGGGATTTCAGAAGGAAGGGCTTGTTGAAGACGAAGACGTTGCGCTATGTCATTCAGAGATATCTCTTTCTTCATCTTTATCAAGATGCCGGGAGGTCAAACTATGAACTGGGTTAAGGACATCATTAATCAGCATGATAAAAGAGAAGCGGAGGAAATCAAATCTAAAGAAGAAGCTGACGAAATAAGGAAAAGAGAGAAAAAAGAATCAAGCAAAGAATGGGAAAAATTTGTGGAAGATATAATTCATCCGGTATTGGCACAAGTTGCAACTGTCCTAAAGGACAAATCTTATGAGTGTACTGTCCAAAAGGTTCCCTATATGGATGGTCGTAATGGAACGACGGGCACAAAGGAAATTAAATTAACAACGGACATCGAAAAAAGAACTCCCGGCGTTTCCCCCAGTAAGGCATCAATAGCTTTTTCGTCTGACGCTGGTTCAATTTCAATAACATTGGAACCCGTGAAACTATTCAGGGTGAGCACCCAAGCAAAGATGAGCCTGTCTGACAATCAGGATGTAGTGGTAACGATAATGACAGACTTTCTAAAAAAAGTGTATCCGGAATAATTAATATATATAAAAAAGGGGCTTCCGTTTATAAACACGGCTAACCCCTTTATTTTTGCTCTGGTGCCGGAGCCCGGAATCGAACCGGGATGCCCTTGCGAGCGGGGGATTTTGAGTCCTGAATTACGTGTTTTCTCTTTAAACAGAAAAATAGCTCCGATTATATAAGCATTTATTTCTATTCATCTTTTAGAGATGCTGCTTTATATGTCTATTGACGTGAATATGGCAAAACATGCGTTATTTTTGAAAAGTATGCTAACCATATTGCTAACCAAGTACTAGTCGATTTTTTTTGTTTGTAAGACTGCCACATAGATAATTTAAAGTCACACATTCCATAGGGCGGCCAGCGTTGCTTTTGTACGGCTCAGAGTAGATCTGATATTGGGTTAGAAGGTGTTGTAACTCATACTTGGACTTTTCTGTAATGATTTATTAGGGCAGTTTTGGCAGCCCATGTTTTTTTCTATGTCGTCCTATTGCTTCTGCGGCAATTGAAATTCTTGAAGTCTTCTTTCTTTCTGTCTATGGATCGGTATAAACTCTTCAGCAGTCTTTAGAAGATACATTATTCTTCCACGGCAAAGATTCGTAATAAGCTCTTACTGTTTTGTATAATTCATCAAATGGTGGGAGGTCGTCAGTTATCTCAAATCTCAGATTATCGTAGTCCGAGCGTGAACGCCGTATAATTTCTGGATCGGCCAAGGAATCGCTGTTTACATACAAGTCTCTCGATCTCGCCTTGGCGGTTAAAGTGCTAAGAATTTGTTTCCTGATATCAGAGTTATCAAGCTGTCCGTTAGCTAGCAGACAGAAGATGTCATAAGCATCCTGTCTTCTGGCCCTGTTGCGCGGCACTTGTTGTATTATTGCTCGGTATTTTTCCGCAACAAGTTCGGATAAAGTATACGCTCTTATGAAATTATGATGGTCAATCTCAAGTGAGTCGATGTGACATATGGTTTCGTTAAAGCTAAAATCGATTTTTAGTATGGATGGAGAGAGTCCTTTGAGTAGTTTGTGGTGCTTACGTGTTCCCTTGTAGGCATACCCGACATTGACTATAAGAGTTGGATAAAGTGCTTCCTTGTTGTTGGGTCTCAATTCATGTCGTTGTATTCTACAATCCAAGCCGTAATTTAGAGTTTCAACTGAAAGCGCAAGTTTGTGTGCTAGCTCCCTCAAAAAGTCATCTTCATTAAACATGAGATATTTCTCAGAAGTGGAAAAGTC
>JBEKXK010000089.1:0-15110 GCA_049512055.1 Syntrophales bacterium | reverse complement strand
TTTCGATCGTGGACTCATCAGTTATCCTCCTTTTTGGAGTCGGTGTTCGGTAACACCTATTTATGAGTCAACGATCTCTTTTATTCACTACCTTGGGTAACATTTAATGTGAGGCAATTCGCCGCGGTCATTTCCTCTTGACACACAACCGACTTTTCCGTAGACTTCCCAAAAGCGAAAAAAAGTTCCTGTCCGAGATAAATCGTTGAGCTTCGTTTGGATGTGAGAATGTCGGAAAGATATCTTTTCGTATCCGCGAAAGCGAGGATAAAAAGATGTCCCCTTTTTTAAGCAAATTTTTCTCGAAGCTGTCTGGAAAAAAATCTCCCAAGAGCATGAATCCGGAAAAGAAGATTATGATGGACGGGCAAGGTACGATGACCTATCCGGGCGGCATGAACTATGTGGGGGAATGGAAGAACGGAAAATGGGACGGGCAGGGAACGCTGAGCTATCCCGGCGGTTTGCGCTATTCCGGTGAATGGAAGAGCAACAAGATGGACGGGCAGGGAACAATGACCTTCCCGGACGGCGCACAATATATCGGCCAATTCAGGAACGGCGAGTTCGGCGGCCAGGGGGCCATGATTTTTTCCAACGGGAAAAATTACACCGGTGAGTGGAGGGATGGCGAACCTAACGGCCAGGGGTCAATGGCCTTCCCGGACAACTCCAAATATATAGGGCAGTTCAAGAATGGCAAATTCAACGGGCAGGGAACCATGACCTTTCCCGACGGCAAGACTTATGTGGGGCAATTCAAGAATGATTTGTTTCATGGGCACGGGACGATATCCGGTGATGAAGGGATTCATTATGTCGGTGAGTGGAGAGATAACAAGAGGGAGGGGAGAGGCGTTCTGACTCTTCAGGACGGCAGATCCTATACAGGGCAATTCAAGGATAATGAGATCAACGGAGAGGGTGTTCTCACCGAGCCCAGCGGCAAGAGATATGTGGGTCAGTTCAAAGACGGCAAGAAGAATGGACGCGGGATTCTGACTCTGCCCGATGGCACCGAATATGTCTGCGAATGGAAGAACGACGCTATGAGCGGGAAGGGCATGATAAAATTTTCCGACGGCAGGACATACGAGGGACAGTTCAAAGATGACAAAATGAACGGGCAGGGCGTGTTGACTTTTTCCGATGGAAGAAAATACACAGGCCAATTTAAAGACGGTGTCTTGGAAGGACAGGGGTCTGCCTCATTTCCGGATGGCAGGACGTATGTCGGCCAATGGAAAAACGGTCTCTTTGACGGGCAAGGGACCATAACCTACCCTGACGGTGGGGAATATGTGGGCCAGTTTGAGAGCGGCATGTTGCAAGGACAAGGGACCATGACCCGGCCCGACGGCCAGTATGTGGGTCAATATAAGACCGGCAAGAAAAACGGACAGGGGACGATAAACTTTGCCAACGGTGCCAAGTATGTGGGTCAGTTCAGAAACGACGAGTATCATGGACAGGGGACGTTAACTCTTCCAACCGGCGAAAAATACGTCGGCGAGTGGAAGGACGGCAAGTTCATGGAAGTTAGCTGATTAATTCAGGCAGGCCCCTGCTTATTGCAAGGACATCGTTTCTTGAAACCCCGGATGTTATCGGCATCTCTGGTGAAGCGGATTTTTGGTTCTTCGAATAGATAGTAATTTACTCCCGGGCCTTAGTATAACCCGCCTTTAAAGCCTCCGTCTCGGAATTGAATATGACCTGATGATATGCTTTTATCTTGTGGTAATATTTCATGCCGGGCAGATGATACCTCTTGCTGTCGCTGTTTCCGATGACCTTCGCTTTATCCTGTGCACGCGGGACCTTTGGAGGCGGGGCGACAAATTCCTTTGCGCTGTCTTCGCGCTTCAAAGGTGCAGGAGGCGCAGAAGGCTTCTGAGTGGGACGGTCCGCCAAACTGCCGGCGGCCTGGTCGGGTGAAGGCCCCGTTTTCTTGGAAGCCACGGAAGGCATGGGGACAGTTCTTTCACGAGAAAATTCCTTCCTGACATCCTTCGATACAGGTGTCTCTCCACTCTCACGCGCGTCTTTCTTTTGCGTCGTTATGTGGACATAAAGGGAGAAGAATACGAGGGCCCACAGGATGATGCTTGACCAGAGAACGACCTGGAAAGAAGGCTTCCTGAAAAGACTTCTCTCGGCTTTCATTTGCTTGTAAGACGCATTTCCCGAGGAGAAAAGGGATAATTGAGGCAAGCGTTTAGTTTGGTTAGTGGGATCATACTGCATCTCATAACGGTGCAGGACGTCTTTCTTGTTTAATTTCAAATGCGCGGCATATTTTTTTAAGTATTTCATGCTCATCTCCGACCTGGGGATGACATGGAAATTGTCTTCTTCCAATGCCCTGATCAGAGGAACACTTATGCCCGTGGCCTGGGCAATATCCTCCAGTGAAATAAGGTGCGATTCCCGCTTCCTTCTCAAATACTGGCCAAGGGTCTCTTTCATTAATCACCAAAGTTAGCCATGAATACCTTCTTGTGAAGGTACTCATTGACGGGCTGAGTATAGTAAGAATGAAATTCTGTGTCAAAAGAAAAAAGTTCCCGATGGAGGTTTTCTTTCCTGATCGCGGCATCCGACATATTTCGTGCAAAAAATCTAAAGAACTATAAGTGAAAATATGGTAGAGAGTCTCTCGGCAGGTCGAATTTACAATCACGGTTATTGCAAATAACGTCTTTAGTTTCATTTCCCAAATAGCTGCGAAATTGGTTCCAGGGCGTGCCCTGGATTCACACCACTGATCTTTTAAAGAGCGTCAAGAAAAAAGGGAGGGAATAAAGCATGGCAGATAACTGGAAACCGTTGACGGACAAGGAGAAGGCAAGGTACCGCACCTTGAATAAAGAGAATGTCGAGTTCCTGATGGATCGGTACAACAGGGTCAATCGTTGGGTAATTGCAGACATGATCCGGCGCAGCAGCTACCATTATCCTGATAAGAAGGCCCTGATCTTCCAGGATAAGACACTGACCTATGCCCAGCTTGAAGCCGAGTGCAACCGGACAGCCAATGCTCTGTCGGCGCTGGGCGTGCAGAAGTACGACCGTGTTGCGATCCTGGCGCATAACACTATTCACCACGTCTTGACCTGGCTTGGATGCGCCAAGATAGGCGCCGTATATCTGGCGATCAATTATCTCTTGAGGGGGAAGGATATCTCCTATTGCATAAACCACTCGGAGAGCAAGGTCTTCATCGTGGAGGACAGCCTCTATGACCTGGTGAAGGATGTCCTCAATGATATGCCCACCGTCAAAACATGGATATGGTCCAATCAGGGCGCCGGCAAGCCCGCTGTAAATGATCTCTTCCGGGATTTTGATACGTGGTATAAGAAATATAACGCGGAGGAACCTGACGTGATCCTTCACATCGAGGATCCCGTGCAGATGACCTATACAAGCGGCACGGAGACACTGCCGAAAGGCGTTATCATCAGCAATCAGGCGTTAATGGCCCAGTATATGGGGGCTATCATTGACGGGCAGTACGATGAGGACGACATCTCTATTAATGCCCTCCCCATATATCACTGCGCACAGCGGGATGTGTTTATGAACCCGATATTCTGGGTCGGGGGGACAAATATTTTGATTGTTCCTGACATCGGTCAGATCCTCAAAAACATTGCCGACTACAAAGCTACTCTCTTCTTTGCTCCACCGACCGTCTGGATCGGAATTTTGAGGCATCCCGATTTTAGCAAGTATGACCTCTCCAGTCTGAAAAAATGCTACTATGGCGCATCGATTATGCCCGTCGAGGTGCTGAAAGAACTAATGGAGCGGTTGCCGGGGACCAGAATTTACAACTATTACGGCCAGACTGAACTTGCGCCTTACCATACGATTCTCAAGGCGAAGGATGCATTGAGCAAGCTTGGTTCCGCAGGTATGGGTGGTCTGAACATGGAGACGAGACTCGAAGACGACCAATTCACGCCCATTGATAAACAGGATATCCCCGGAGAGATCTGCGGCAAGGGCCCCCATGCCTTGACCATGTATTTCAAGGATCCGGAGAAGACGGAAGAGGCGATGAAGGGCGGCTGGTTCCATTCCGGCGATGTCGGAGTTATGGATGAGGACAGATATATAACCGTTGCCGATCGGAAGAAAGACATGATCAAAACGGGCGGCGAAAATGTCCCGACGCGAGAAGTGGAAGAGGCCATATACCTGGATAAGAGAGTTCAGGAAGTGGCAGTCATAGGTTTGCCGCATCCCAAGTGGGTTGAGGCGGTAACAGCCGTGGTCGTTCCCAAGAAAGGCGAGAAAATCACGGAGCAGGAAATAATGGCACACTGCCGGAAGGAACTTGCCCAGTTCAAGTGTCCTAAGGCAGTAATCTTTCTCGATGCCCTTCCCAAGACTCCGACAGGAAAGATTCTTAAGAGGGAAATGCGTGCGAGCTATAAAGAGATGTTCGCTGGCAAATAGTATCAGGTTATTCACCATTAATGTTGCAATGTGTAGATGTTTGCACGGTGCAGAAAATATTAGAATAGGAAAGGGAGACCCATTATGGAGATTAAGAATGTTTGCGTTTTAGGAGCCGGTTTGATGGGAAGCGGTATTGCGCAGGTATGCGCCCAGGCAGGGTTTCAGGTTACCCTGAGAGACATAGAACAGAGGTTTATCGATGCAGGGATCAATACGATCAAGAAGAACCTGAGCCGCGACGTGGAAAAAGGGAAAAAGACCCAGGAGAATATGGATGCAATTCTGGGCAGAATAAAGCCGACCCTCGATCTCAAAGAGGCAGCAGGCAAGGCGGATATTGTCGTAGAGGTGGTCATCGAAGTGATGAATGTCAAAAAACAGGTGTACAAGGAACTGGAACAGACTGTGCCGGCACACTGCCTATTTTTCAGCAACACCTCCGGTCTCTCTATCACGGAAATGGCGGCTATCACGAAGCGGCCGGAGAGGTTTATCGGGACCCATTTCTTCAATCCCGTACCGGTGATGCGCCTCCTCGAGATCATCAGAGGCTACGAAACATCCGATGAGACCCTGGCGATTGCCAAGGAATGGGGGAAGAAGATTGGCAAGGAAGTAATCGTTGTAAAGGAAGCGCCCGCCTTTGCAGTGAACAGAATTCTTTGTATCATGCTTAATGAGGCCTTTTTTGCCCTCGATGAAGGCATAGCCAGCGCAGAGGATATAGACAAGGGCATGATGCTGGGCTGCAATCATCCCATCGGTCCCCTGGCCCTGTCCGACCTCGTGGGTAATGAGACCCTGCTTCACGTTATGGAGGGTCTGCACAGGGAGCTGGGCGACAAATACCGCCCTGCGCCCTTGTTGGTGAAGCTGGTCAGGGCAGGACGCTTCGGAAGAAAAACGGGCAAGGGAGTTTATGATTACTCAAAAAAATAGACGTTCCTGTTAATGGACAGGTACTGATATCAATAGACTGAGAGGAAAATCATGAAAGACGTTTTTATCGTCAGCGCCGTGAGGACTCCTATCGGCAGACAGAATGGATATCTGCGGAACTGGACGGCCCCGGAGCTCCTGGGCGCCGTGCTGGATGAAGCTGTCCGCAGGATTAATCTTGATCCCGCAATTGTGGATGATGTGATTACCGGCACGGTGTATCAGATAGGCGAGCAGGGCTTCACCCTGGCGCGCATGGGGGTATTGGCCTCAAAATTCCCCATGACAGTCCCGGGTGTCTCCGTGAACCGCCAGTGCGGAAGCAGCCTCACAGCCGTACAGCTCGCGCACGGCATGATTGCTTCCGGTACGATGGATGTCGTGATCGCAAGCGGATGCGAACTTCTGACCAAGTACGGGATGTTTTCTGATTTGAACGGCACCCTGTATACAGGGAAGCCCATGGGTAATCCCTTCGGGGCATTCTATACAAACAAGTATGGCAAACCAGATCAGATCGCAGCCGCACAGATGATTGCTGACAAGTGGGCAATCACACGCGATGAGTGTCATGAATTTGCCATAGCAAGCCACAAGAAGGCCCATGCGGCAACTGTAAATGGATATTTCAAAAATGAGATTCTGCCTATGAAGGGTGTCGACAAAGACGGCAACGAGATAGTGAGGGATACGGACGAACCCATCAGGCCGGATACAACCCAGGAGAGTCTTTATGCCCTCAAGGTTCTGCCGAATACCAAGTGGATAACAGCAGGCGTATCGAGCACCATCACGGACGGCGCATCCGCTGTGGTTCTCATGAGCGAAGAGAAGGTGAAGGAACTGAAGCTGAAACCTCTTGTCCGCATCGTCGCAAACGCCGTCGTCGGATCCGATCCGGAGATCATGCTGACAGGCCCCATTTATGTTACGCCCAAGGTTCTGAAGAAGGCCGGCCTCTCTATGAGCGGCATCGACATCTTCGAGATCAATGAGGCCTTTGCTCCCATACCGCTCGCCTGGGCGAAGGAGCTCAAGGCTGATCAGCGTAAACTCAATGTGAACGGAGGCGCCCTTGCTCTCGGCCATCCTGTCGGCAATTCCGGCTGTCGCCTGACCGTTACTGCAGTCTACGAGCTTATGCGGCGAAAAGCCAGATACGCACTTGTTTCGCTGTGTACCGGCGGGGGAATGGCTCCGGCAACTATCTTAGAGAGAGTCTAAGACGAGGTTTGAGGACTGGATATCCTCTGTCCCGGTATTCAATGGTTATCCTAGTCTCTGTACAGCGCGAGGGTGTCATGGATTAATAATGGAAACCCCGTTTCTTCATGGAGCGGGGTTTCCATATTTTGGGAAGAGTTAAGTGAATTCGGTAGCGAGCGCATTACCCGCAGCTTGCTGCGGAGAGCTTCAATTTTACAGTGTTTCTTTTCTAAGGCAGGAGCGAAGGACATGAAGCCATTTACGATTATGTCTGTTGCGGTTTTGTCGTTTATTGCGTTCGGGCATCTCCTCCGCATTCTCTTCGGATGGGAAGCCGTCATCAATGGTGTTCACATTCCCTTATGGGCGAGCGCTATAGCAATTGTGTTCCTCGCAGGGCTTGCATGCATGCTCTGGCGCGAGTCACAGCCAAGAAAGTAAAACGCCGTATCTGCTGTCCTTGGGCAGGAGAGACTTGCTCAAGCGCAGTATTTCTTGATGGAACCGGTAGAGAAATGTACAGAGAACCAAAGGCTACCCATCATAGCCTCAATTGAATCCCTGTAAATTCCTGCAAACGTCTGTCGAATAAATTATTCGGGTGTACCCGTTTTACCTTTGCGGTAGAAGTCTGTCAGAAAGACTGCATCTTTTGGAGAGAGATCAAAACGCATGACTGCTTCATTGATAAGTTTCTGAACAGACTTGTTCGGATCATCCAGCAGTTTATCAGAAATCCACTTTACAGCTTTGCGAATAGCTTCTCCTTCGGGCATAATCGTAGCCATGGTCCATTCTCCTCACATTACTTAATTTGGTCAATATCTTCATTTTTGTTTTTCATGCTCATTCTTGTTCTCTTCAGTGGCTTTCCAATAGAACGCTATGATAAGAAAAATAGTCACAACAAGTACGAAGGGTATTATATAGCGATTTGAATATGCGGAAACGCGAGGCCATTTCTCGCCCAGAAAGAATCCAAGATTCATAAAAACAATCGTCCAGAGCGCAGCCCCTGAATAGGCAAAAGCGGCAAACACCGGGTACGGCATAATGGATGACCCAGCAAAAATTGCTGTAAGATGTCTTACCCCTGGAATAAAATAACCGACGAACAACGCGAATCTTCCATATCGTGCATAAAACTTTTTTGCATCTTGAATATGATCGGTATTTATATTCAGCTTGGCGGAATATCTCTTTATTAATCTGTTTCCAAAGGTCCTGCCAAGGATATAACCAAGCGTTACTCCCGACGAACTTCCTACGAAGCAAACCGCAAAGGCATAGAGATAGTTCAATCTGCTTTCATAGACTAAAAATCCTACAAATGCAATCAATGTCTCATCAGGAATGGGGAAACCCAGGATTCCCAGCCCCAGAGCGACAAAAATGCCAAAATAAGAGTACTTTGTGATGGTCAGCAGAAGGGCATGCATTTATGACCCATAGGCACTGTGTCAAAAGTTATTATACTCGTATTATAGAATAAATGCTTGCAGAAATGCGAGCTGAAAAATAGTTGCAAAATCCGAAAAAGGACAAGGTGATAAGAGGAGAAATCTATGCCCTGTTGAAACTGTGCGCCCATGAGGCTCAGTCTAAGACGGATGCCGGACTTTCTTCTCAAAAAAAGAAAGGGCGGGAATTTCTCCCGCCCAAATCTGTAAAATAGTCTAACCAAAAATATTGAACGTATTTTTTTATTATGTCTGAAAATTATTTAATGGCATCTTTCAGTGCCTTGCCGGCAGCAAACTTGGGCACTTTCTTGGCCGCAATCTTGATCGGTTTGCCGGTCTGAGGATTTCTTCCTGTTCTTGCGGACCTCTTCGCAACGGAGAAAGTTCCAAAACCGACAAGAGTCACCTTATCTCCTTTTTTCAGGGCCTTCTTGATTGCATCAAGGACGGAATTAACAGCGCCCACTGCCTCCACCTTGCTGCATGTTGACTTTGCAACCTCATTGATCAGATCTTCTTTGTTCATAGCATCCTCCTCCCTTTTATGTTCTAATGGTCTCGATCCGCCAAAGGCGGAAACATCAGCACCTTTGCATTAATGCATCCTTATAAATTCTGAGCATCAAAAAAGCAACATTAAAATGATCTTATTTTAACTTTATTTGGAATCGGTGATAACAGACACAAAGCGGTTTTCCAGCCGAAAAATTAACCGCGCGCACATATACTGCATGGGTCACGCTCTCTATTGTCAGAAGAGACCAGAGGTCTCACGTTTCGGCCTTAGTTATACGCAACTTCTTTGTTGATCAGCCATGTATCTGGTGATGACAAAACGGCGATTATGCAACATGCTGATTTTGCTTTAAAAAATATGTTTGCGTAGGATATATCAAATGACGCCTGCTCGATGATGCCTTGCGGGTTGTGCATTTGCTGCGGTCCAGATTCCGCAAGCCGATTGAATCGAAAAGCCAGATGCGCTTGCTTGAGATCTTACGGACAATCGTCCAGTGGTCATGCAGACCGCCCAAGCTCAGAAGGATGGCCCGCTTTTCCCCTCTTGCACGTTTCTCGTGAAGAAACCTTGTCATTTCTGTCCAGAAATCACTGATCCCCACATCTGTCTGCTTTTGGAAAGGAATTGCCCGGTCTATTTTTTCTCCGATAATATCCTTGAATATGCTCCCCATCACCGTTATGCTGATTCCCTGCGCCAGCGTTACAGCGAGACTCTTATTATCTTCAAGGTAGCCGACAATCTGAGTAAACAGTTCCTGCGATTCCTCATTACTGAGTCCCCTGATGACGCGCATGGCATTTACGATACTGTATATGCCGCAAAGCGAATCGAGAGCTCCCTGCTCATAAGGGTTAAGTTTCATCGGTTACTCCTGGGAGGGCTGCTAAAAGAATTCTCCAATGCGGAATAGTATACGCTGATATTCTTTCACATTGCTACGTACTTGAAAAGAAGTCTTTTAGATTTTTTTGAAAAGCGACTGTTGTCTGATGATTGTTGCATGATTACAATAGTATGCGACAGTAAGATGGCCGCAAGTTCTGGGGAAATGTGTCCCGCTTCTCAGGAATCCAGAAGAAGCCCCGAGTGTGAAAGCCCGCGGCTGGTCAGCATGCCAAAAGATAGTCTTATGGATTGGAACTTGAAAAATGCGAAATGCAGGACTCAACTTCATTTGATCCGCATTGTCGGTGCAGTTTACAGGCAGGCTCCTTCTTTGAAATATTTTATTGAACATGGAATTTAAACAGATCCATATCATACTTGGCTAGGTGGTATCTAATATTTTCTACTAACGGCGCCAGTATATTGATGTAATCGTCGGTCCATGGTGCACTTCCGTTCAAGCCGTCATCCTTTCCCAGCCTCACCCAACCGCGGTTAACCAATGGTTGGAGGCGGGCGGGGTTCCTTGCAAGGGCGACGCACCAGGAGGCATTCTGATAATATTTCAGCTTGTCTCTCGTTGCCGGTACATTTATGACGCCATACAGGTTCAGCCCCGCGGATGTGGATTTGATCACGGGTCTGAGTTCATAGTAGCGATTAGAGACGTGAAAGAGGATCATCCCGTCTTCCGCCAGCCTGCTGAGGTATATTTCCATTGCTTCCCGTGTCAGCAGGTGGGTGGGGATGCCATCACCGGTAAACGCATCCATGTGGATTACGTCGTAATCATGACCGGCGCTTTCTTCTTTCTGCATTGAAAGGCGGCCGTCGCCGACGATGACGCTTACTCTGACCTTGCAGTCATCAAGATACGTAAACCACTGCCGGGCGATATTTTCATTGTCAGGGTCTATTTCATAATAGGTGATGCGGTCGTCCTTCTCTGCGTACGCGGCGACGGCGCCCGAACCAAGCCCCAGTATAGCGATCCTCCTCGGGGTGTCGGTTGTCTGATAGACGTCGGCAATTCCTCCACCCAGATAGAAGTATGAAATCGGTGTCTGCCGCATGTCCGGATCGAGCAACTGGGCTCCGTGAAGGGTCCTGCCATGAAGCAGTTTTCTCAGCCCTCCCGGCATGCCTTCGACGGACGGCTCGTCCTTGATGCGGTAGGTTCCGTAAAAATTCCGATGGCGGAATTTAATCGGCTCTTGCCATGATGTCCAGGATTCCATGCCGATGACCGTGAGCATGGTGACCATAATCAGGATACGGCCGCCGGCGGCCAGGAGGGTTGCGCCGGGCCTGTAGGGGACAAAGGACCTGTCAGAGCACCACCAGAAGGACACGCCGAATAATGCCACCAGAAGAGGATATTCAAAAAGCCCTTTAAACATAAAAGGGGCAGCAAGACTGATGAAGGCGCCGCCTATCCAGCCCCCGAAAGCGATAGTGAGATAGAAATTGGTGAGATGCCCGGGGCGCGGTCGACGCTCGTAGAGCGTGCCGTGCGCAACCAGACAGATCATAAAGAAGACAAACAGATGTCCGATGATGGCAAGCCAATGCGAAGGTCCCCACAGATAAAGCATGAATGTGATGAGTAGGATTTCCGGCCATAATATTTTCAGAAACCGGGGGACGCCGCCCCCGTTCGAAAAGGTTACGATGAAGCTGCCCAAGTATAGGGATAAAGGCAGGACCCAGGTCAATGGAAAAGAGCCGACTTCCAGAGCAATGAAATTGGTTACGGCCAGAAGGAATGCGGAAGGGAGGCTGCTCAGCAGCAGCCACCGGGCATAGGTTAAAGACGTAACCTTGTCCTGTTCAATTTCTCCCCTGGCTTCTGAAGTCTGAATGTTTCGCC
Organism: Syntrophales bacterium; assembly: GCA_049512055.1. Lineage (GTDB taxonomy): Bacteria > Desulfobacterota > Syntrophia > Syntrophales > UBA2185 > Fen-1135. The sequence goes on along the minus strand of JBEKXK010000089.1, from coordinate 3,754 downwards.
CTTTATCCGGACGGAGCTGAAACCAGGCCACCAAACAAATAAGCGCATAAACAATATACATTCCCGTCCAGGAAAGGCTCTGTACTCTCAGACCCACCAAAGGTTCGGCTACAAAAGTGTAACCCAGAAGCGCAATAAGAGACCCTGCATTTGAAGCCGCATACAGCGGATATGGCTCACGGTGTTCTCCGAGAGAAGATCGATAGAGCCATAACTGGGCAACGACCGCCGTTGTCGAAAGGACAATGAAGGGCAGCGCCACATGCATAAACAATATGCCGAGAATGTTGAGGAGCGGCGCGTGCGCGTCCGGTTGGGCATTGATATTCAAGGGCAGATTTATCAGGGGAAGGGCAAGCAGGAGCAGATGCCAGCCCCCTATTTTTTTTGCACAGAGATGCGCATACAGATATCCGATGAGGAGCATGGCTTGATAGAACATCAGGCACGTAAGCCAGACATGGGCCGCACCCCCGAAATAAGGTGTCAGCAATCGACCGACAAGGGGCTCCATCCCGAAAAGGAGGAGGGCGCCGGAAAAGACCATACTCGTAAGTACTGTCATAGCCAGTCTCTGGCCCCTTGCGCCCGCTGTTGCTATCGTGTTTTCCATTAATAAACCTGAATACCTGAAATTACTGGCGGCTCTAATATCACATAAGAGAGGGAACGGCCATTAAAAATCATTGCAACGACCTTGTGCATAATAATTTCCAAAACGTCCTCTTGAGATAAATGAAGACATAGGGTAATATGCCTGCGCTTTGTCACAAAATACAGGAGGACAACTTCATGGATTTTCGGAATCTTAAGAAACAGGATCCTCAGATCTACAGGCTGATCAAGAAGGAGGAGGAGAAGCAGCAGTACAAACTGTCAATGATCCCATCGGAGAATTTTTCCAGTCCCGCAGTGCGGGAGGCCTTATCATCAGTATTTGTGCATAAATATGCCGAGGGATATCCTCATAAGAGATATTATGAAGGAAACCAGTTCGTGGACAATCTTGAAGAACTTTGCCAGCAGAGGGCAAGGCAGGCCTTCTCTCTTCCCGATGACTGGCATGTGAATGTGCAGCCGCTCGCGGGAGGTAATTCTAATCTGGCCGTTTATAACGGGCTTCTGGAACCGGGCGATACCATCTTGAGCATGTATCTGCCGGATGGCGGGCACTTGTCGCATGGCTGGTCATTTCCGGAAAAGGATGAGCAGGGATTGGGGGGACAGGTTGAGCAGGCCATATATCTGGGCGGCAAGAGAAAAATCAGCATCGTGTCAAAAATTTTTAGAGTGGTGCAGTACAAAGTGGAGCCCGATTCACGGCTCTTTGATTATAAGAAAATCATGGCTATAGCCAAGGAGTACCGCCCGAAAATGATCATCTCAGGGGGTACCGCATATCCGCGCGAAATCGATTACGACGCCCTTCACTCTATTGCGAAGGAAGTAGGCGCCTATTATCTTGCGGATATCGCCCATGAGGCCGGCCTCGTTGCAGCGGGCGCCAATAAATCGCCTGTAGGTAAAGCGGATGTCATCACTTTTACAACGCATAAGACCATACGCGGGCCAAGGGGCGCCGTTATCTTATGCAGAGGCGACTTGGCAGAGAGAATAGATTTCGGCGTCTTCCCGGGCTTGCAGGGTGGCCCTTTCGAACACACAATCGCTTCCCTCGCAGTTTGTCTGAAAGAGGCGTGTAAGCCGGCGTTTAAAAAATATGCCTTTCAGGTGGTAAAGAATGCTCAGAGGCTTGCTCAAAGGTTCATGGAGAGAGGCTACGATGTTGTTTCCGGAGGAACTGACAAGCATCTGGTGCTCATAGATATGAGAAGCAAGAAACTGTCGGGCCGCAATCCCGCCAGAGCCCTCGACCAGGCGGGTATCATCATGAACCGCAATTCCGTTCCCAATGAAACCGGATCGCCAATGAGCCCGTCAGGACTGCGCATGGGCACGCCAACCATCACTACACGCGGCATGAAGGAAAAGGAGATGGATAAAATTGCCGCGTGGATCGATTATGTCATTAAAGTTGTCGCACCTGACTGCGATCTGAAGCCTGCTGAATTTGAAGAGAAAATCAAAAAAATGCCTGAGCTCCGGAAAATTGCCGCGGAAGTGAAATCCCTCTGCCGGAAGTACCCTCTTAATATTTAACCGGGCATAATCCTGCCAATTTTCGTGAAGCGGCCGGGGAAATATCGTCAAATTGGATATCTTCGCCCGGCCTTCAGGAGGGCCTGACGGGGTGTGTTGCCTGCCGCAGGGTTGACACCTGCCGGGCGGCATTTCTTGCGCGGCAGGTGTCATCTGTATAACAAAACATGCCCGGAACAGAATACAAATGAGAGATGCGGAATTTTATCACTCTCTATTATGCATAAGACCTATCGTAGCAAGCAGGAGAATCGCGAAACCGAAAGCTATGTAGAGCAGAGTAATGCGAGTGAGCTGTAATTCTCCTTTTTCTGTGAATAGTATGACGTTCGAGAGGTAGCTCCAATAAATTAGAAAGCTGTAGTTGAGAAGCAAGGCCATCCTCGTGTAGCCGAAAATTAATATCAGTGTAGTGAATGACAGAAGGAAGAGGATATGAGAAAGTGGCACCGCTAATTGTGTTGACATTAATGGTTCCATATGGCTTTCCTCCTTTCCCAGATATGCTTGATCTTTCCCCCCTGATTCGCAGCCCATTTTTTTGACAAGATCTTTTGGGTCATAATCTAAGATACAGAACAATAAAATGCTGTGACAATAATCACACAAGAAATCAATTGATATAGAGCGAAGGTCTAATTTCGCGAGAATCCAACAATCTGTGCCATATATTTAAGGCATTAGGACTATCAAGGCAAGCTTTGGCAGGTATCTTGAGTTACTGTTATGACAAATTGAAAGTGCAGCCTCCGATAGATTCGGCAGGCGCACCCACTTTGTCTGTCCTTTGAGATGTGAAACATACTGAATTTGCAGATGACTTCTTAAGACGTCGCAATATGGAAAGATGTGTTTCTGAAGCTGTATGTGATAGTCTAAGGTAGGTGCTGGTCTTATTCTCGTCTGCCGCGACCGCCTCTAAATCCTCCGCCGGAATCCGACTGGTAAGGCTTTGCTCTTCCTCTATCCCTGTCTTTTTTCGGCCTCGCTTCACTGACGACGATTGTATTTCCGTCAAGCTGGCCGCCATTGAATTTTTCAATCGCCTCTTTTGCTTCATCTTCGGAGGCCATCTCGACAAATCCAAATCCTTTGGATAGTCCGGTTAATCTGTCCTTTATGATATTTACCGACATGACTTTGCCCGCTCCGGCAAAGTTTGACTTCAGATCATCCTCAGTAACCTTGCTGGACAGATTTCCGATGTATAATTTTTTATTCATGCTCCGTCTCCTTTACGGTTACCGCACAAAATACCTGAAGACAGAAAGAGGCACCCGTGTAGATTGCTGAACCGGGGTGCCTCTCTCTGTTAAAAAACCTCTTACACAGTCTTCACATTAACAGCAGATGGACCTTTTGGACTCTGCTGGACGTCAAATTGGACGCGCTGGCCCTCAGATAACGTCCTAAAACCGCTGTCTTGTATGGCGCTGAAATGAACAAATACATCGCCACCTTCATCATTAGCGATGAATCCGAATCCCTTCTTCTCATTAAACCACTTAACGACTCCTTCTGACATTGTTTTCATCCTCCTTTCTTAGATTTTTCAAAAGTTGGATTTCCACGTTGACAGAAAGAACAATTCACC
>JBEKXK010000088.1:0-15502 GCA_049512055.1 Syntrophales bacterium | reverse complement strand
GTCTGTAGAGAAAGCTGTAAATTTGAAGCAATAAGCATAGAATGAAGGTAGGGGAAATGGTAAACTTTATCATAGATGGTAAGAAGGTTGAGGCTAAGGAAGGTGCAACGGTACTTCAGGTTGCCCGCAATAATGGCATAGTGATTCCAACCCTGTGCTGCCATGAGTCAGTTGCTCCATCAGGAGCATGCCGTCTCTGTGTAGTTGAGGTGAAGAAAGGCAAGAGAACGAGGATCGTGACGTCATGCCTGTATCCTGTTGATGAAGGTATCGTTGTTGAAACGAAATCCGAAAGGGTTATGAATGTCCGGCGTCTCGTTATGCAGCTTCTCATGGCAAGGTGTCCTGAGTCCGACGTACTTAAGGATATGGCTAAAGAGATGGGCATTGAACCGCAACCCGCCTTTCATCCTGAAACAGACAAAGGGAAGTGTGTACTATGCAGACTTTGTGTTAAGGCCTGTGAAGATGTTGTGGGTGTGAGTGCCATTGGCTTGTCTGGCAGAGGCAAAGACAAAAAAGTTGGCCCCCCATTCGTCGAGGATTCCAAAACCTGTATCGGATGCGGTGCGTGCGCGTATATCTGCCCGACGGAGCATATCGTCATGGAGGCAACGGACGGTAAGCGGAAAATATGGGGACGTACCTTTAAGATGCAGGCCTGCGAGAAATGCGGGAGGTATTTTGCCCCGATTGACCAGATAAAGTGGATTAGCAAGAAAACGGGAACTCCGCTTAGCGAACTCGTGACCTGCATAAGCTGCAAGTAAGAAATATAATTGGAACTGCCTGTATAGGCATAAGCTATTTTACGTCGTGGAATACTCAGAAATGAGTGAAGCCCCGGTGATATTTTTCACCGGGGCTTTTTTATTCGCGCGTCCCCTGATGTCATTTGTCACCGCTTTCGGCATCTTGCAGTCAAATGGTATTGACATACATGATGGGCCACTCTATATTTCATTTACACGAGATGAAGTCTTTTGCACATGATTACAAGTCTGCAAGGGAGGAACGATAGATGGGAGAAAAGATAGACAGGATAACTGTCGATATGAATGCGGCGCGGTTGCCCGAGGATCTTGAGAGGTATAAGGTCAAGGCCATGGAACTGGGCGCCACCAGGGCCGCAATTGTAAGCGTAAAAGAGATCCCGGTGGATGAAAGAATTGTGCTGAAATGTCAAATACCGCGGTGTTTTGGATACGGCACCAGTGTGCACTGCCCGCCCCATACATTGAAACCGGCGGAGCTACGGGACATATTAAAAGGGTTCCAGTGGGCCGTCTTCTTTGCCCTTGATGTCCCGCCCGAGGTTATAGTCAGAGACAGGGCCACGATAAAAGAAAGAGAGGCAGCATATCGGAAAATATTTGAGATCGTGGGTGAGATCGAATCCATGGCTTTTTACGATGGCCACTATCTGGCCTTCGGCTTTGCCGCCGGCTCCTGCCGGCATACATTCTGCAGCCAGCAGGAGAGCTGTCAGGCCATGGAGGGGAAGAGATGCAGGATATCTCTCCGCTCCCGGCCTTCCATGGAAGCCGTAGGCATTGATGTTTATAAAATGGCCGCCGCAACTGGGTGGGACATCTACCCTATAGGTAGCAACGCCAAACCGGAGGAGATATCCAAAGGCACTCTCGCGGGGATCATCATCATACAATGAAGAGCTTCCCACTTTTGACGCTATAACCATTCTGCTCGGTTGAATACAAAACAAAGGGTCTGTAGATGTTTGAGAAAAGAGTCTCTGATTCCAACTTGACTGCTATCAGAACATCTAAAAATGATTCCGGTCAGATATATGACCTCGAAAGGCGCATATTCACGGTGAATAAATGCTTCTCGCGATCGCAACTGCGATATCTAATATCTTCGCCAAATGCCGCTTTCTTTCTTCTTAGAGATAGTAACTCTTCTGTCGGATTCGGCATAGCCTTAAGGAGCAAGTTGCGAAATGGTCAATATAAAGGAAGAATATATTCCATTGGTGTACTTCCGGCATACAGAAGCATGGGCGCGGGCAAGCTCTTATTGGATGCGATGGAAAAATACCTGATTAAATGTCATGTTTCATTTATCGTTTTAGAGACGCTGAAAGGGAAAGGCGGGGCAGAAATTTTTTTCGCCAAGCGTGGTTATAGGGAATCGCAATTTCTTCCCGAGTATTATCCTTACGGCGATGCTGTGCGAATGAGAAAGAATGTTTCAAGAGGGTAGTTGTCATACAGGTATACTATTAACCAAGCTAGGAGGTGTGTCAAGACAATGAAATTAAATAGGTTGATCGCAGGCGTTACGATTGCTTTGCAATTCCATATCTCTCGGGGTGCTGGTATGCAGCTGCAGCAGGAGCAGGAGCGGCCGGAGGATATGAGCTGAAGAAAAAAGGCTACGATGTTCAAAGCCCCGTCACAAAGGAGAAAGGGAAAAAAGAGAGCAGTAAGGATAGCAAGAAAGACGCAGAGAAAAGCGATACAGAATAACTACATCCTGATATGAGCCCCGGCCTTGACATCATTGAATCTTAAATCACCATATCCAGGGTAAGGGCGCTGTCTTTATTGTTCCTGGGAAATGTATCTCCAGACATCCACATCATCACCGGATTTTTTCCGGAGCTTTTCTGACGCCGTTCGCACGATGATCTTCGCCACATCTGCCGGGTCGGCCCCCTGGTAGTCTGTCATCCTTGTCGCCGTCAACCCGGGGTTGACGCAATAGACTCTCACCTTGTCGGGAAGCTCCAGGGCAATGGCCCGGGTGAAACCTCTCACACCCCATTTTGTGGCACAGTATATGGTTAGCTTCGGCAGCACTTCTTTTGCGAGCCCGCTTGCGACATTGACGATCACCGCTTCTTTCTGCTTCTGAAGGAGGGGCAGGAATGACCGTGTGACGTTTATCAATCCCAGTAGATTTACGCCAACCTGATTTGCCGTCTCTTGGGCCGATTGCTCGATAAGAGTGTTTTCCGTTAGTACGCCGGCAACGTTGATGAGAACGTCAAGGGAGGAAAATCTATCCGCAACCGATTTTACGAGACGCATGATGGAGCGGTCATCCCGGGCATCCAATCGATAGAGGGCAGCCTCGCCATGTTTCAGGCATTCTTTGAGGACCTCTTTTCCCGCTGCCTCGCCTTTGAAATATGTCAATATGACTCTGCACCTTTCCCGGGCAAGTTGGCGGGCCGTCTCTCTGCCTATTCCCGAACTTGAACCGGTGACAAGAACGGTTTTACCTTCGAGATTCATTGGACTGCCTCCTGGATATAAAAATTCTTAGCGTCTTGCCGCTTTTTCATTCTCTTTTCTTTCCGTTGCGCAATAGATGCCGCCTTCTTCGAGTCCGCCTGTGAAGCAGTTATTGCACGAAATGCACCTGGCAAGTCTCCGGTCGCCTTGCAGCCAGCGATTGGCAAGGCCCGGCTCCCAGATGAGCGGCCTGGCCAGGGCTATGTAATCCATTCTATCATCCCGGATGGCTTTCTCGACGACTTCGTATGATCTGAATCCACCCACTACTATTACCGGGCAGTCGACTGCCCTCTTGATTCGGCGGGCCAATTCAAGATTATAAGCCTCTCTCTCCGGTTTTGTTATTTTGGTGCGCACCGGGCTTTTTGCACCAGACGACGGAGTTCCGGCAGAGACTTCTATGGCATCTATACCGGTTTCCGCAAGCCGCTTGGCTACGTGGATTGCGTCCTCAATTTCCAGTCCTCCCTCTATGAAATCAGCGGCGTTCAGTTTGATGAGCACAGGATAATCCGCGCCGACCTTATCCCGGACCTCTCGGTAAACCTCGAAGAGAAACCGCGCGCGATTATCCATGCCGCCGCCATATTCATCAGTACGGCGGTTTGTGAGCGGGGAAAGGAACTGGTTGATCAGAAAGCCGTGAGCGCCATGCAGTTGCACGGCGTCGAAACCCCACGCCTTTGCGCGACGGGCCGCATTCCCGAATGCCGCAACGATCTTTTTGATTTCATCCTTTGCGAGTTCCTCCGGTATCTCGGGAAACTGTTCAACCTTGGCTGCCGAAGGGGCAATGGGCCTGCGGCCGGCGGTCTTTGTATCCGTCTGGCCGCCGCCGTGCACTAACTGGACGGCTATATTTCCACCTGCATCATGTACAGCCTTGGCCATACGCTGGAAAGGATCCGCAAAAGCGTCGGTATATATTCCCATCTGGCCTGGCAAACTCTTCCCGTCCGGCCTCACATACGCGTAACTCGTAATGATGAGGCCGATGCCTCCTCGCGCCAGGTCGCGATATAAGGTGATGAGCTTCTCGGTAGGCCTTCCATCCTGATCGCACATCCCCTCCCATGTGGCGGACCTTATCAGCCTGTTGCGCATAGTCATACCGTTGATTGTCGTTTCTTCGAATATCGTAGCCATTATCCCCTCCTTAGACGGCTTAAGCCAATTTGCAGAATCGGTCATAACGAAAGACCTTTTCCATCCATTCGCACCAGCGATTAATAATAAAAATATACAGGATTCAGACAATTTTAGAAAGAAATTCTATATGCAGAGGAAATCGTGCGCCTGCTCTTTTCTTCGTTAGAAAAAGGTTGACAAGATATTTCTCCTGTAATAGTTGTATATACAACTACACCATGGATAGCCCGGTATGAAGAAATCCGTTGACAGATTGTGGCTCATAAAAAGTATGTCGCAGCAGTGCATAGCCGTGCGGATAAGGCTGCTCAACCGTATAGTGACCAATATCTACGATTCAGCCTTGAGCCCGTTCGGTGTCAAGCTCAATCAGATAAGCATACTGGTCTTCGTCCATCTCGCCGGGGAGGTTGGATATGAAGCATTGTGCAAAAGGCTAAAGATGGAAAAATCAACAGCCAGCAGAAATATCGAGCGCATGAAAAAAAAGGGGTGGCTCAAGATCGTAACCGTCAAGGAAGAAAGAAGGAAATTATTAAGGCTTACTCCTGCCGGAGAGGATCTCTTGGGAAAGGTGCATGAAGTGTGGGAAGGCGCACAAGAAAAAGCGCGAAGTCTGCTTGGCGAAGAAGGGGCGGAGGTACTCTGCAACATCGCGAACGGGATATGGAAGAAAGATAAGGCACGATAAAATTTTTTGCAGAAAGAGGTGTATATAGAGAGGAGGAGTAACATGAAAAAAAGAATTAAGGAATTTGCATTAAGCCTTGAGGTTGACGATGTGGGAGTTGCTGCCGCTGCCGATTATCAGAGTCCCCGCTCGCCGAAGCTCGACACCATTTTTCCGGGTGTAAAATCGATAGTTGTCATGGCCTACAAGGAACCGTCAAGCTGCGAGAGCGCGAATATGCAGGTGGCCATGAGCGGCAGGATGGATGTGATGGAATTCTCGCGGTCATGCAACTATAGAATGGGCCGTTTTCTGGAGAGAGAATGCGGCGCGACGGCGATGGCCGCTCCCGCTTCTTATCCCTTGGAGATGAGCATGGAAACCATGGGGTCCATCGGTGACGTCTCGCTCAGGCATGCGGCGATTGCGGCCGGTCTGGGGGTCTTTGGCAGACATAACCTTGTCATTCACCCCAAACTCGGTACGCGCGTGATCTTCACGGCGATACTGACAGATTTGGAGCTTGCATCCGATGCACCGTGTACAGAGGAGCTATGTGTTCATTGCGATATCTGTGTCGAGCAATGTCCCGCCGGGGCACTTAATGAAGAGAACAGGACGGATGTGGGAAAATGCCTCCGCAGCTCGCAGCCCTACGGGATCGGCAACAGTATCCGCTTCTGGTCAAAGTTCGCTGATTGCACAGCTGAGGAAAAGAAGAAGATGGTCAAAGACGTGGAGTTCTGGCGTATGTATCAGGCCGGGTTCATAGGCTTCCAATATTTCTGCTGGAACTGTATGAAATCCTGTCCGGTGGGGCAAAAATAGAATACCCAGTCACTTCAGCAGCTATTATAGCGGCAGTTACCAGACGACGTGAAGGTCGGCAACCTGCCGCTTCTTGCGGGGAGAAGGAACAATTTTAGATCTTCACGATCTTTCCATCTTCAGTATATTCGAATGCTATTCTATCTAACATAGCCAACATGTCCGTATGCATGTGGATCAGCATCAGGCGCTTGGCTCGGATTTTCTCATAATTGCTGATCAGCGTCATATAATCCATGTGACCCTTGATTTTCTTTTCATAAAAGTAGGCCTCCGCAATTAAGATGTCAGCATTCCTGGCCGCTTCGCAAAGCACGTCTGTCCATTCCGTATCGCTCGAATATGCAATAACCTTTCCATCACATTCTATTCGGAGGGAGAATGACGAATCGCCTTGATGTAAGTTTAAATAAGGACTGGCTGCAACATCTCCCACAATCTCAGGGCAGCGATCCTTGAATTCAATGATTTCCACCGCGAACTTCCTTAGCACCCGGGAAGAGCCGGGAAATAATATTTCCATCGCCTGAAAAAGCCATTTCTTGATCCCCGGAGGACCTATGATCGTAAGAGGCTGTGTACGCTTATATATGAGCTCTGATGCAAGCATTAGAAATGGAATTCCTCCGCAATGGTCTCCATGCAGATGGGAAACAAAAATCATCTTTATATCATTCGGATCAACGCCATACCGATTCATCCCAATGAGGCAGGAAGCCCCGCAGTCGATCAAGAATTGACCATGGCTGCATTTAACGAAAATGCAGCTTTGAAGCCTGCCTCCGCTCCCAAAAGCGTCACCACTGCCGAGAAATTGGATCTCAACATGACTCATGCGGTATCTCCTTGACAAACGATTTGTTTGCCCTTGCTTTTCGACTTACAATATTCCGGTAATTATAAAGCTAGATATTTTTCCCATGCATCATTTATTGTTTATGGGCCGCGGTAACCTGCCACCATACGACCACGATCAGAGGCACTGCCGCCATTATTGCCGCTGCCATCCCCATAAGCCCAAAGCCGCCGATCGCATAGACCACCCCGCTCCCGACCTGGCTGGCCGCCGAAGCCAGGTTCAGCAGTAGATCATTGAACCCCTGTGTTTTAGCCCTCTCCTTAGGTGAAAGCTGATCGGCCAGCAGAGTGGAGCCCGCCACGTAAGCAAAGTTCCAACCCAGCCCAAGGAGAAAAAGGGCGACTATCAGTGGCAGAAGACCGACAGAAGGTGCTGCCATGAGACAAGAGAGAATCATCACGATTGATCCCAACATGATCACCGGTCCCCGGCCCCACCGGTCCGTCATCCTCCCGGAGAAGATGGAGAAGGCATACATCCCTAGGGTGTGGGCGGAGATCACCAGTGACACTGCAGTCAGAGGGTGCCGGCAGGCCATCATGTGAACGGACGTAATAGACATGGGCACCATCATTACCATCTGAGCGAAGACCATGCTTACCATGGCTGCGACGACACCGGACTGTCGCACAATCTCCACAAGGGAGCGGGTCCCATGCAGGGGTGCAGATTCCGGATAGATGCGGGCGAGTTCCCGTCCGATGTCGCGGGGATCGGGCCTCAGCCCCGTGAAGATCAGTATAGCCGCCAGAACCAGGACAGCGAACCCTAAGCCATAAGGGCCCGCCAGTTCTGGAAACCCTGCCTCTATCGCCAGCCGCCCTGTGGGGCCCACCAAAAGAGGACCGAACACGGCACCCACCGTACTTCCCAGAACCACGTTGGAGATCGCCCGCCCCCGCTTCGCCGGCAGGTGGATCTCCGCCGCGGCAAAGCGACCAAGGTCCACAGCCGACCTGGCAATCCCGACCAGGACAAGACCAATAAGAAAGAATAGAAAGGAACGGTCAACCACTGCGACTATAGCAATTACTGATCCAATCACCCCCATAACCTGTCCGAGAGCAATGCCCCAACGGCGGCCGATCCGCTCCATGCTGAAGCCCCAGACCATAGCGCCGCAGGCCTGCCCCAGGACGTAGAGGGCACCGGGCACACCGGCCATAGCGGTTTGCCCGGTCAAGTCAACGGCAACCAGGGCGTTGACGGTGAAGGCAGCAATGAACCCGGCCGAACTAAGGCTCTGAGATAGAAACAACACACTCGTGATCTTCCTGGCCATGCGGTCATAATCTTTCATATTTCTCTTCCCGGTGTATGGTAATACCAAGTTGCGTTCATGACGCTTCTTACGCCATATGGTCTTTGCGAACAAGAAGTGAAGTAATCTCATGCCATGTCGCCTTACTCCCCTCAATGACATGATGGCACCTCGGTATAGGCTATTTGCCCTTGCTTTTCAAATTGTAATATTCAAGAACTTTTAAAGCGAATCTTGCGGCGACAGTTGCCGGTCCCCCGCCCATTTCTGCGGCAACATCAATCGTTTCGATTATCTGCTGTTCAGATGCACCCAGCCTGCGCGCTTCGCTTATATGCCACTCCATGCATGATTCGCAATTGATGGCCACTGATATACCGGCAGCTATCAGTTATTTTGTTTTTCTGTCCACTTCTCCATCAGCAAAGGCATTTTTCACAAAATTCAAAAAAGCGCCGTACGCCTTTGACCGTTCCGAAAAGAATTTATGAGCATCCTTCCTGTCGTGGATGATATTTTCAATCTTTTTGATGTCCGTTGTTTCCATAAAATCCCTCCCCGGATTAATTTTAAAATAAAATTCCTGACAATCCCCGATCAGTTAAAGGATTTTCATATCGTCGCCCTTATGCATACTTCCCCTCATAATCATAAAGGAGGTATGACCTTTGGGAATCCCCTAACGATTGTTTTAAATTCCTCACGCTTCACCTTTTGCAGCAAGCTATTTGCAGCCTCTGCTATGCCACCTTCTCGAACAATGCAATATCCGCAAAACATACTGCAACAACCGACAAAAGAACCATTCTGAATCTACATATTACCCTCCTCCAGCAACATAAATTTCGGCTCAGTCACAGTGTTTTCGCTTTCGATACTCTGGCTTCGCTCGATGAAAATCGCCTGACTTGAAAAACTGTTTGCTCTGCCGCTTTTAAATCATGACCTTCATACAGAGATTGATATTAATGCCTCCAGTATCTCGGCGACATCCTGGCCTATCCCGCCATCACAATGGCAACGTTTGGCCACCAGCTTTTCTTCCCTGATCTTCTTTCTACCCTCCTCTGAACTCATGTCTGCACCCAAAAGCTCTTTGCACATGGTAGTTCCATGCCGCTCTTTAAAGCGTCGAAAGAGATTCGTAACGACGGGGTGGGTATTCTTCCTGGCGTCGGCCTCATCTTTATCGTTATATGCATAGGCGAGGATCAAAATCGCCGCCGCGATATATCCGCAGGTCTCTCCCTGTCCTCCAATCCCGCCAGCCAATGGCCTACCGAGCAACATGGCCTTTTCCGGATCGATACCGTACGTTTCTCCGTAAACGGTCAGCAGAGCTTGTGAGCAAGACAGTCCGCCGTTTCTATGTAAATCCAATGTCTTTTTAACTTTGTTCATGACACACCTCTTTTTTTTATTGATATCATTCATTTTTATATTATATAAATCAAATGAATTGTTTTTATGACAAGCATAACTGTGGGTGATGAATGTGAATCTCAATCAATTAAGAGTTTTTCACGTAGCGGCAAAAGTGCAGAGCTTTACGCGCGCTGCCGAAGCCTTATTTCTGACGCAGCCGGGAATCAGCAAACACATCAAGGAACTGGAAGAATATTATGGGACCCGTCTTTTTGACAGGCTGGGGAAGAAGGTCGTTCTCACTCAAGCAGGAGAAATTTTATACGAGAGGACAGAAATCATATTCAACATGATTGACCAAGTAAAGGCGGAGATTAATGAGTTGCAGGGTCTGAGCCGTGGCACATTGAATATCGGCGCCAGCATTACAACAGGCATTTACATTTTGCCAGGGCTTCTGGGGAGGTTCAGATCCATGTATCCGAAAATAGACGTGCACCTGAATATAGCCTTGAACCAACAGGTCGCAGAGATGTTGCTCGATAATTCCATAGATTTCGGTTTTCTCGGTGCCCCTGTGAATGATGATAGGTTTAAGTTGGAACCTTTGTTCAGGGATGAACTGGTTTTGATCGTTCCCGGCAATCATGAATGGGCTGCGCTTGACAGAGTGGAGCCGCATGACTTGTTGGGTTTTCCGTTTATTTTTTCCGGGCGCGGTTCAGGAACAAGGGCCGTCATTGAAGAAAGGCTGGGCCAGATGGGCATTGCCTTGAAGAATACGATGGAGTTTGGCAACACAGAGGCCGTAAAGAAAGCCGTGGAGGCAGGTCTGGGTGTCTCCATTGTGTCAAAGGCAACTGTATCGCGCGAAGAGCATCTTGGCGTGATCAGAGCACTGCGTATTTCAGGGATTGATCTTCAACGGACCTTTTATTTTGCTTATCGAAAAGACAAGTATTTGAGCAATTTGGATAAAACATTTCTGCAATTCATCGTCTATAGTAAATCTTGACTTTGTCAGGATTTTCCTCACATCAAACAGACAGTTTTTTCCAATATCCTACTGTAGAAAAATCACACCGGCTGTGGGGTGAAGCCATGGGTGGTGAAAACATGTTTTTCGCGGCAGGTCATGACTCGGCGGGCTTCGATTCGCGCCTCTGCCGGATGGTTGTCTACGATTCGCCAGCTAATATTTTTTCTGCTGCTGCCCTAGCCTCCTCGTATACCTTCCTCAGGGGAATGCCCAATCTTGCGGCGATTTCCCGGCAGTCTTCGTATTCCGGCGATATAATCCTTTTCTCTGTGCCCGTATGGCTGACCTTTACCCTTACTGGTCCGAATGAAGTCTCCACAGTGATCAGATCTCTCGGGAGTTTTCTTCTTTCCAAGCGCCGGAATCTGACCCCGAGGGAAGTCGTTTCCGCGAATACTACGGAGAGGGCCTCATCCAGTTTATCCGGTGTAATCAAAATGCTGAGCAGCGTCCCCGGCCTGTTCTTCTTCATGAAGATGGGCGTCATGAAGACATCGAGGGAGCCTCTTTCCAAGAGTTTTTCCAGCACGTAGCCGAGAATCTCCGGATTCATGTTGTCGATATTGGTTTCGATGAGGATGACCTCGTCTTCCTCGTATTTCTGCTTTACATCGGTCTCACCTATCCAGACCCGGAGCAGGTTTGGTGTTTTCAAATCTCTGCTCCCGGCACCGTAGCCGATGCGTTCAATTTTCATCTCTGGTATGGTGCCGAAGCTTTGCACCACATGTTTGAGAATCGCAATCCCCGTCGGTGTGACAAGCTCTTTCTCGACACTGCTCGCATATATTGGTATGCCCTTAAGCAACTCGAGGGTGGCGGGTGCGGGAAGAGGCAGGGCGCCATGGTTGCATTCAACGAATCCTGTCCCCACGGGAATCCTGGAGGCGTACATAGTTTCGATGCCCAGCATCTTCATGACTATGAGGCACCCAACAACGTCAACAATGGAATCCAGTCCGCCGATCTCATGAAAATGAACGTCTTCGGGGTTGGCATTGTGGATCTTTGCCTCGACGTGAGCGAGGTCGCGAAAGATTGCCTTGGCTTTCGCCTTGATTTCATCGCCAAGGTCACTCTTATCCATGATCTTTTCAATGTCTGCAAGATGCCTCTCGGCGTGGCTGTCATCTGCATCCACAAAGAATCTGGTTCCTGAGAGCCCTCCCCTGGTTGTTTTTTCGGCCTTCAGGGTGAATCCGGATATCTTAAGTTTGCTCAGTTCTGATTCAAGCTTATGCAAATCAGCTCCGGCATCAATCAGCGCTCCCAGTATCATATCTCCGCTGACGCCTGAGAAACAGTCGAAATAGGCTATCCTCATTTTTCCTCACCCATATGGTTTATAAGACTTGCAAAGTATCCAGCGCCAAATCCGTTATCAATATTCACAGTCACCGAGCCCGGTGAGCAACAGTTCAGCATAGACAGCAATGCTGCCAGGCCTTCGAAACTGGCGCCGTAGCCCACACTGGTCGGGACGGAAATCACAGGACTATCGACAAGTCCACCAATTATGCTTGCCAGGGCCCCCTCCATGCCGGCCACCACTACTATGACGTTCGCATTGAACAGTTTCTCCCTGCTGTCGAAAAGTCTGTGCACGCCGGCAACCCCGATGTCGTAGACCCTATCGACGTCATTCCCCATGATCTCTGCCGTAACTGCCGCCTCCTCAGCGATAGGCACATCAGATGTTCCCGCGGTGACTACAAGGATCGACTTGGCGGATTTCTTCTTCCTTTTCTTTCCTGCCAGGACGATTTTGGCCGTTTCATAGTAGACGGCATCCTTTCTTATTTTCCTGATGGCTTTAAAAACCGCCTTGTCGGCTTTGGTTGCCATGATGAATTTCGTCTCCGGTGAGAGGCTTTCAACAATTCTCGTGATTTGTTCGATGGTTTTTCCCCGGCACAATATCACTTCCGGAAAACCTCTCCGCAAATCCCTGTGGGTATCGATCTTGGCATCGCCCAAATCCTGATAGGGAAAAGATCGCAAGGCCCTCAGTGCGTCATCGATCCCCGTTTTTCCGGCACTTACGTTTTCCAAAAGCTTCCTGATCTTTTCTCTGTCCATCGTTATTCCTCGTCTCTCAAGGGTTCATTCATGCTGCCCATCCTGTAACCCTGAATATCCAGAGCGACATATACATATCCGAGGAGTTTGAATTTTTCCACAATCAGTTTTGATATCTCCTCGTCGAGAAATATAAGCATGTCCGTGCGGTGCACCTCTATCCTGGCAATGTCGCCGTGGTCCCTGACTCTTAATTGACGGATTCCAAAACCTGCCAGGAACTCTTCCGCACGACCGACGCGCAAGACCTTCTCTTTCGTGATTTGGGTACCGTATGGAAATCTCGTTGATAGACAGGGCAGCGGCGGCTTGTCCCACGTAGGGAGATTCATCTCCTTCGATAGTTTTCTGATGTCTTCTTTTGTGAAGCCTGCTTCCTTAAGCGGGCTCTTGACGCCGAACTCCGCAACCGCTCTCATTCCCGGACGGAAATCCATTTCGTCGTCACATGTTGAGCCATCTACAATAGTGTTCAGACGGTGCCGCTTTGCCAGGTCTGTAAGTTTGGTAAAAAGCTCCTTCTTGCAATAGTAGCATCTATCCGGGGGATTGGACGAGAAATTCGGGTCGTCCAGTTCATTTGTGTACACTACAATGTGCTGTGCGCCGATTATTTCCGCGTTCTTCTTGGCCTCCCGGAGTTCCTGTGGCGTGTATGTTTCCGAACTCGCAGTCACTGCTATGGCCTTGTCACCCAAAACTTTTGCCGCAACCTTGAGCAGGAAGGTGCTGTCCGTACCCCCGGAATAGGCAATGAGGACGCTCTGCATATCAGCGAGCATCTTTTCCAAGGATTCCAGTTTTGATGAAAGCTCCGTCATAATCTGCCGCCGTAATAATGGTTGTTTTCGTGTAGATTGTATTCTCTACCATCTTAGGCGATTAGTTGTCAACACGTTGACATTCCAGAGAGAAATTTTTCTTTGACAGATGTGCATGGGTAAAGTACTTATATAGAAATAGATCGGGACCGGCTATTAAGGGAAAAATGGAGGAAATAGATGAAAAAGATCATCGTGTACGTGCTTGCAGTTATCATGACTCTTCTTTGGGTAGCAAGTGCCGCGAGAGCGGCAAGTTCTCCGCCGGCGGTGGGCGGAACACTGCCGGACATAACGCTCCCCGTACCAAAAGATTCTGCGGAAAAAAACTATCTTGATCTTGGCTTCTTCGAATTCGGTACTTTCAAGATTCCGGAGATCAAGGCCAAATTGGTTATTATCGAGATCTTCAGCATGTACTGCCCCTATTGCCAGGGGGAAGCGCCAAACGTGAATCAGTTGTATGCAAAAATTGACGATAATCCGTCTCTCAAGGGCAAGATCAAGATCATTGGTATAGGTGCGGGAAATACGTCCTATGAAGTTGGAACCTTCAAGAAGAAATACAACGTGCCTTTTCCCCTCTTTGCCGATGGAGATTATGTCATTCATAAAATAGTCGGGGAAGTGAGGACGCCGTACTTCATTGCAGTGAAAATAAGTCCTGACGGCACTAATCGGGTTATCTATTCCAAACTCGGCGCCATCGGCGGAGTTGATGACTTTCTCTCAGCATTGATTAAATTGTCCGAACTACAATAGGAGGGCTGATATGAAGAAACATGGCCGGCATTTTCTCTTTGTCTTGCTAACAGGAATGAGTATTCTGATTTTCATTCATACTCCGGCGTCTCAGGCGGCATTCGGTATTTCTGAAGCGTTTAAAAATAATATCTACAACCCGGGCCTGCTCAAGCCCACGGACAGTGTCTTGAAGCTGAAGGCAGGAGACAGGGCCCCTAATTTTACGCTGAAAGCTGTATCGGGGGAGACGGTGTCCTTGAGACAGTATCGGGGTAAGAAGAATGTGGTCATCTCGTTTGTACCCGCAGCATGGACTCCCGTCTGCTCAGATCAATGGCCGGGCTACAACATAGTGAAAGACATATTTGATAAACATGATGCCATACTGCTCGGCATCTCCGTGGATAACATCCCCACTTTGTTTTCCTGGACGAAGCAGATGGGCGATTTGTGGTTTCCGGTGCTCTCCGATTTCTGGCCGCATGGAAAGGTTGCATCAATGTATGGAGTATTGCGTGCCGACGGGGTAGCGGAGCGAGCGCTGATCGTCATAGATAAGAAAGGAATCATACGTTATATAGACGTTCACGATATTAATAAGAGACCCCCACTGGAAGATCTAGTAAAGGAACTGGAAAAGTTGAAATAAATACCGGAGCACGCCTGCGACATGATCCTGCATGGTTTCCAGCAGCCTGTCCCCATATGGCCTTATATGGGCGGGTAAGGCAAGAAGCAAGCATTCCCCAAGCCCCCGCTTTTGTAAAATTCTTATCTTGACAAACGCATCGAGCTGTGCTACAAAAAATGAAAAGATAACACGGCAGCAGTCGGCGTCAGAGCTATTGAGATTCACCGTGTCCTCAGAAAAGTATCTCCTCAATAAATTCGCCGCACTCATCGGGCGAGAAAATATGCCAATGCCCCGAAGCATTGCGGGATATGATAAGAGCGGGAGCTGATGCAAAGATAGTTGCACGAAGGGCAGAGAGTTGCAGGCGCCATGGCACTCTCCATATCAAGTCCCGAAAGAGAAGCATAAGGCAGTCCGTATTATTTTTTTGTGCATGCGTGGCACGAAATGCAGGTTCATAGCACAATTAAACTTTGGTGGTTGGTATGCATATTCCCGATGGTTATCTCAGTCCCCAGACATATATTCCCCTTTATGGTGTGTCAATTGCAGTCTGGGGAATAGCCCTGAAAAAGATTAAGAAGGAGCTCTCCGCCAAACATGTTCCTTACCTGGCCATGGCCGCCGCATTCTCCTTTCTCGTTCAGATGTTCAATATCCCTGTTCCCGGAGGGACATCAGGTCATGCCGTCGGTGCGGGTATCATCGCCCTGCTCCTGGGTCCCTGGACGGCGGTCATTGCCGTCTCCGTGGTCCTGATTATACAGGCGTTTGTCTTCGGTGATGGCGG
>JBEKXK010000087.1:0-15512 GCA_049512055.1 Syntrophales bacterium | reverse complement strand
TTGACCCCTGGACGACCCTTGCTGCCATTTTAGTGCTTTTGTTGATCCTGGTTGTGGCCATAGTAATCTCCCGAAGAAGGCCGCTCATTTCTTACTGCATCATCTTCTTCTTTCTGAATCATGTAATTGAAGGATCGTTTATTTCTTTAGGCATTATTTACGAGCACCGGAATTATCTTCCTTCCCTGCTTTTTTTCGTCCCTTTGTCTATCTTCATCGTTTACGGCCTGAGTTACTTTGAAAAAAGAAAAAGGATGATTGTCGTTCTCTCGTCTGCGATTACGGTAATCATCATTATCATGGGGGTGACCGTCTTTATCCAGAACGAGATATTGAAGGATGAGATATCCCTCTGGAGTGACAATGCCCTAAAAGCACCTGACCTTGAGATAGTTCATGGCAATCTGGGAGCAGCTCTGTTGAGAGCCAGTCGTTTTCCGGAGGCATTTATCGAATTGACAAAGGCGATTAATTGCCCTCCATCATGGGATACCAGAGCGAAATTCACAATCTATCAGTTGTTGGGGGACTATTATCTCTTAAGTGGTGATGCCGAAACAGCCCTTATCTTTGTCGACAAAGCCTTGGATGGTCTTCCTTTTAGCGCTGATCTATACAACAGTAAGGCAGCATTACTAATGCAGAAAAAAAAGCCGGCAGAAGCTGAAATAGTGATGAAAAAAGCGATATCTTTCAAGCAGGATAATGCCTTCTTCCATGTCAATCTTGGTTTTATTTGCTTGCTCAGAGGCAATCCCGACGCAGCCATCAAGCAAGCTCAAAAGGCAATGTCCTTGGGTGGAAATCCTCTCAAGTCTTATTCGCTGTTATCAGCAGCCTTCAAGGCAAAAAATGATTATATAATGTCCGATCATTTCAACGGCTTGGCATCCGGTTCCAAAATTGCAAAGAGACGATGTCCATAACAGATGTCGATGGTCGAAATGCTCGGGTACCTGTAATTCTTCCTACTATTGCGTCATGTTCGAGAAAAAACTATATTCCTTTATGGTTGATCATCGATGATCAATACTAGAGACATAGAGACAATTCTCTGCGCAACTGTGGACCGGGCCCTATCTTTAGGTTACAGCGGCTATTCCAAATTTGATGGACTCCACAGTCCTCTGGTTCGCGCCTTGTCTTTCGATTTCTGGCAGCTACGCCTGCTTTGGACGCAATTTATCATGCGGGCACCCATGAATCTGCGGCCCGTCTTCTTTGTAAAAAAAGGCATTAATCCGGAAGGCATGGCATTATTCGCCCGCGCAAATTTAGACATGCGTTCCATGAATTTCACCCGCCCTTTTCACGAGAGAGCTGAAATCTGTTTGAACTGGTTAATAGAAAATACTTCGACAGACAAAGGAAAATATCACGGCAGTTGCTGGGGTTATCATCATCCATGGCAGAGTACGGGCTTTTACCAGCTGCCTGGTTATCCCAATTGCTATGTTACTGTTATTGCGGGCGGGGCTCTTTTGCATGGCTTTCGCTCACTTCATATGGAAGATTATCTCGTGACCGCACGAAGTGCCGTTGATTTTATTTTGTATGATTTAGAGGTATTACACGAGACTGCCGAGGAAAAATGTATATCATACGTGCCAAGGATGAAAACAGATTTTGCGGTAATAAATATTAACGCTCAGGCTGCAGCATTTATGGCCCAGGTAGGAGCATTGACGGGTGAGACTTTCCTTTTGGATCAGGCACGAAAACTCCTCTCCTTCGTATCTCACCTTCAAACTTCCTATGGGGCATGGTATTATACCACGAATCCCAGGCAGAGCCTGGTGGCCCATGACAACTATCATACGGGCATGATTCTGGATGCATACTTAGATTATGAGAATGCGACAGGGGACCAGCGCTTTCGAAACTACTACGAACGCGGTCTAGAATTCTATGGGAAAAACCTATTTCTCGGAAACGGTGCCCCTAAGTGGGCCAGCGACAAAATTATGCCGCATGATGTTCACGGGTCTGCCCAGGGAATTCTGACCTTTGCCAGCGCCGGCGACCGGGAAAAGGCTCTTCGCATAGCATCCTGGGGGCTTCAGAATTTCTATAAAGGTGACGGAGAATTCGCGTATCAGAAAGGTCGTTTTCTAAGTAAGCGGTTCACCCTTCTCCATTGGTGTAACGGCTGGATGGCCCGCGGGCTTGGAGTATTGCTCTTACTTTTAAGAAGAATGGATGGTATGGGAGGGCATTAATGCCATTTGGTTCAGAATTAGCGCTAACTCCGGGATTAACTCCGTTGGAACGAATATATGTGAAACTTTTTGGAGCTCCTATCTTAGGGCTCCGTGTACGCGCTCGCACCATCCTTCCTTTTCTGGATCAAATTCCTGAACCCCGTAGGATCGCTGATGCAGGATGTGGTCGGGGAATGATAACCCTTGCCTGTGCCAGACGTTTCCCCGCCGCTGAAGTTCTTGGCGTTGATCTGAATGAAGATCAAAACAGGGTCAATAGCAAAATTGCCAAAAGAGTGGGATTCAGAAAGGTGCAATTTGTTACCATGGATGCTATTAGACTTCCTGAATTAGGCGGATTTGATCTGATCATTTCTACTGACATGCTTGAGCACATCGAGGATGATCTCGGCGCTGTAAGGATGTTTTGCGCAGCCCTTGAACCGGGCGGCCACTTGCTTGTCCATGTGCCGCATCTGACACGGAACATTTTTGGCTGGCAAAGAAAGAACTGGATGGATATTGACGGACATGTGAAACCGGGTTACACAAAGGATGAGTTGACGAGCCTTCTTACCAGGGGAGGGCTTCGTGTTAAAACCTCTGTCTATAATTACAATACAATGGAAACATTGACTAACGACATAAGCAAGTTCATAACTGGTGCCAGAGAGCGAAATAAGGGTCTTTATGCATTGGTTTTTCCTCTGCTGCTGTTCTTCAGTTTTGTGGGCTCATTTTACCGATCACAGAAGAATGGATCGGGTCTTGTGGCATTGGCTGTGAAGGAGGCTTAGCCCCCGTGAAATTTCTGATAGATATACTTCATCCGAAGCATGTGCATTTCTTCCGGCCGCTCTTGAAGAGGTGGCAGGAACGTGGCCATGAGCTGAAGATTGCCACCCGCGACAAAGACATCACCCATCAGCTCCTAGATTTGTTCAACATTCCCTATGTCTGTTTGTCAAAACAGGAAAAAGGCCTGGGACTTGCCCGGGAGTTATTAAAACGCTGGTTTAAATTTACTATAATGCTCCGGGATTTTCACCCTGATATCGTGTTGTCCATCGGCGGTATAA
This sequence comes from Syntrophales bacterium, assembly GCA_049512055.1. Classification (GTDB taxonomy): domain Bacteria; phylum Desulfobacterota; class Syntrophia; order Syntrophales; family UBA2185; genus Fen-1135. Next base: position 12,232 of record JBEKXK010000087.1, on the reverse strand, counting down.
CTACATCGCTTCCATCTCGACTGCTCGGTATACCCAACATTGCCCTGACCGATACAGAAATGGCCGAACTCAGCAATAGGATAGCCTTTCCCTTTGCCGACAGGGTTCTCACACCGGAGTGGTTTACAAAAGACTTTGGCAGGCGTCATTACCGTTATCGGAGTTTTCATGAATGGAGCTATTTACACCCCAATGAATTTATTCCTGATGCAGAACTCGTAAGGGGTGAAGGGATTGATCCTGATCAGCCTTATGCTGTGGTGCGCTTCGTTAGCTGGAATGCCTTCCATGATCAGGGAGAAAAAGGATTCAGTGCCGAGGATGCTATTCGATTAATTGAGCGGCTCTCTTCGAGAATGAAGGTAGTCTTAACAAGTGAGACTCCGCCCCCAGAGGCACTAAGAAAATTCGCTGTTGCCATCAGGATAGACAGGATACATCACGTCATGGCATTTTCCCGACTAGTTGTGGGGGAAAGTCCCAGTATGTGTGCCGAGGCTGCGCTCATGGGTGTGCCTTCCGTGCTGGCGTCGAGCTGGGCCGGAGAGTGCGGAAATATGAAGGTTCTGTCGGGTCGATTCGGGCTGATGAAGGTTTATGACCGTGGAGGCGATGCTGTCGCGGCAGCGCTCGCCATGGCCGGCACCCCGCCGTCCCGGGGATATATGCGTGAACAAAGGGACAGGCTTGTCAAGACTTTGGATTATATTCCAGAAATGATTGAGGGTCATATACGGGACCTGGCAAGGGGAAAGGATGTCTGAAAGATTGCCGGTAGAGGTGGTTTTCTTTGGAGAGCCATTTGACAGAGAGGCGATAATTCACACACTACGCCATCTCGCGATGCACGTCGGATGGACTTTTCGTCCGCGGGCGGAGCGACGGATCATATACGCTACAACGGAAAATCCGCTGGAGTTAGCCGCGAGGGAAGGCGATCTCGTCATATTATCTTCACATGATGTCAAGAAGCACATAACCGAAAGCCGGACAGGCATCCCTCTTAGAGGAGAGAATGCTGGACGCTTTCCATTTTATCACCCAAAAGCGAACGATATTCACCAACGGGGATGGATCAAGGCGGATGTCATTGCAGGAGCGCATGCGCTCCTTAACCTTCTCTATGAACGGAAAAACCGTCCTGAAAAGAGGGACGGCTGGATTAGTTTTGCGGAAGATTGGTGGGCCGCGGCGGGTTTTGCGCGGCCGGAACCTCTGGCAGATACCTGGCTTAATAGTATTGCCTTTGAGGCGGAGAAAATTGGATGGCCTCATATCGAAAGACAGGGGGAAGATGCCTGGAGTCCCGCTCCCGGGACAGTCGTTCTCACCCATGATGTCGATTATATGCCGACGCGTGCAAATCGCGGTTTTCCGCGCTTTCTCCGGGCAGTGTTGAGGCAATTATTGGTGAGAAGAAGCGCAGGTTATACACGGCAGATCATCAGCAGATATCGCAAAGCCTTTTCTCAGCCCGTGCCTTATGATGCATTGAAATCAACTGCCGACGGGGAAGCCCGACTGGGAGCAATTTCCTCTTTTCAATTTACGGTCAAGCGAAGGCACAGGAGCGATCCTGCTTATGATCTCTCGAGATATTATAACACTGAAGACGATTTAAGAAATCTGCTCCACAGAGGGTTTGAATTTTGTCTGCATGGAAGCTACACGGCAGGGATGACACCGGGACTACTCGCGGAGGAAAGAGTCGAACTGGAAAGAATTCTGTGCACGAGTATTTCCGGACATCGCCAGCATTACCTCAACTTTCATCCTGCCACATTCTTTCCAGAATTAGAAAAAGCGGGGCTAAAATATGACATGTCAATCGGCTACAATGACATGAGTGGACCTCGCGCAGGGACGCTATTTCCCTTCAGACCTTATGACATGGAGAAGGCTAAGCCCTTTTCCCTGTGGGAAATACCCTTTATCCTGATGGACACGACCCTGGCTACAACCTACCGCCTTTCATCCGGTGAAGCATTGGATCATTGCATGGATCAACTTCAGCCAGTGGAAAAATCGGGAGGCTGCGTTTCGCTTATATGGCATCAGGAACAGCTAAGCGGATTGTTAGATCCCGGATTCGACGGCATCTACTGGACTTTGTTGAAAAGGCTCAGGGAGCGTGGGATGAGGCTGACCAGTGGGCGCGTTGTCGTTGAGGAAATAGATGCGTTATGGAATCAAACTATCGGGGATTGATGAGATCTGTAAGTGCACCGATTTCATGATGTGTTACTATAAGCACCGCATATTATTTAAAATGAGAAAGTTTTGAAATAATGGAAACGTAGAGAAACATGACGAGTTAGTTATTGGGGAGCGGTTTAAATGGATAGAAAGGTACAGCCCAAAATTTTTCAGGATATTGCAGAATTCTGGACATTTCAGCTCAACAACGAGATTTATCTGCGTAACTCTCCGAATGTTATTCGGGGAAGCAGGGAATATTTTGACATTATTCTCGAAGCGCGGCGTAAGTTCATTTATTATTTCCCGGCAATTATGGAGTATTTAGAAACAGGCCTCTCGCCGAAACTTTTGGAAGTAGGCTGTGGGATGGGAACCGATGCATTGATATTTGCCAAAGAGGGGTTTAAGGTTACCGGACTTGATATCACCCCGGCGCATCTGGTATTGGCAGAGAAACTTTTTAGTCTCTATAATGCACAGGGCACATTCGTTGAAGGCAATGCGGAAAATCTCTCTTTTCCAGACAACACCTTCGACTGTGTGTATTCATTTGGGGTATTGCATCATACACCTGATACAAAGAAGGCAATTCAGGAAATCCACCGTGTGCTCATTCCCAAGGGTCGCGCAGTAATTATGCTGTATCACAAGTGGTCGTTGAACAATTTTGTACATTGGATATTGCGTAGAGGGTTTGAGAATGCAAGAGAGGGCCCTGATTCTCCTGTAACATATCGCTTTAGCAGACAGGAAGTCCGAAAAATGTGCGCTGCCTTTACCTCATGCCGTATTGAAATCGAATACCTCTTCGGGGCAGGATGGGGTAAGGTATATGAACTCATACCGAGAGCCATTTACTTTTTCCTGAGCAGAAGGATGGGTTGGCATTTGGTTCTTTACCTTGAAAAATGAAGGACGAAAGTGGGTTGATATTGGCATAAGGAATCAAATAAGGGGATGCGGAATTGTTTTCCGGGGATCTCCTCCCTGATGCCAAAATCCGAATCTTTCTAGACATGAATTATTTAGAAGCCTGATGCCAGATTAATATGTGACGCGCCAATCTCTTGGATATGCCGCCCGTAAATTTAGAGGCTGCTGTTGTGGATAAAGTGCGAATATGTGGGAATCGATTAACGAGGAATGATTAGTGCAAAAAAAATCATATTCTGAGAAAGACGTGGCATACTTCAACCGGTTCACCTCCGGTTATTCCCCATATGTAGAAAAAGATTTGGATACCATGCTTGAACCGATTGATTCCTTGATCGGTCAATTTAAGAAATTACGTGTTTGTGAAATCGGTTGCGCTTCAGGACAATTTTCCCAGGCTTTGGCAGCAAGGTATATGAGCAAGTCTATTGCCTTCTTCGGGCTGGACATTGCGTCCCGGGTACTTTCTCTTTATCCCTATGAGAAGATATGCGGTAATGCCTTCTCGATGCCATTGAAAAGCGAAAGCTTTGACATGATCTGCCTTCCTGCCACATTGCACCATCTATTCCCATTTATGAATTCACTCAGTGAATTGAATAGAATTTTAGTTCCAGGCGGATATTTCTACTGCATCGAGCCGAATTATTATCATCCCCAGAGATATTTCTTCATGAGGCACGCTTCCCTGTATCGGCGGTATCGAAGTACCAACGACGTCCCTGTCCATTCCGGAAAATTGATATCCATGCTGAAAGAACTGAACTTCGAAATCAAATACTTTCGATTTGTAAATATCTACTTCAGGAAGCCGTCAATACTTCAGAAGGTTCAGAATATCATCGCGGATACAATGCCAGAAACAAAAATGAATAGATACTGGATGCCCTGGTTTATGTTTATATTGTTGGCTAAGAAACGGTAAAAACATTATAATAGGATATGATCGATTATGCGGGAATAAGGGTGCCAACCTTGGCAATGAGTAAGATACCGGGCAGGCTATGAAACAAAACGAAGGTGCCGACAATGCATGTCTTGACAGTGAGGAGGTTCAGCCAAAGAGGCCTAAGGGGCAAAAGATCTTCTCGTTTATCTTTCGCTTTGCGGTCAGCGTAGTTCTTCTCGTATGGATTTTCAAATCCGTCGATTTAAGTATCTTTTCAGAAATTATCGTATCGCCGAGCCTTCTTCCCATCACAGCCATGGTCGTCTTCAGCGTTTTCTATGTCTTTCTGGGCGGCCTTAAATTATGGGTTCTTTTTCGAGGTTTCAGCCCGATGAGCCTTCCGCTTTTTACGGGCTATTTCTTTTTGGCGGGATCGGTCGGGTCTCTCGCCCCGGCAATTTTCGGCGATTTTACGATGGTCGGTCTCGCAAGACGGAATCAGGTACCGGTTCACAGGAGCGTTTCCGCAATTCTTACGGATAGATTTATTACAATGGTGATCGCTGCATTTATATTTACGCCTTTTACCCTAATTTCCGTCCTGCCCGTAAATCCTTTGTTCATAATAGCTCTCATGGGAATATCGGCCTTGCTTCTGGGATGTTTGATCTGGGCTGCCGTGCGATTCACCCCGATGCTGTTTGACAAGTTCTCGGTGATGAAAAGGTTCTGGGAGTCTTTTACACTATATTTTAAGGGAGATCGAAAAGACCTTTATGCGAATATTCTGATAGGTGGTTTCCGGGGCATCATATCGGGTCTTACCCTCATCTTTGCCCTCATGGCGGCCAACGTGAGCCCTCCTTTTTTCTCAACGATATGCATAACCAACTCGCTTTCCATTCTTACACATATACCTGTGAGCTTAAGCGGTCTCGGTATCTATGAGGGAGGCGGACTGGTTCTTCTCGAAGCCTTGGGTTTGAATCGGGAGCAGGTCCTCGCCGGATTGTTATACCAACGCGCTTACATCATCATCTGGTCATTAGTGACTGCGGCTATATGGGGAGTGGTTATTGCAGCTAAACGATTCAAGAAAGGCACAATGCCTCTTTAGAAGTTGCCATTGATACAAAAAACGTTAGACAAACTGAGATGATTCCTGCAGGCAGACCAAATTACAGTTACCGTGAGCTAAAGGCATCCGTAATCCACAGCGGCGGCGTTATTGAAGATTTTGAAAGAGAACTGGCGTCACATTTCGGCGTCCGACACGCCATTACGTTTCCTTACGGCCGCAGCGCCCTGTATGCGGCATTGAAGGCGCTGAACCGTCCTGAGGGTGAGGTCGTCCAGCCTGCGTACAACTGTGTCGTTGTCGCCCATGCAACGGTTGCTGCCGGGCATCGTCCGGTGTTTGTGGACACCTCGGTTTCCGATCCCAACCAGGACATGGAGCGGATGGTAAAGGCAATCGGTCCGGAGACCGTCGCCGTGATCCCGACGAGCATATATGGAGTGACCTTTGATGCGGAGGGCCTGTGTGAGGAGATCTGCAGCCGGAATCGTGGTGCCTGCATCCTGATCGATTGCTGCCAGGCACTGGACGCATGCTGGGAGGGAAACCTGCTGCTGCATGCCGGTGATGGTGCTCTACTGGCCTTTGGAATTGGTAAACCAATGACAACCTTATACGGTGGTGCCCTGCTGACAAACCGCCCTGAGCTGGCCGCTGCCGTCCGCGCCTTCCGGGATCGAACCTATCGCACGCCGCGACAAATTGTCGCTTTCCGGCGTTGGTTTTACTTCATTGCCTCCTGGATAGCCATGTCAACGGCCATGACCTCTTTCACGGATTACCTGATCAATGCCGATACGTCCCTGAGCCGTTACCTCTGGAAACTCAGGGCCAGGGAGGCTATCCGTCTTCCTGAAGACAACGACGTACTCATGCTTCCCCTGGAGGCCGCCATCGGCCGCCGACAGGTGGAAAGGGTTTCAGGGTTCATGGCCCGCCGTGGGGACATTGCAGGGCGTTACAACGAGGCCTTCAGGAAATTGCCGAACCTGGAACTCCTCCCCTGGGAACAAGGTTCGACATTTGCCATCTATACGGTCCGACTTAAAAAGCCTTCGGATCGGGATCACGTGATTGCCCTCATGCGCAGGGGCGGTGTCCAGTGCGGTACGATCCTGAGTTATGTTATCCCGGGCCTGGAATGTTACCAGGAACGGGGTTTTTCGGCGGAGGCCTTTCCCCATGCCCGCGCATGGTCTGAGTCTGTCCTGAATATTCCCAATCACCCCTCGATGACGGATCGACAGGTACAGACCGTCATCCGGGTGATGGAAGAAACCTTTGGAGTGCTCTATGGATAATGGTCATGCAGCTATTGAAACATTACGTTCCGAGTATGACGGAAGGTTGCTTGATCCAGCAGAGCGGCGATATCAGGCGGAGCGTCTTTATAAGGCACTTATAGCGGCAAGGCAATGGCCATCAAATCCACGCATCCTCGATGTAGGGTGCGGAGCGGGCTTTAAACTGGCTTTCTTGGGGCAGAAAGCGTTATTGCGCGTTGGTTGCGATATCCGTGGCGAGGTTTATCGTCAAGCGAGAACAAGCGTTCCCCAAATTCATTTCATACAGGCAAGTGGAATGGAACTGCCCTTTCCTGGCGGCTGTTTCGATCTTGTTACGTGTATCAGTGTCATTGAGGAATTTCCTGATTTCAAGGCTGCCTTTAAAGAGATGGCCCGATGTGTAGCACCCAATGGTGTTCTTTGTATAAACGTAACCAATGGTGTTCTTCTCCAGCCTTTGTACCGATTAGCGGAATATTTCGGCAAAATAATTCCTGGAAACTGGTGGCTTTATGCCCGGCAAAGCACTCCGATTGTTCAGAGCAAACTAAACGAGGGTTATCATATGAACGGCCTTGAAGGCTGGCATTACATTCATTTAACACCATATATGATTCGAAGCCAGTTCCCGATCATGAGATATCTACCTATATCGCTGCTTGATATTATATCCCGCCGCTTTGCCCCGACGTTTGTCCATGTTTGGCAAAGATCGGATATCACGAATAAGTAGAAGGTAATTGACATGTGCGGTATTTGCGGCATAATCGGCCCTGGCGCCGATCCCGCCACAATTCAAAAAATGAGCCGATCCCTTGCGCATCGCGGGCCGGATGGTGCGGGCATCTATCAGGGGGAGGGCGTGTTGCTGGGGCACCGCCGCCTGTCCATCATCGATCTTGAGACGGGCGAGCAGCCCATGGCAAACGAGGATCGGACCGTCTGGGTTGTCTTCAATGGGGAGATATATAACTTCGAGGATCTACGAACAGAGCTTCAGGAACGCGGACACCGCTTTGCAACCCGCAGTGATACAGAGGTGTTGATTCACGGATATGAAGAGTACGGGCCGGAATTCTTAATCAGGCTGGATGGCATTTTCGCCTTTGCCCTCTGGGACTCGACGAAAAAAAGACTTCTCTTGGTCAGGGATTATTTCGGTGTCAAGCCCCTCCATTATCATTTTGATGGCCGTACCCTGCGCTTTGCCTCCGAAATCAAGGCGATCCTTCAAGACCCCGCTGTACTGCGGGGGCCGGATTACCAGTCCATCCACTATTTTTTTAATCTGCGTTTCATTCCGGGCGAGGGGACCCTCTTTGACGGCGTCAAGAGGCTCCTGCCTGCCCACTACATGATATATGAGAATGGTGCCATTTCGACACATCTTTACTTCAATCTGGAAAGGACGAAGAATATTCCCGCAGATGAGAGCCACTTCGTGGAAGGAATAAGACATTATCTTCGCGAAGCAGTCCGGAAGCAAAAGATCAGCGATGTGCCCCTCGGCGTGTATCTATCAGGGGGGCTTGATTCGAGCGCCCTTGTTAAGTACATGAGCGAACTTTCCGCTGAACCCGTCAAGACCTTCTCTATGGGATTCAATGAGCCTACGGATGAACTGGAGGATGCCCGTATCATATCAGATCAGTTAAAAACGGATCATCATGAAATTAGCTTATCACCTGACCCTCTGCGCCTGTATCCTGAGGTTATCTGGCATGCGGAAGAACCCAAGGAAAACATCCTGCAGGGCTTTCTCCTGTCCAGATTTGCCAAGAGTCACGTAAAAGTCTGTCTCAGCGGGCTGGGCGGGGACGAGCTCTTCGCGGGCTACGAGCTCCACAGATATATCTATCCTGCAAGCTTTCTCTACCCCGCGGTGCCGAGAGCACTGGACTCATGGTTGTTTCGGCCGCTCAGCAGATTTATCTTCTCTGCAGAGAACTCATGGGGTTCATTGTCCCTCGATGAGTACCGCCGGGGCTTGCAGATGCTTCTTTCCCTCGGTGATCCGGCTCGGTACTACCTGATTCTGAGAAACGTCTGGGATTACGATGAGAGAGCTTATGAGAATGTCTATGGACCCGTGCTTTTGAGACAGAATCTTAAGAAGACCCATACACAATTCGACCATTTCTTTTCTCCAAACGGTGGGAGCGTCCTCGATAAGGTGCTCTGGGCGGAGTTTAACACCAAAATGCAGGAAGATTTTCTGATGAATGAAGATCGCACTTCCATGGCAAACGGTCTGGAAGTCCGCGTACCCTTCCTGGACAGAGACCTGGTACAATTTGCCATGTCCATACCGGCAGAGCTGAAAATGAAAGGAAACCGGCTCAAGGACCTTTTCAGAAAGTCTATGGAAGGGGTCTTGCCGGAATATACCATAAGAAAAAAGAAATGGGGCTTCAGCTTCAATCCCTACTATCAGTTTCAGAAGGATTTGAAGACCGTTGCCGAGAGCGTCTTGACGAGGAAACGGGTGGAAGATAGAGGAATACTCAATTACGAATACCTGAAGAGGATCATGGAACATCCGCCCCATCCGCGGCTGCGCTGGCACTATTTCTTTCTCTGGCTGGCGCTGGGCATGGAAATATGGTTCCAGATGTTTATTGAAGGAGACCTGTCAGCGCCTGTCTTTGAATTGGAACACTATCTGCAGAAACCGTCGAGATAATACTCTCTATGCAAGCCTGCACCCGCTCTTACGACGCGAGGATCGCGACGACCTTTTTTGCATGTTCGATGCCCGTGATGCAGGGAATTCCCTGTTCGATGCAATCGATGAAGTGAGCTATTTCCACCTTTAAAGGTTCCTGAAAATCTATCTTCGGCAGAAGAACATCTCCGGACCGGTAATTGAAAGCAGGAAAACGCTGGTTATCATAGTCCATGTCTTTGCCCAGGACTGCCATGCGGTCTATTCCTTTATCATAAATAGCGACTTTATTGTCGGCAACGTCATCGTATACCACCATTTTCTTTGAACCCACAACGGTTATGGAACGGATCTTATTGGGGTCAAGCCAACTCACATGGATGTTTGCCATGATCCTATCCGGGTAAAGGATGTTCATAAAGACCACGTCGTCGATGCCTTTCTGTATAATGTCGACGCCGCGCTTTACAACGGATATAGGCGTCAAATTGTTCAGCCAATACTGGATAATGCTGACGTCGTGCGGCGCAAAGTTCCATAAGGCATCGACGTCTGTCCGAATGCGCCCCAGGTTCAGCCTGTGGCTGTATATGTAACGGATATTTCCGAGTCCGCCGGAATCGATCAATTCCTTGATGTAACGGACGGCCGCATTGAAAAGAAAGGTATGCCCTGCCATAGCCACCCGCTTTTTTCTATCTGCGTTTCTGCCGATTTCTTCGACCTCGGCCACACTTCTTGCCATCGGCTTCTCTATCAGGACGTGTTTTCCCGCGTCCAGGGCCTTCATGGCAAGATCAAAGTGGGAAGCGACAGGTGTGGCAATGACGATGGCGTCTGTTTCCGGGTCTTTTAGGACATCGTCTATGCTGTCCGTGACCTTTATTGCAGGATACAGCCTGTGGACGTAGTCACGCCTTTCGGGGTCAAGATCTGCTGCGGCTGTCACACGACATCTCTTGTTTTCCACGAGATTTCTGAGAATATTCGGTCCCCAGTAGCCGACACCTATTTGGGCGATCCTCAACATACAAGTCCCTCTCCTCATCCACCGATAACGTTCTTGACTTGGTTACATACGTATTGAAGCTGTTCTTCGCTGATCTCCGGAAACATGGGCAGGCTGAGTATTTCCTGTGAGTATTGGGTGGCAACGGGAAAATCCTTCCGTCTATGTCCCAAATACCGGTAGGCCATAAGGTTGGGCAATGCTATGGGATAATGGATGCCCGTTTCGATGCCGCAGTTCGAGAGTTCCCGCATGACAGCTTCCCGGTCTTTAACACGAACAACGAAAAGGTGATAGACGTGTCTTGTGCCTTCAGAAACGGCAGGCGTCACGACAGGGGTATCTTTCAATAAATCACGGTAGCAGTCTGCTGCTGCCCTGCGCCTCTCCGTCCATGTGTCGAGATGTTCCAGTTTTGCTTTCAAGATGGCTGCCTGCAGAGTATCCAGCCGACTGTTAGTGCCTTCGAACTCATGGTCATACTTACTGATCCGTCCATGGTTGGCAATCATCCGGCATTTGGTCGCTAATGCTTCATCAGCGGCGTCTTCCACGATAAATAATCCGTGCGTCCCGGCAAGATTGTTAATGGACACCATATCTGCAGGCCTGCCGTAAAGATGAACAGGTACAATTGCCTTTGTCCGCGGTGTCAGGTGCCGAGACACCTGTTCCGTATCGATGTTATACGTCTCCGGATCGCAGTCTGCAAAGACAACCTTGGCGCCAGTCATGGTGATTGCCTCTGCGGTGGCCATGAAAGAATTCGCCGCAGTGATGACCTCATCCCCTCGTCCTATGCCCAAAGCGCGGAGAACGATATACAGGGCATCCGTGCCGTTTCCCACCCCTATACAGCACCGAGCGTTACAGTAGGATGCAAAATCCTCCTCAAATCGACTGACGTAGGCACCGCCTATGAATACCGTTTTGGCGATCACATCGGCTACGGCCTGGTCTATCTCATTCTTGATGGCCGTGTATTGTGCCTGCAAATCCACAAATGGCACCTTCATCGATGAAAACCTCTTCACGCGACCCGCAGGCCTTTTTTCGATACTGCATATCTTTTCTTACAGGCAGGGCATTTCATATTTTTGGGAAGCTTTTCTCCACATTCGCACATCCATCCGCTTTGTCTGGCCGGGTTCCCCACCATGAGGGCATAATCAGGCACATCCTTCGTTACGACGGCGCCGGCGCCCACGAATGCAGATCGACCGACAGTATGACCGCACACAATAGTACAGTTGGCTCCGAGAGTAGCGCCTCTCTTGATCAGCGTGGGCTTCAATTTGCTCATGCGGCTTATATGAGCACGGGGGTTAAAGACATTAGTAAATACCATGCTCGGTCCGCAGAAGACGTTGTCCTCAAGGCTAACGCCTTTATATATGGAAACGTTGTTCTGAACTTTGCAGGAGTTTCCTATGACCACATCCTGGCCGATGACAACGTTCTGGCCGATATTGCAATTGTTGCCGATGGCAGCCCCCGAGAGAACATGGGAGAAATGCCATACCCTGGTGCCTTCTCCGATAGAGACATTATCATCGATAATGGCAGTGGGATGGACCTGGTAGTGTCTGTTATCCCCCGCCAAGAAAGATTTGATCTCGATCTTCCTGCCGCAGTCGTTCAAAGACCGCTGGCCGGCGTTAAGAACCATGAGAACGCGCAGTCCTTCCCGGCCGTCCGTCAGAGGCGTCTGTCCCGTTGTTATGCAGTAGAGAAAATGTTCGCATTCCAGCTTCAGAGGCTCCATCTCCGTCACATCGACATATTCCGGTGTCGCCGTAGAGGGCACAGGGACGTAATTCTGCCACTTAATCTCATGCGGATAGATGAGAAGCTTTTCATTCCAAGGTCTCGTGTCATCGAAAACCGCCATCTTCCGCTCGCCCACGACAACAAGCTTCTGTTCCTTGAAAGGATGAAGCCATGATACAAAGATATGGGCCTTTAAGCCGGACGGGAATTCAAGGTGGGTCGTGGTCACATCGGCAATTTTTCTGTGAAGGTAGTTTCCGCCGGTTGCCAATACACTTTCCGGCTCTTCTCCAGCCAGGGCGAGAATCATGGATATGTCATGGGGTGCAAAAGACCAAAGGATGTTCTCCTCCCGTCTGATCTTTCCAAGATTCAGGCGGTGGGAATAGATGTAATTGATTCT
>JBEKXK010000086.1:0-15566 GCA_049512055.1 Syntrophales bacterium | reverse complement strand
ACGCCGCTCCTCAACCTCATGCAAGGCGCGGGATACCGCCGGCTCCAAACGCGATAACCTGTTCTTCAGAACATAGTCCGTAGCACCCTTCTTGAGAAGATCAATCGCCATCTCCTCGCCCAAGGCCCCCGAAACAAAAACAAAAGGTACATCAGGACATTTCTCCCTGGCAATCTTCAAGGCCGCAAGACCGTCGAATGAGGGCAGAGAATAATCGGATAGAATAATGTTCGGGGAAAAATCCGCAATCGCATTGACAAAGGACGCCTTTGTGGCAACCCGCTTCGAGACAAAGGTCATGCCTGCATCCGCAAGCTCCTCTATCATCAACTCAGCATCCGTAGGGACATCTTCAAGGATTAATATTCGTAATCTCTTGCTCATCGACAGTCCCAAGGCATTATTGTCATGTCAAAACCTCGTCTCTGGGAGTCGGACGTCGTTTTGCTCAGTGCTAATTTAATTACTTACACTTAAACGCTTTCCTTCTGACATCATTGATAATGGAAAACAATAGGGATTATTAAGTAGAGAAATGGTAGGTAAAAACTACCAAAAAGTGGGGTTGCAAGGATTGTTCAATGGCAGCACGCGGAGTAAGTGGCAGAAAAACGGCAACAATCTGCGAAAGCTTCCCCTTCCAGATGAAGCCAGCATAAATCATGTTGTCTTTGAACTCTGTAAGGAATTGAATTTTTGCTCATGCAGGTTTGCAGGTTACGCCTTTATAGATGGAGGCTGCCCTGTTGTTTCGAGTACTCGCATCCATATATTGCCCTCCGGATTGACCTTTGATCCCGAGGTAACTATCTGAAGGGGAAGGTGCACATATTCATCCTTTATCAGACCTACGAGCATGCTTGTTTTTCCTGCCATACCCGCATGCACAGCATATTGACCGAGGGCGCCGCAATAAATACTGTCGCTCGCATTGGCTGGTACGCTGCGAATCATGTAACTGGGGTCTATATATTTGAGGTTAATCTCCAAGCCTGTTTTCTTCAAGTGCATTTCTATCTCCGTTTTAAGGAACGTGCCGATGTCGAGCAGCCTTATGTTTCCCGAAGCGTCTTTCTCAATAGTTTCGTTGTCCTGACGTATTAGTTCCTGTCCAGCTCCTTCTGCCACGAGGATCACGCAATGTCCGCTTCTCTTGAGACGATCCTCAAGAGCCTTAAGAAAGCCATGTTCTCCATGCAGATCGAAATTAACTTCAGGAATGAGCACGAAATTGACATCACCCTGAGCCAGAGCTGCGCCGCAAGCTATGTGGCCGGACTGGCGCCCCATAATCTTGACGAGGCCGATCCCCATTGGTGCGCCCTTCGCTTCTGCATGAGCACACTCGATAGCTTTAACGGCCTCGGAAATGGCCGTATCAAATCCAAATGTCTTCTGAATAAGGTTAAGGTCGTTGTCGATAGTCTTCGGTATTCCTATTACACTTACGTTGAGGTTTCTCCTCTTTATCTCTTCTGTAATGGATCCGGCGCCTCTCATAGTGCCGTCCCCTCCTATGCAGAAAAGTATATCGACGTTCATGCGCTTTAGAGTATTTACCATCTCAGCAGAATCCTGCATGCCGCGCGACGAAGACAGTATACTTCCGCCCGACGTATGGATGTCTTTGACGATGTCCGGCGTCAGTTCTAATACCTGATGGCCGTATTTCGGTATTAAGCCCTGGAACCCGTATTTTATGCCTACGACGTTTTTCACTCCGTAGCGGTGAAACAATTCCATGAAAATTGCCCTGATGACGTCATTGATGCCGGGGCAGAGGCCGCCACAAGTGACAATGGCCGCCTTCGTCTGCGCTGGGTCAAAAAAAATCTTTTCCCGGGGACCTGCCACTTCAAGTGAGAGGGGGACGCCATTCGCAGTAGTCACATCTTTATAATGCTCAAGATAGATATTATGAAGAATGCGCTTGCTATCGGGAGTAAAATAACTGACATTTACCGGCGACGGTATGGCTCTCTCCCCCAGATCCTGGATTGTAAAATCTTTAAATCCATTTTCCATGCCTGTCTCACTCCTTTGCTATGACTAAATTGGCAGCATTTATGCCGGATATTATTTCTCCTTGGAAACCAAGACCTGCCAGTAACATTCCCCCCGTCATAAACACATTACGATGGGGAGTCTTATTGGATATACTTGACATGCCAAACAAAGAATTCGATTGCATCGCGTATTTATGGTTTACTAACTCCTGACACTTTCTCGATAGGTCAATAGACATGCCGATATTGAGGAAATCGAGATTTTCCCTGAGGAAAGGAAGAAACTTTTCGAGCGCGCAAAAAACAACTTGAGAGACTTCCTTAAGTTCGTCATTTGTTAATACGAGTGGACTCTCTCTCAAGAAAATAGTTGCACTTAAAGCCCTCTTGCCGGCTGGAGCTCGGTCTTTGCAATCTCTGGCGCTTATCTCCACAAAAACAAGGTTATCATCCATGACGGGTCTATTCTCATCGATGACGATGGCAACGTAAATTGCCGTTTTTTCGGGGATGCATCTTTCGAGTATGCCCATGTGCAAGGTAAACGGATAGTATGCCGATCCTACCAATTTAAGTCTTCGCTCCATGCGCTTGAATTTCCTGTCATTGAGAAGAAGCAATCTGAGTTTCTCCCATTTTGTACTCGCGATAAGATATCGTCCGCGAATTTGAGATAATGTATCGGGTATGGAAACATCGACATCAATTTCTCTATTAATGTTAATTCTCATGACGGAACAATTCTTTATGAGATGACCTCCGGAAGACTCAAACGCAGATTTCAATAATCCCGGGAGTACTTCATTCCCGGCGACATGATGATACAGCCCCTTCAGGGGCAATGACAGCCCGTAAGCGGACGAGATAGAAATGGGGCTCTTCTCGCTACTGCTCAAGTTTGAAAGAATAGCGTTCTTTGCCTCGAATATCCGGGTCAATGAAGGATTCTTTGCAATCGCTTTAAATCTTTTTGAAAGCGATAACCTTTCCTTCAAAATTACGGGGATGCTCTTCATAACAGAAATGAACTCATCAAACTTTGTTCTGCATGAAAACGGTTTTTCCGTGATTCTCTGCTCCACAAGATTGCTGATCTTCAAAACCGACGCGTACAGTTTGCGAATCTCATCTCTCTCACCGGAAAATTCTCTGTCCATATCATTGAGAAATTCTTCCACGCCATTGAAGCAATCTATCCTGTGATCGGAAAGGATAATTTGAAGACCGGGATTCAATAACTGCAGACCCGAACATTCTGTGACTGGCATGCCAAGATTTGCCAGAAGGCGTGAACATGTCTGTGCCGGGCCAAAACCAGTCAACGGCAGGGGATCGATATTGAAAGTATACCCATAATCCGAGTAAACATATCTCGCATCACCTTCAGATAAGAGTACGGTCTTTCCGCCATGATGTGATATCATAGCAGCGGCGACTAAGGAGCTTAAATCATTACCGATCACAACAGTATCGTACATATTCCTAAAGAAAATGTTGAAATGTCAGTAATGCCCGAAATCTATGCTTGCTCTTAATGTATTTCTGAAGATAGATGCAGGCCATAAGAATGGGCAAGTCAAAAGGCTGTCACGGGAGGATTATGAAGGGGTGTTTCTGGGATCCGCTCACTCCCTCTTATTCTGACTTTTCTCCCGCTCACTTCGATTCTGCCTTCCGCATAAAATTGAATGGCTTGAGGATATATCCTGTGCTCTTCCCTTAATATTCTGGCAGCGAGAGTATCTTCCGTGTCATCATCGTAGGCGGGAACTATGGCTTGAATAATAATAGGGCCGGAGTCTACACCCTCGTCGGCAAAATGAACAGTACAACCCGAAAATCTTACGCCATAGTCAGCAGCTCTCTTCTGAGCATGAATACCGGGGAAGGCGGGAAGGATCGCAGGGTGTATATTCATTATTTTCATGGGAAACGCATTCAGGAAGAGGGGCGTTAAAAGTCTCATGAATCCGGCCATCACTACCAGATCAACGGAAAATGAATTAAGGACATCGATCATCCTCCGGTCAAAATCTTCCCTGCTTTTGAAATCGGAATGCTTGACAATCGCGCATGGAATATTATGTTTCTTAGCCCGCACGAGAGCATATGCATCGGCGTTATTGCTGATAATGACCTTAATCTCCCCGTCAAGGAGACCCTTCTCTATATTGTCTATGATCGCTTGGAGATTGGACCCGCTCCCTGAGACGAGCACTCCCAATTTTATTTTTTGTTTCATACCGTTAGATAAATGATACGGATGGTTGGTCTTCGTCTTTCCGATCTATGAAACCGATGGCATACGCATGCCCCCCCAAATTTTCGAGGCGCTCCGTTGCTTCGGACGCCTCTTTCTCAGTCGTAACTAACATCATGCCTATACCCATGTTAAAAACCCTGTACATTTCTCCATCATCAATATTTCCCATTTTCTTGATAATCGCAAAAATCGGCGGTATGTCCCAGCTGTCTCTAAGAATAACGGCGCGACAGGCCTTAGGCAAGATGCGAGGTATATTGTCTACGAATCCGCCGCCAGTTATGTGGACAATACCTCTGATGTTGAAATTTTTGATCAGATTCAAAAGGGATTTCACATAAATCTTTGTCGGACGGAGAAGCTCCATGCCTATGGAATGCGGCAGATCGTCAAGCTTGTCGTCAACACCGAGTCTGCCATTTTCAAACAGAACCTTTCTGGCCAGGGAAAAGCCATTGCTATGAACGCCGTTGGATGCAATGCCGATGATCCTGTCCCCTACGCGGATTTCCGAGCCATCAATAATCTTCTCGGCCTCAACTATGCCGACACAGAATCCGGCCAGATCATAATCATCATCTTTGTAGAATGCCGGCATTTCCGCCGTCTCCCCCCCGATGAGGGCGCAACCAGCCTCCTGACAGCCTTTAACAATGCCTTCGATGATCTTAACATCTCTTTCCACATTGATCATGCCCGTAGAGATGTAGTCCAGAAAGAAAAGGGGCTCAGCTCCCTGCACTACGACATCGTTCACAGACATCGCCACGAGGTCGATACCGATGGTGTCGTGCTTTGCCATCATCTGGGCAATTCTTAGCTTTGTCCCCACGCCATCCGTGGACGACACCAGAACAGGATTATTATATTTTCCCACATCCAGGCGAAACAGTCCTCCAAAACCGCCGATAGAACTCATTACTTCCTTGCGAAAAGTTGCTTTTGTCATGGTTTTGATCTTGTCGACAAAGAGATTGGCTTTGTCTATATCAACACCTGCATCCTTATAAGACATTTTTTCCTGCATATTATTTCCGGTGACCCTCTGAGATGGCGATGACTTGTATCGTAATTGCTTTCTCGTGTCAATTCTTTACTTGCGAAAAGATTCAATATCTGCTAACTGAATTCAGTCCTTGTACTTGAAATTATTATATTAATATTAAACTTTGAAGACCTGATATCCCATGGAATCATTAATTGCCATACTTGAGAAGATCGAAGCCCCCTTATTATTCTCATCAAGAGAATCATACAGGCATCTGCCCCTTATTAAGGACTTTGAAACAACAATGAGACTGTTCTTAGATCAGCTGAAAAATGTCTCGTTCATAAATGCGGGTGGGAATGAAGCAGATACGAGATATAGAAATATGATTTCCGGCTTTGAGGAAGTAATCGCCGGCTTTGATGGATTGCCGCTTGAAGATAAAAAGGAACGCATAGACAAGGCAATGCTCGTCGTAGAGAAGCTCAGGGGGATCGTCGCTGCGAGTGGAATTTCTTGCATGCGAGAAGAGATAGAACCACAAGATCTGAAAAACGGCGAGATAAGTTTAGAAAAATTGTCCCTCCCTCTGAGGTTTGTGAAGGGCGTGGGGCCCAAGATGGCACTGCTTCTTGAGAAAAAAGGTCTGAAAACAGTTGCCGATCTGCTTTATTTTGCGCCGCGAAGATACGAAGACAGGCGTATAGTCACGGATATTAAATCGGTCGTGGTGGGCAGCAGGGCGACAGTCATCGGTCATGTTGCGAGCGCTCTATACAGATCGTATAGAAATAGAAAGGCATATGAAGTAACCATCGAAGACGGCAGCGGGCTCCTTACGGCAAAATGGTTTCGTAGTAATCCAACTTACCTGAGAACCATTCTTAAGAAGGGCATGCGGGTGATAATGAACGGTGAAGTGAGCAGTTACCTTGCCAGCAAGGACATGGTCCACCCGGATTTTGAGGTTCTTGACGATGACGAAAACGGGGAAGATTTGATCAACTTCAAAAGAATCGTGCCGGTTTATTCAGAAACAGAGGGTCTTCACCAGAAATATATAAGAAGGATTATGGCACATGCCGTCGATCAATATTCACAATATGTCTTAAGCCCCATACCTCACGAAATTTGTAAGAAACGCCATCTTCAGGATATTAAGAATGCCGTGCGCAGCATTCATTTTCCCGCAAGTGATGAGCGGATCGAAGCCTTCAATGAAATGCGCTCGGATGCCCACCGAAGGCTGATTTACGATGAATTCTTCTTTCTTCAGTTGGGTATGGCCCTAAAAAGAATGGCAAACACCTTCGTCGGGGGTATAGCATTTAAGACGCAAGGACACATACTTCAAAAATTCTACAGGATTCTCCCCTTCACATTAACCGATGGGCAAAAGAGGGTCATTGCAGAGATCGAAGGTGATATGGCGAGGTCCTCCGGCATGAATAGACTTCTCCAGGGTGATGTGGGATGCGGCAAGACAGTAGTTTCCATGGCGGCAATGATCACTGCTTGCGGTAACGGCTATCAGGCGGCCATCATGGTGCCGACTGAGATCCTTGCTGAGCAGCACTACAACCGCATCAAAGACTGGTCTCGCGACCTCGACTTCAAGGCCGTCTTGCTGACGAGCAGCATGAAGAACACGGAAAGAAAGGAAATTTTTGAAGGGATAAGGAAAGGAAATACACACATCATATGCGGAACCCATGCATTGATCCAGAAGGATGTGACTTTCAGCAAGCTGGGTTTGGTTGTTATCGACGAACAGCATCGCTTCGGAGTTGTACAGAGGGCATTACTGAGAGAGAAGGGTGTAAACCCCGATGTTATGGTCATGACCGCCACTCCCATTCCAAGGACACTTGCCATGACTGTATATGGCGATTTGGATATTTCTGTCATTGATGAATGTCCCCCCGGGAGAAAAGAGATTCGGACAAAGGTTTTCTTTGAAGAGGAACGCAGCAGGGTCTATGAGATCATGAGGATGGAACTCAGGAAGGGAAATCAGGTTTTCGTTGTCTATCCGTTGGTTGAAGAATCTGAAAACCTGGATCTCAGAGATGCCACTAAGATGGCCGAGCATCTGCAAAAGGAAATCTTCCCTGACCGCCGGGTGGGGCTTATCCACGGCCGTATGAAAGGAAAAGACAAGGACGAAACAATGGCAGGTTTCGTAAACAGAGATATAGACATCCTCGTTTCCACAACAGTCATTGAAGTGGGGATTGACATACCCCATGCGTCCCTAATGGTGATAGAACATGCAGAGAGATTTGGATTGTCACAACTGCATCAATTGAGGGGGAGAGTTGGGAGGAGCGATATTCCGTCATTCTGCATATTGATGTCGCATCGCAGAGGCTCTGAAGATTCCATAAAAAGGCTACGGGTCATGGAAGAGACAAATGACGGTTTTAAAATCGCCGAAGAGGATTTGGCCATCAGGGGGCCAGGTGAATTTGTCGGAACCAGGCAGTCAGGAGTTGCCGATTTCCGCATTGCCCATATCCTGAGAGACGCACACATTCTCGCTGAGGCAAGAACAGATGCTTTTGCGCTTGCGGAGAAAATTTCGGGTCTGGATGACGGCAAGTATGCATTGCTGAAAAAAGTCCTCCTGCACAGATGGGGAGGCAGATTTGAGCTTGCAAAAACCGGTTAGACAAGAACTTAATTTGTTTTGACAAGTGTGTGCTAACTGTTATAGAAGTGGCAGCATTTGCTTCCACGGAACAAAATCGTCCTTTCGGTTGGGTTCGGATATACGAGAAATCTGGAACTTGATACGGGCACGGAGTTATGAAAACAATAACTATCGGATTAATCGGGTTCGGCACCATAGGAACAGGGGTTGTAAAGCTCCTTCAAGACAGCGGTGAGGTCATCGAAAATCGCTTAGGCGCGAGGCTCTTCTTAAAGAAGATTGTCGATCTCGACATAACAACGCCAAGACTTGTTGCCGTAGATAAGGATTTATTAACTGCGGATGTAAAAGCGATCCTGGACGATCCTGAAATATCTATAGTCATAGAACTGATAGGCGGGTATGAACCTGCGCGCTCTTTCATCCTTGAGGCTATCCGGAAAAGAAAACACGTAGTGACCGCCAATAAAGCCCTCTTAGCTACATACGGTAATGAAATATTCCAAGCCGCTGAAGCAGAACAGGTGGACATCGGCTTCGAAGCCAGTGTAGGCGGCACAATCCCCATCATTAAGACCCTGAAGGAAAGCCTGGCGGCAAACCGCATAAAATCGATTTTTGGCATTATCAACGGAACGGCAAATTATGTATTGAGCAAAATGACGGATGAGAAGAAATCCTTCCAGGTCGTGCTGAAGGAAGCCCAGAAGCTCGGATTCGCGGAGGCCGATCCGACATTCGATATCGAAGGTATCGATACGGCTCACAAGCTTGCCATCACGTTATCATTGGCATACGGCAAAAGGGTAAGGCTTGAGGATGTTCCCAGAGAAGGCATATCAGGCATCAGCCAGCAGGACATCGAATTTGCCAGGGAACTCGGGTATCGGATCAAGCTGCTTGCTATTGCCATCATGAGGGGCGACTGCATTGAGGCAAGGATTCACCCGACTATGATCCCACTTAACCATCTTCTGGCAAACGTCAATGGAAATTTCAATGCATTTCATATTGTCGGTGATGCGGCTGATTCAGTCTTTCTCTATGGCCAGGGTGCAGGAATGATGCCCACTGCAAGCGCTGTAGTAGGTGATGTAATCGATATCTCACGCAATCTGCAGAGAGGCATATCGGGACGCGTACCAGCCCGTTCACTCCGAGAGAATGTGATCGATGATATTAAACTAATGCCATTTGAAGAAATCATTACAAACTACTATATCCGCTTTTCCGCGCTGGACCGGCCAGGCGTTCTCTCCAGAATAGCGGGAATTCTCGGCGCGAATGACATAAGCATTGCCGCAGTTATCCAAAAAGGCAGGCAGAAGGCAGGGCCTGTTCCTATTGTCATGACTACACACAAATCGAAGGAAGAAAATGTTCAGAAAGCGATTACGGAAATAGACCAACTTGAAATCATTCACGGAAAGACGATGTTGATAAGAATTGAGGACGAAAGGTTGTAATGCTTTCGAGGAGACGACCTTTTTAACCTCATCACAATTATCTATTTGAGGAGCAATTAAGCTGTAATGAAATACATCATCCTCCTCGGCGATGGTATGGCGGATTATCCCCTAAAGGAACTCGACGGCAAGACACCGCTCGAATACGCATATACCCCATATATGGACAGGGTCGCGAAAGAAGGAACATTGGGTTTGATCGATACTATACCTGCCGGTCTATCTCCTGGCAGTGATGTGGCGATCATGAGCCTCCTCGGTTATAACCCTATTGAATGCTATACCGGTCGAGGGCCTTTGGAAGCGGCCAACATGGGAGTTCGGCTCGGAGTCGATGACGTGGCCTTCCGCTGCAATCTTGTGACCCTTAGGGGAGATGCAGAATATATAATGGAAGACTTTACATCCGGACATATAACGACAGAAGAAGCGAAGATAATCATAAATGACATCAACGATGAGCTGGGTAGCAAAAACTTTCAATTCTATCCTGGTGTGAGTTATAGGCACCTCTTCGTTTGGAGGGATGGTAAAGCACTACTTGAGACAACACCTCCCCATGATATCACCGGTAAAGCGGTCAAGGATTATCTGCCCCGAGGCAAAGGGAAGGAAGAAATAGGAGGGCTCATGGAGCGTTCGCAGGTTTTCTTGCGCGATCATCCTGTGAACCGGCTACGCATCGCAGCAGGCAAGAGGCCAGCAAATTCGATATGGCTTTGGGGACAGGGCAGGGTACCGAAATTTACCAAACTCACAGACAGATATAGCTTGAATGGGGGCATGATATCGGCTGTTGACCTTTTGAATGGCATCGGTATTTACGCCGGCCTTAAAGTCATACGCGTCGACGGTGCGACAGGTTATATAGATACCAACTATATTGGAAAGGCAGGAAAGGCTCTCGATACCTTAAGAGACACCGATCTTGTATTCGTGCATGTCGAGGCCCCTGACGAAATGGGACATGAAGGCAATGTAGCTGGAAAGATCCGGGCGATTGAAGATTTTGATGAGAAGATTGTAGGCGCCATTTTGAATGACATTCACGCACTGTCTCCCTTCCGGCTGCTGGTTCTAAGCGATCACCCCACGCCCATCAGCCTGAGGACCCATTCGTCAGACCCATCTCCCTTTGCGGTACTGTCGTCTGTAAAAGGCGAGAATTTAAGAAAAGACTTAACGTTCAGCGAAAAATCGGCACTGCGACATGGCTTGAAGGTCTCTCCGGGTTACCTACTGATGGATCACTTCATAGAAAACTGGAGGGCATTTATTGAAGAGAAACCATTTTAATATACGTGTCATTTACGCAGATACCGACGCCATGGGAATCGTCTATCACACGAATTATATTAAATGGTTTGAAATCGGGCGCACGGAACTCCTCAGAAGTGTGGGCATAGTCTATGCTGAGATGGAAGCACAGGGTTATAATCTGCCCTTGACCGAAGTGTATTGCAACTATTTGTTTCCAGCGAAATATGACCAGATCATCGTCGTTGAAACTGAATTGGAATATCTCAAAAGGGCGAGTATGAAATTTATCTATACGATCTGGAATGAAGACAGGGAAAAGGCACTTGTTGAAGGTTACACGGTTCATGCCTGCACAAACAACCTGGGCAAGATTGTAAGGATTCCATGCTTCATCCTTGAAAAAGTCAACGAACAAATGCAAATGAAATTTTGATAGGAAATCGATATGGCAAGAAAAATCACAAAAAAGGAAATTGAAAAACCGGATTCCTTCCAGGCGGCGTTAAATAAGGTCGCGGCCTATATATCGTCTAATAAGTTAAAGATTTATCTGGCATCGGCAATTGTAATTTCAATAGTCATAATATGTTCCGGCTGGTACTTATACAGGATGAATTATGAGGATAAAGCGCAGAGGCTTTATGCGATAGCCAATATTGCCGGTATGAAAGCTGCTCGTCAGGGAGGTAAACCCGATCAAAACAATATAAAGATGTATAACGACGTCATAACTCAATATCCTGGATCAAAGGCTGCCATGATGTCGTATTATCAAATGGGAAATATGTACTACAACTTTGGAGATGTGGATGCATCAATAAATGCATATACGGAGTTTCTCAAGGAAGTTCCGGATGGAAGCGACCTGAGAATCCTGGCATACAATAGCATCGGCTACTGTTACGAAAAGAAGACTGATTTCCCTCGTGCCCTGGAGTCGTTTGAGAAAGCGGCAAATTCAAAATCAAGCGGGGACTTTGAAGGGATGACCTACAGAAACATGGCAAGAATTTACGAAGAGATGAATAACAAAGAGAAAGCCTTAGAGTACTATCAAAAAGCCCTAAGCAGCGCTACCGATCCGTCCATGGAACTTCTCTTGAAAAAGATAATATCAACCATCAACTGAAGATAAAGTTCGCCGAGATTTCAGATGATCTTTTTTCTTTGATGAGGTAGGGACAAATACGGTCTATGAAAGTATTGATGTCAGGAAATGAGAGTATTGCAAGAGGTGCCTTCGAACACGGAGTTCGTTTCGTAGCCGGCTATCCAGGAACGCCGAGCACTGAGATCGTCGAGAACTTTGCAAAGTATGACGGAGTTTATGCCGAATGGTCTCCCAATGAGAAGGTCGCCCTGGAAGTAGGCATAGGGGCTGCGTTGGCGGGAGCAAAGGCCATGGTTGTCATGAAACATGTCGGCGTCAATGTAGCCGCAGACCCGTTGTTCACATTGAGCTATACCGGAACTAACGGAGCTCTCGTTATCATCACTGCGGATGACCCGTCCTTGCACAGTTCTGAAAATGAACAGGATAACCGCAATTACGCCAAATTTGCAAAAATACCTATGCTTGAGCCTGCAGATAGTCAGGAGGCAAAGGATTACATCAAGATAGCCTTTGATTTGAGTGAAAAATTTGACACACCTGTTTTCTTCCGGACAACTACACGTGTTTCCCATTCAAAATCCGTCGTATCTTTAGGTGACCTATCAACTGCCAGGGATTCAACGGCAATACAAATCAATGCAGCTAAGTATGTCATGGTACCCGCGTATGCGCGTGTCAGAAGGAAAGAGGTGGAAAATAGGCTCCATAGGCTCCGAGAATTTGCTGAAACTTTTCCCGCAAACAGGATAGAAATCAACAATCCTGAAATTGGGATCATTACGGCCGGTATGCCTTATAACTATGCGAAGGATGCCTTTCCCGATTTATCATATTTGAAGCTCGGTATGGTTTATCCGCTGCCATCCGGCCTCATTCATGAATTTGCTGCTAAGGTTAAGAAAATCTATGTAGTCGAAGAACTCGATCCCTTTATTGAAGAGCAGGTCAAGGCGCTGGGTATCAAGGTGATAGGGAAGGACATCTTTCCCTACACAAATGAATTTGATCCCGGCGTGATTCACGCGGCCATTAAGCGTAAAAAGATTTCCAAGTCAATCATACCGGAAGTGACAATCCCGCCGAGACCACCGAATCTTTGTCCGGGTTGTCCCCATAGGGGACTGTTCTATGTCCTGGGAAAACTAAAGACCTTTGTCGCAGGTGACATTGGCTGTTACACCCTATCTTTCATGAAGCCTTTGGAAGGTTTACATGCTTGTATCTGCATGGGGGCGAGTATCGGCATGGCGCATGGCATGAGCAAGGCATTAAAGGATAAAGGAAAGGGAAAGGTTGTCGGCGTTATTGGGGACTCCACCTTTATTCATTCCGGCATCACGCCCCTCTTGAATATGGCCTATAACAAGAGTGACGCTGTCATTGTCATTTGCGATAACAGGACAACAGCCATGACGGGCATGCAGGACCATCCGGCTACCGGATATACTCTGCAGGGGGAAAAAACAAAAGAGCTTGATTTTACGAAGCTGGCTTCGGCATTGGGGATAGATAGTGTGCGTGTAATAGATCCTTATGATATTAAGAGAACGCGGAGGGTGCTGAAAGAAGAATTGGCAAGGCCGGGTGCCTCCGTCATCATATCACAGAGAGCCTGTGTGTTGTTCAAACGAGAGATGGAGGTTATCCGAAAAACATTCAAGGTTGATATGGATAGGTGTATCGGTTGCAAGGCCTGCGTTGGCCTTGGATGTCCGGCAATCTCATGGATGAAGTTCGAAGATATGCCAAGAGAGACAGTCAAGAGGAATGCAAAAAAGCAGGAAGGTGTGGCATCCATTGATAACGAGCTTTGCGCAGGCTGCACGCTATGCGAGCAGGTGTGCAATGTCGGTGCCGTGCTCGAGGTGATATGATCCTATGAAAAGCAATGGCAATGTCAGGAGCATCCTTCTTGCCGGAGTCGGTGGCCAGGGAATACTCCGCGCGAGTGATATCTTATGTCACGTTATGATGGAAGCCGGCCTGGATGTCAAGAAAAGTGAGGTCCACGGGATGGCCCAGCGAGGCGGATGTGTAACCAGCCATGTGCGATACGGCAATAAGGTCTATTCTCCCATCGCAAGAAAGGGAGACGTCGATATCCTCGTCTCATTTGAAAAATTGGAAACACTGCGTTATCTTGATTTTCTGAAGCCGGGAGGCGGCATTATCATAAGTGAAAGGGAAATATATCCCCCATCCGTTAACCTCGGCGACGCCTCTTATCCTAACAACATCATGGAGATAGTAACGAAAATCTTCAAGATTGTGAAAGTTGTTAATGCCAATAATATAGCGCTAAAAGCAGGAGACGTAAGAACAGAGAATACGGCCCTCTTGGGAGTTCTGTCATTCTATCTGCGTCAGTTTGACATATTGCTTTGGGAGAAGGTTATCCGTGGGTGCTTTCCCAAGAAAGCCATCGAAGTGAACCTCAAAGCCTTTCATATGGGACGAACAGCATAACAAAGGAAGGCCCGAAATTCTCATTTCTGTGGTTTTCAATTCTTCCTTCTGTCGTTCCCATAAAGATAGGAATCTATAAATCAATTTTTCATGAAATTTTCTGATAGCATATATCCGTGGCTAATCGTTTGTGCGATGGCAATTACGACTATCTTAATTTCTCCGGATATGGCAGGGGCAGCGGAGACCCATGTCATTGAAGCTGGTAGTCAATTTTCCTTTGCGGAAGCACTCTTTGCCGAACGGGATTATTATCGGGCCATCAGCGAGTACAAGCGATTTACTTACTTTTTCCCCGAGAACGAGTTGGTTGAGACATGCAATTACAGAATCGGCGAAAGTTATTACAGAGCTAAGAGGTGGCAGGAAGCTTGCGAGGCGTTCACTACCTTTACCATAAAATATCCCGCAAGCCGGATGATACCGGGAGCCCTGTACTTAAAGGGGATGGCAGAAAAGCAACTGAGGCGACACCTGGATGCACTCTCAAGCTTTGAAGGGGTGATCACATCAAAATCTAGTGAATTTGCCGATAAGGCCATCTACCAGAGCGCCATCGTCCATATGGAAATGGAGGAATGGCAGAAGGCCAGAGAAACATTTTCCCTTGTTCCGAAAGACAGCCGGCTGTCGGGATCGGCAGCCATCATAGCGTCGGAGCTTCTGCATATTGATGATCTGCCCAGGAAATCGCCTGCCACGGCAGGTACTCTCGCAGCAATCCTTCCGGGTGCCGGCCATCTTTACACGGAAAGACCAATGGATGCGCTGGTGGCATTTCTTTTGAACGGCGCATTTATATTCGGTGCCATAGAGCTTTTCCGTCACGAGAATTATGTTGCCGGGGGAATCGTGACGTTCTTCGAAGTCGGCTGGTACACTGGCAACATCTACAGTGCGGTGAGCAGTGCTCACAAATATAACAAGAAAGCACGAGAAGACTTCATAGAGCATCTGAAAGAGATAAGCTCCGTATCCTTTTGGCATGATCCTGAGACCTCTTCAAATTACCTGATGTTTAGCTTTAAATTCTAATTGTAATATCCCATTGATAGTAGAGTTTCTTCACCATCATTTATGTTCACGATAAGACTTTGTCGCTTCCTAATTTTGGAATTCCATGGACTACTATTGAACTCAGAATGTTGCGATTCGTATGGAAAGTCTTGGTAATGGTAATCAAGGGCAATCCTTGACAATTGGAAAGGAATGGGTAAGTTATGATCTAGAAAATGTGTGTTACATTTTCTCATGTCTTTCAAGAAATTACAGTTGGGATCAGAAAGGTAGCTTATGGCAGAAGACTATTACAAGTTGTTAGGCTTGGATAAGAAGGCGACTACCGAAGAC
>JBEKXK010000085.1:0-17082 GCA_049512055.1 Syntrophales bacterium | reverse complement strand
GAAAGAGATAGAATGGCGGTTTAACCACCGGAGTGAAAATTTAGTAACCTCACTCCGTAAACTCTTGTCTCAGCGAGTTGTCAAAGAACAAAGTTTAGTGCAACTTTAATGGTGTATTACCATAAATAAACACTTATTAAAAAAAGGAGGGCATGCATATGGCTCAGAAGATCAGGTACCAGGACAAACCATGGCTGAAGTTCTATGAAAAGGGAGTGCCGGATACAATCAGTTACGAAGAGATATGCATGCCGGATATCCTCGACAGGACGGCGAGGGAGTTTGCCGATAAATCGGCGATCACATTCCAGGGATATAGCCTCACTTATCGTCAATTAAAGGAGATGGTGGACAGATTTGCAACATGCCTCGCTGATTTCGGCATCAATCAGGGCGATGCTGTGGCGATTCTCCTGCCTAACCTGATACCCTGCGTAGTGGCTTATTTTTCCATATTGAAGATCGGCGCAATTGCCGTGATGAATAATCCTCTCTATACGGACCGCGAGCTTGAGCATCAATTCAATGACTCCGGTTCTAAAGCCCTGATCACCCTTGACCTGCTGGCAAATCGGATGATTGATCTTCGGTCCAAAACAAAGATCAAGCAGATCGTATACACCTCCATAGGTGATTATCTGCCTTTTCCCAAGAGCCTTCTTTTCCCTCTCATTGCGAAAAAGAAAAAATTAGCCGCAGATGTCAAAGAGGCGCCGGATGTATTTAAGTGGAAAGATTGTATTGCCAAGTATCCGCAGAGACCGCCGGCTGTTCAATTAGGTTTCGAGGATGTGGCCATGTACCAATACACAGGAGGCACGACAGGGGTATCGAAGGGCGTAATGCTCACCCATGCCAACCTGAGCAAACAGGTCCAGCAGTTGGAAGCGTGGTTTCCCCAATTTGAGAAGGGAATGCAAACAGTCCTGGGGGCGCTGCCTTATTTCCACGTATTTGGCCTTTCGACAGCGATGAATTTTGCTGTCCACACCGGTGCAAGTCAGGTATTGGTCCCGAGGCCCCAGCCCGAGCCTCTTCTGGAGGCCATAGGAAAATTCAAGCCCACATTTTCAGCACTCGTGCCTACCATGTACATCGGAATGCTCAATCACCCTGACCTGAAAAAAACTGACATGAGTTGCATCAGAGGCGCCTTTTCCGGAAGCGCTCCTCTCCCCGTAGAAGTCATCCATGAATTTGAGAGAATAACAGGGGCCGTGATTGTTGAGGGATTCGGCTTGACAGAAACGACACCGGTTACCCATATCAATCCCTTCGGCGGTGTCCGTAAGGTCGGCAGCATCGGTGTGCCCATCTCAGATACTGAGTGCCGTATCGTCAGCCTTGACGATGGTGTGACAGATATGCCGATAGGGGAGCCTGGAGAGCTGATCATCAAGGGACCGCAAGTTATGAAGGGCTACAAAGACATGCCGGACGAGACGGCAAACACGCTTCGTAACGGCTGGTGTTACACAGGAGACATCGCCAAGATCGATGAGGACGGGTATTTCTATATCGTGGATCGAAAAAAGGATATGATCATCTCCGGCGGATTCAATATCTATCCGCGGGACATTGATGAGGTCTTCTACGAACATCCCAAGGTGCAGGAAGCGTGTGCTATCGGAATTCCTGATCCCAGGAGAGGAGAAAACGTAAAGGTCTTCGTAGTCCTGCGGGAGGGACAGACAGCCACCCAGGAAGAACTAATAGAATACTGCAAAACGAAGCTTGCAGCTTACAAACTTCCCACAGAGATTGAGTTTCGCAAAGAGTTGCCGAAAACAAATGTAGGGAAAATCCTACGCAAGCAGCTGAGAGCCGAGGAGCTGGAAAAAAGAAAAACGAAATAGCCGCAACCAAAAAATCCCCCCATCCTCCCTTTGGCAAGGGTAAGGTTGAGGGGATTTTTTTCGACTGAACTTTTTTTGCAGAGCCTTTCCTATAATTCTATGCCCCGAACTTCTCAAGCCTTCCGGCATGGGCCAAGGCGAGCCCCATCAGATGGACCGTCGGCATCCTCCCCAAACCACCTGAGATACAGTCCCCTTCGCCAAATCGCTTAACCCGGTCCGGCCTCGCGGTTGCCGAGCAAAGGAGTACTGGCAACGGATGCCAGCTATGTGAGGCAAGTGCCGCCGGTGTGGAGTGGTCCCCTGTAATAACCAAAACATCAGGTTTGAGATCCGTAACCATGGGGACCAGGGAGTCTACCTCTTCGATAACCTTCACCTTGGCATCGAAATTGCCGTCCTCGCCCCGCGAATCTGTTGCCTTCACATGAATGAAGAAGAAGTCATACGTCCCGTAGTTTTCCCGTAGGGCCATGATTTCCCCTTTGAGGGAATCGGGCTGAGGGCCAATAACCATGCCCAGCAGCCGTGCAATGCCGCGGTACATAGGATAGGTGGCAATGGCCAAGGCATTGAGGCCGAATCGCTCGCTTAAGTACGGATACCTTCTATACGTAGAATAGCCACGGAGGAGGAGCATATTCGCTTTCTTTTCATCGGAAAGCACTTCCCTTGCCTTATCGACGAGCTTCTGAAGAATACCGGACGTTTCTTCCGCTTCCGGGATGAGGGCTTTCGGCGGTAAAGCCGAAATTCCCGTCTTCTGCGGGTCCGTCTCCTGAATCTCCTCCCGTAGGCGATCCCTTCTCAGGGCTAAGAGGGCACGGTGTTCTCTGACTGGTTCAAAGATGACCTCGACATCCGATATTTTCCGGATTTTATCCTGCAGCTTTCTGCAGATTCTCTTATTCGTCTCGTTGTCGATCCGGCCGGCCCGACGGTCAACGATAACACCATTCTTGTCGATCGTGGCAAAGTTGATCCTGGTGAGGAGGTCACGCTCGGTCATGGGAAAGTCAATACCTGCCGCCTCCAGTATCCCCCGGCCGATGTTGTTCTTGATCGGATCGTACCCAAAGAGGGCGAAGTGGGCTGGTCCGCTGCCCGGTGTAACCCCATATCCAACAGGGTCCAGAAGCCCGCATACGGATTTTGCGGCGAGGGCATCCATGTTGGGTGTCTTCGCCGCCTCCAACTCCGTTTGATTCCCTTGTCCTATAGGCAGGCCGCCGAGCCCGTCCATGATGAGAAAAATAATCTTCGTGCTATTTTTTACAACAAGGCTGTCAATGAATTCTGGATCCATAAGCGCCCTATACTCTTTCGAGAACTATGGCCATGCCCTGCCCGCCACCTATACACAGTGTAGCCAGGCCGAGATTCAGGTTCTTCTTCTTCATCTGCATGGCCAAGGTGTAGGTAATCCTGGCGCCCGTACAACCAATGGGATGGCCGATGGAGATACCGCTGCCGTTGATATTACACTTGTCCATATCAATCTTCAGCTCTCTGATACAGGCTAGAGCCTGGACCGCGAAGGCTTCATTGAGTTCAATCAGATCGATATCTTTCATGGTCAAACCGAGTTTCTTGAAAACCTTCCGTGTCGCCGGGATGGGACCCAATCCCATGTAAGCCGGATCAACACCGCCCGCGGCAAATCCTTTGATCTTCGCCAGTGGTTTCAAGCCGAGTTCTTTCGCCTTTTCCGCACTCATGACAACTACAGCCGCCGCACCGTCGTTAACTCCCGACGAGTTCCCGGCTGTTACAGTTCCTCCGTCCCTCTTGAAAGCAGGCGCCAGTTTGGCCATCTTCTCCATTGAGGTATCCATGGGGCGTTCGTCAACTTTAAAAATAGTGGGATCGCCTTTCTTCTGAGGGATGACAACAGGGACAATCTCCTCGGCATATGTACCATTGGCTATGGCAACCCTTGCCCTCTGATGACTCATCAGGGAAATTTCATCCTGCTCCCGCCTGGTGATCCCGTATTTTGCCGCGATATTTTCCGCGGTAAAACCCATGTGGTAGTTGTTGAATATTTCGTAGAGGCCGTCATACACCATGACATCCGTAATCTTGCCGAACGGCATACTCATGCGGTATCCCCAGCGGGCATCCGGAAGAACGAACGGTGCATTGCTCATGTTTTCCATGCCGCCTGCGACGATTGCATCCGCGTCACCAGAGTTGATTATCTGTGACGCCAGGGTTATGGCCTTCATACCGGAAGCACATACCTTATTGATGGTAAATGCATTGGTCTCTTCCGGCAGGCCCGCATATATGCTCGCCTGTCGTGCCGGATTCTGTCCGAGGGCCGCCTGGAGCACATTTCCCATAATGCATTCGTCGAAATAGACCGGTTTCAATGCCCGGTCATAATCGTAGTATTTCTTGTTGATGTCCGTCATGTCAAACTCGCCGAAGACATCGGGACGGGCAGCTTTAACAGAATCACTGATGACAGGTCGCAATCCGGCTCTCTTGACAGCCTCTTTGATAACCAGCGAACCCAGATCAACAGTCCTAACCCCATTGAGGGCGCACCCAAAACTACCAACAGCAGTTCTCGCACCACTCACAATCACAACTTCTCTCATACTTAAGAACCTCCTTACGTTAAAATATCTTGAATTTTGTTTTCTGCTAAACGACAGATTATTTCTTGCTGATCCCTATGAAACACTATGCACGTCAATGGATTCAACAAATTCTATTGCACGCGGCACCTTGTAGGATGACAGATAAGTCCTGCAATGCCGCGTAAGCTCCCTTTCATTTGCCTGTATATCCGGATTCCTCACAATTAAGGCCTTCACAATTTCTCCTCTCATGAGATCGGGTTTTCCGATTACCATCGACGCCTGCACAGCAGGATGAAGTCCCAGTATGATCTCGACCTCCCGAGGATAGACATTGAAGCCGCTGGTTATGATCATGCGTTTCTTTCGTCCTGTGAGAAAAATGTAGTCATCCTCATCGATCCTGGCAAGATCACTCGTGTAGAGCCAGCCGTTCCTGATGACTTGCGCAGTTGCCTCCTCATTCTTATAGTAACCTTTCATCACATTGACGCCCCTGATGACAAGTTCTCCGATTTCACCGCGAGGGACCTCGTTACCCCGATCATCAACTGCCTTGGCTTCAACGCCGGGGATGACAGTTCCGATCGATCCCGGCTTGTGCGCCATATCTCGCCTGCCCACGGAACATACTGGGGATGCCTCTGTGAGACCATAACCTTCTCTCAAGATGACGTTAAATTTCTGCTCGAACACCGGAATAAATTCAGGCGGCATCATCGAACCACCGGTGATGCAGAAGCTTATTAAACTTAGATCATATTTTTCTGCATCGCTATGCATAATCATGCCTAAAAAAAGCCGGGGTACAGCAGCAATATAGGTGACCTTTTCCTTCTCGATAGTACTGAAAATGGCATCCATGGTGATCCGATCTAAGAGAACGATGCTGGCACCAATTCGGATGGCAGCTAACATATTGGCCACGGCACCGAAAGCATGAAAAAGAGGAATAACAGCAAGCCCCCGGTCTGCTTCTGTGGCATTATATACACTCCAGAGAAGATCAGATTGGGACAGAAGGTTGCCATTGGTAAGTACTGCGCCAAGAGGCCTGCCCGTGAGGCCGGCAGTATAGATCATCACAGCCGGATCGTCATCAGCAATATCCGGCATCTCAAGGGTAAAAGGCCCTTTCTCGATTATCTCTCTGAATAGGCAAGAGGTATCAAGGCCACTGGTAGTAATGATATGATTGCAGAGCGGAATATCCTCCCTGATTTCCTCGTACCTTTTCGCCAGTGGCGTTTCGGTGATCAGGCATTTTGCATCGCTGTTTCCGAGGAGATGGCGAAGCTCATAGGGTGTGGACAAAATATTTACTGTAACGGCGACAGCGCCTAATTTCTGAACAGCGAAATAGGATATCACGAATTCCGGGCAGTTGGGCAGCATGATAGCGACCTTATCCTCTTTTTGAATACCCATGCTTCTCAATTCATTTCCCAGGGAGTTCACAGCGCTGTGGAGGGTCTCATAGGTTAAGGATTTTCCGTCATAGATAGTGGCAGCATTATTTGGGTAACGATGGGCGCTTTCTTCAAGCATTCTTCCCAGACTCATAGCAATCAAAACCTCGCGGCTATTTTGGCCTATTTAGCATACATCGGTGCTTGTATTCAAGGAGAACTATTGTTGTGGAGACTCATTTTCTCTTGATGGGATGATCTTTTTCACCTATACTGCGAACTACAAATAATGCATTTTCTGAATGACTTGGAGGAAAGCATGAAGAATCTTGTAATGGGAGTTCTTCTGGCGCTGTTGTGGAGCACATCTGCAATCGGTGTGGAACTGAGGATAGGAGATCGAGCCACTGATTTCAGTCTGAAAGACTCACTCGGCAAGGAATATACTCTGAATTCGCCGGAATTAAAGGGCAGGGTCTTGTACTTCAATTACTCAGACCCTGGCTCAAAAGATATGAATAAACACGTTGATGATGCCCTCAAAAGTGATCCGGGGTTGGACCGGAAGAAGAGCTATGTCGGATTGGGCATTGCCAATATGAAAGGCAGCCTACTGCCTGATTTTGTAATTGCGCGGGTAATAAAAAGCAAGCAGCAGGAGACGGGCGCTACCATTCTTCTCGATGATAACTACATTATACTGAACAGCTGGGGACTGAAAAATAAGGTGTCCAACGTTGTCGTGCTGGATAAGGAGAGAATCTGCAGGTATATCTATAAAGGGAAGCTCCCTCCCGCCGAGGTTCAAAAGCTGATTAACACAATTAAAGAGTATCAAGTAAAATAAACACGTACCTGCTCTCGGCGCTCATTAATGCTTATAAGGATTATTGAAAGATGGCTGTGATTATTGATGGCAAGAAGATAGCCGGGGATATCCTTGATGAGGTGAAGGCGGAAGCCCAGCGCCTGAAAGAAAGGGCTGGATTAACTCCCGGACTCGCTGTCCTCCTAGTCGGTAATGATCCCGCGTCCAAAATCTACATAAGACACAAGGAGAACGCCTGCAAGGCAGTAGCATTTTTTTCGCGGGAATTCAAACTTTCACAAGACACGAGCGAGAAGGCGGTCATTGATATCATCCGCGAGCTTAACCGTGACGAGAAGATCCATGGCATCTTAGTACAGCTTCCTCTTCCGGGGCACATTAACCCGACAGCCATTATTGAGGCAATTGATCCCAGGAAAGACGTCGACGGATTTCATCCCCACAATTTAGGGCGGCTCTTTACAGGAAATCCGTATCACATGGCCTGCACACCCAAAGGCATACTGGAACTTATGGATCGGAGTTCGATTGCCATAGAAGGAAAGAGAGCCGTCATCGTCGGTCGAAGCAATATCGTGGGAAAACCGGTTGCCCTCATGCTTCTCAACAGACATGCAACTGTCACCGTTTGCCATACTAAAACAAAACAGTTGGCGTTAGTCACAAGGCAAGCGGAGATCCTCATTGCCGCTGCAGGACGGCCGGAAATGATCAGGGCCGATATGGTCGGCGACGGCGCCGTGATAATAGACGTGGGTATAAACAGAATGGATGACGGCCGGCTGGTGGGAGATGTGGCATTTTCCGGGGTGCTTGAGAAGGCATCCTTCATCACGCCTGTGCCCGGCGGCGTGGGACCCATGACAATTGCCATGCTGCTCGTCAATACCCTCAATGCAGCCTCCGGCCGGATGCCAAGGTAAAAATAAAAACCCCCTCTCATTCTCAGGGAGGGGGTTTTGACTGCACGTGCTCGTACTCAATCAGGCGATGCCTTTGATCGCCTTCATTTCAGCTATCGTCTTTCCAACACTATCCGCTGACTTTTTCAGCATCGCCTTCTCTTCATCATTGAGTTTCAGTTCGATAATCTTCTCAATGCCATTGGCGCCAAGGACGGTCGGAACACCGAAGCAGATATCTTTCAGCCCATATTCGCCTTCCAGATACACGCAGCTCGGGATGATCCTCTTCTTGTCTTTCAGTATGGCTTCCGCCATAAGTATAGCGCCGAGTGAGGGGGAATAGAATGCACTGCCCGTTTTTAGCAGGGCAACAATTTCCCCGCCGGCTTTCCGCGTTCTGTCAACGATTTTATCGATTTTATCCTTGGGAAGAAGTTCGGTAACGGGAATCCCGTTAATCGTCGAGAATCTGGGCATGGGAACCATATCATCGCCGTGACCCCCAAGCAGCATGACCTTGATATCTTCGACAGACATCTTCAATTCCATGCCCAAGAAGCACTGGAAGCGCGAGGAATCGAGGGCTCCCGCCTGTCCTATAACTCTGTTCTTGGGGAATTTGCTGACCTTGTATGTGAGATAAGTCATAGTGTCCAGCGGATTGCTCACCACGATAATGATGCACTTTGGCGAGAACTTTACTATCTGCTCGGTCACGGAACCCACAATATCAGCATTAATCTTGAGCAGATCTTCCCTGCTCATCCCCGGCTTTCTCGCTATTCCGGAGGTGATGATGACCACGTCCGAATTCTTGGTCTCTTCATAGCCATTGGTTCCGATGACATTTGCGTCAAAGCCTTCCATCGGGCCGGCTTCCATCAAGTCGAGAGCCTTCCCCTGGGGCATCCCTTCGATAATATCCATCAACACGATATCACCTAATTCTTTTATGGCTGCCCAGTGAGCGGCTGTTGCACCGACATTTCCCGCTCCAACGATTGTAATCTTATTACGACCCATAATGATATCCTCCTGTATTTTTAAATATATCTAAAGATCAAAATATTAGCCGGTTTTTGACCGGTGAAAATTATATTCACACCGTATGAGGAGGAGCCTCAATTTTCGCTTTGTACGTTGCCTTATCAGGTTTCTTATGAAGATGTGCACACTTATGCTTAGCCAGACTGAAGTAGCTGAGAACGAGATCCTTCTTCATGAGTTGTATAGCCCGTGCCGGGTCAACGCCCTTGGGGCATACATTGGAGCATTCTCCGGCATAGTGACAGCTGAAAATCCCGTGGCTTGCGGCAACGAGATCCCCGCGGGCATCGCGCGCATCGTCCCGGGAATCGGCATTGTAGCGGTACGCCTGGGCTAATGGCGCCGGTCCCGGATACTCCCTGTCGGTAGCCATAGTCGGACATGCTGCCATACAGCAACCACACTTGATGCAGTATGTAAACTGGAGGAATTCCTCCAGCTGGTGTGGCGTCTGGTAATATTCATAAGTCGGCTTTTCCATTTCTTCCACATCGTTTCTCCGGATATGCAGTTGCAGTCCCTTAAGAACGCCAAACATGGGAACGAGATCAGCCACGAGGTCCTTGATAAGTTTAAAGTTAGGCAACGGCGCCAACGTTAGCGCTGTCGTCGTCACATCAAGAATCTGTGTATTACAGGACAGTGCAGGCACCCCATTAATCATCATTCCGCAGGAGCCACAAACGCCCATGCGGCAGGAAAAGCGGAAATTAATGGTGGGGTCCTGTGTCTGTTTGATCATGTGCAGACCGTCGAGGACCGTCATCCCCTTTTCCACTTGAAGCGTGTATTGCTGCTGCCGGGGAGCTTCATCCTTCTCCGGATCAAAGCGACGAATATACACGGCAATGCTATTTGCTTTCTCAGTTTCTTTTTCCATTTTCTCACCCTTCCCTATAGTGCTGTTTCCAAAGCTTTTGCCGCTATGGCTGCATACGTGCCGATACCGAAGAGAACCAGCCCGACTATCCACAATATAACAGTGAATCCGTCTTGAAACGATTTCTTGGGCCCGAGCTCAAACACAATCGTCCTCAACCCATAAAACCCATGATATAATACTGCGCCCAAAAGGATTATATAGGTAAATGCAAGGAACTGATTCTGGCTTCGGAAGGCGACGTTTCCCCAGTCTGTGACGGCACCACCTTCTGGATTAAAAACTCCAAACATGGGCAGATGCATAACCACCATATGCAATCCTGCAACGACAAGAATTACGAGTGCTGCAATGATAAACCAAGTCCAGTATGCGGTTTCCCTCATGAGACTACCTCCCTTAATGACTTCCAAAGATAGTATTGTACCCTCCGGCAATGATGATAATGGCTACAAGAACCATTGCTACCACCATCAAGGGTCTTTGATTGTTAAGAGACGACTTGTAAGGGTATACCGGCTCCTCGGCTTTTCCCACGGCCAAGCCGAGCTCAATTAAAATAAGCCGGATACCATTCAGTGCATGGAATGCAAAAAGCACAAAAACACAGAATTCGCCAAGCTTCAAAACCGGATTTTTCAAGATCTTCATGGCTGCCGCCCAACTCTCCGGGCCGCAGATCCTGACAGAGCTTGCAAATATATGCATCATGAAGAAGAGAAGAAGACCGAGCCCTGTGAGACGCTGCAAAATATAGAGATATCTATCCACTCCCCAGCGGCCGCCGCCGAGCCATCCAACTATTCCCAAATGGTTATCGAATTGTTTGTTTGCCATCTTTCTTCCCCCTAATATTTACGCTCAACCGGTTTCCACTTGGTGATTGTTACCGGTTTGTAAGAAAGTTTTGGTCCCTGCTCCGTGTACGTGACTAGCGTGTGCTTGAGCCACTTATCATCGTCGCGATTCGGGAAATCATAACGGGCGTGTCCACCGCGGGATTCCTCCCTGGTCAGTGCTGCCAAAACGAGGATTTCAGCGAGATCGAGGAGATTTTGCACTTCCATTGAATTCATCAGGTTCGTGTTATAGACAGCGCCCTTATCCGCAATGGAAATATTCTTATAACGTTCTTTCAGTTCCCTCACCTTTTTCAAACCTGCTGTCATCTCTTCGCCCGTGCGGTACACGCCTACATATTTGTCCATCGCTTCCCGCAGCTCTCTTTTAATATCATACAGGTTTTCCGTACCTTTCTTCTGGAGGAGATCTTCATAGATATGCTTGTACTCTCGACGGACCTGCTCCTCAGGAACATCCAACAGGGGCGGATTGCTCTTCACATATTTAACAATTTCTCCTCCCGTAATTCCTCCCCATACGACGCATTCCGCAGTGGAATTGCAACCGAGACGATTGGCACCGTGCATGGAATGGCAGGCCACTTCGCCGGCTGCCCATACCCCCTTCATTTTGGTGGCGCCATTAATGTCCGCCTCAACTCCGCCCATACTGTAGTGGGCGACAGGTCGCACGGGAATTGGTTCAAGGATCGGATCGATACCACGATACTTCATACAGACTTCCCGGATTAAGGGGAGCGCCGAATTGATCTTCTGGGCTCCCAGATGTGTCAGGTCGAGTTGGATATAGTCCAGCCCCGCCGGCCCTTTAAATCCTCGGCCCTCTTTAATCTCCGTAATCATGGATCGAGAAACAATGTCACGTGGCGCCAGTTCCATGAATTTTGCGGCGTACTTTTCCATGAGACGCTCGCCCTTATTGTTTCTCAGGTACCCACCTTCACCACGGCACGCCTCCGTCATGAGAATGCCGCTGGGAATAAGTCCTGTGGGATGAAACTGGAGGAATTCCGGATCCTCGATGTTTATCCCTGCGCGATACGCTATTGCATGACCATCGCCGCTCACGGTCTGTGAATAGGTGGTAAAACCATAAAGGGTTCCCAAACCACCGGTGGCTATGAGCATCGCTTTTCCCCTGATGACCATAAATCGGCCGGTTGCCATATCAATCCCCGTAATGCCCGCAAAAACGCCGTCTTTATGGAGGATCGAGGTGGCAAAGAATTCATCGTAGCGTGCAAAATTACTGTACTGCATCAGGGTGTCATAAAGGGTCTGCACCTCAAAGGCACCTGTTTTGTCCGCTCCCATCGTAGCTCTCGGAAAAGTGTGTCCTCCGAAAGGACGCTGCATGATCTTGCCGTCAGGTCGTCTTGACCATGGCATCCCCCAGTGATCAAGCAGCAGGATCTCTTTAGGGCTGGTTTCCACAAAGCGATCGACTACGTCCTGATCGGCAAGGAAGTCGGAGCCTTTGACGGTATCCCACGCATGAAGCTCTAAGTTGTCTCCATCTTCCTCTCGCATCA
Organism: Syntrophales bacterium; assembly: GCA_049512055.1. Taxonomy (GTDB): domain Bacteria; phylum Desulfobacterota; class Syntrophia; order Syntrophales; family UBA2185; genus Fen-1135. The sequence continues at coordinate 5,173 of JBEKXK010000085.1, read as the reverse complement.
CAGCTGCAGTGCCTCCCTCAGCGCACACGGAATGGGGGCGCTGTATCTGTACCTTTGATACGAGGGCCACATTAATCGAGTCTTTTGATTTCCGGGCGATCTCTACCGCCGCTCGAAGCCCGGCCAATCCCGTTCCAAAAATCAAGACATCGTGTGTAACTGTTTCCACTCCATTTGTCTTCATATTTCTACCATCCAATTGTCTAAGTTGTGAAAATAAATTGAAGGTGTCTCTCTTCTAGATCACCCCTTCTTATATTTCTTGACATTCTCTATATAAAGGTCATTCCCCTTGGTGTCATTAATGACAATAACAGGGAAGTCCACTACCTCAAGCTTGCGGATGGCTTCAGGCCCCAGATCATCAAAGGCAATGACTTCCGCCTTCTTGACCGCCCGGGCCATTAGGGCTCCCGCTCCTCCCGTTGCCCCCAGATAGACACTACCATATTTCTTCATCGCCTCCTTCACATTCGCATCTCGTGGACCTTTTCCGATCATACCCCTTAATCCCTTCTCGATGAGCCTGGGTGCATACGCGTCCATGCGGTAGCTCGTCGTCGGTCCCGCTGCTCCGATGGGACGCCCGGGCGGTGACGGCGTTGGTCCCACGTAAAATATAACTGATCCATTAACATCAAAGGGGAGAGGCTTATTACCGTCTAACAGGTCAACGAGTCTCTTATGGGCTGCGTCCCGACCCGTATAGATCGTTCCTGTAATAAGAACCTTGTCTCCTGCTTCAAGGGCTTCTACGTCTTCTCTTTTAAGAGGTGGCTTAAGTATTTTCAATGTTATCTCCCTCCTTTAAAAGTCGATTTCTGCATGCCGGCTTGAATGGCAGTTAATGTTCACCGCGAGGGGAAGGCTCGCAATGTGACAGGGTTCCATGATTACGTGGACATCGAGGGCCGTTATTCTTCCTCCCAAGCCTGCCGGACCAATTCCCAAATCATTGATCTTCCTGAGCATGCTTTCTTCCATTTCTGCCAGCTCTGGCTCCGGATTCCTTTTCCCGATTGGTTCAAGAAGAGACTTCTTGGCGATGAGGGCTGCCCGTTCGAAGGTCCCTCCGATGCCCACGCCGACAATAATGGGCGGGCATGGATTGGCCTGAGCCTCCCACACCCGCTGCACGACAAAATCTTCAATTCCCTTCCTGCCGTCTGAGGGCCTGAGCATGGTTACCCTGCTCATATTTTCACTTCCGCCCCCCTTGGCACAGAAAACAATTTTTAACTTATCTCCTTTAACGATATCACAATGAATAATCGCGGGAGTATTATCTCCCGTATTCTTCCGGGTTAAGGGATTACAGGCCGATTTCCGGAGATACGCATCTCCGTAAGCCTCTCTTGTGGCCTCGTTCAAGGCATCAAAGAGAAGCCCACCCTTAATCTTCACTTCGTCACCGATCTCAACGAAGAAGACCGCCAGTCCCGTGTCCTGGCAGAGGGGAATCTTCTTCTCCTGGGCGATTTCAGCGTTTTCGAGAAGCTGGCTCAGAATCTCTTTCCCCAGAGGGGATTCTTCTTCTGCCAGAGCGCGCCTGAAACTAGCCATGAGGTCATCACCGGCCACGAAGGCCGCTTCCATAATGGCCGCTTTCACCTTCTTCTTAACTGTGTTAAAAGGAATGGAACGCATTTTTACTTCCTCCCATTTTATCCGATATCTACCAGTACCTGTCCAACCGCTACGGAGTCGCCAGATTTTACATGAATACTCTTCACCTCTCCGTCAACCGGAGCGGCGAGAGGATTCTGCATCTTCATGGCTTCCAGGATCACGACCTGTTGTCCTGCCTTCACCTTGTCACCTACCTTGCAGGTAACGTCAACAATGAGACCCGGCATGGGCGCTGTTACGGAACCGGCGCCTGCTTTTGCTGCTGGCGCTGCTGCCGGCGCTGGAGCCGCTGCAGGGCGCGGCGCCGCCGGTGCTGCTGCTCTCGATGGTGCTGCAGGTTTCGGAGCCGCTGGTGCTGCCGCGGGCTTCGGAGCTGCGGCGACCTGAGTTACCATAGGAGCTGCTATTATTGCCCCACCTTCCGCTTCTACTTCTACTGCATAATAACTGTCATCGACAAAGACGTTGAATTTCCGGATGCCGGGACCTTTTTCGGGCGCTACCTTTTCAGGTTTCTCCACAAGCTTCCCTGCCAGGGCTTTCTTAATCAGTTCATCTTCTTTCTTTACTTCTTCAAGCGTCTTCGGCATGACCTCTTTGGGAACGGGCTCCTGACCATACTTCCATTTGAGGAATCTCAGTCCCGTCTGCGGATAGAGGGCGTATATCAGGACATCGCCTTTGTTTTTCGCGATATCTTTCGTCGCTTCTCTCGCTTTTTCCATTTCCGGTTCTAGTGCGTCTGCGGCACGGTTCGTCATGGGGGTCTCGCCACGCTTATAACCTTTCAGACACAGCTTCTGAACCTCTGGATCGATGGGTGCGGGCGGTGCACCATAGAGACCGAAACAATAGTCTTTGACTTCCGAGGTAATCATCTTGTAACGCCCCATGAGAACGTTCATTACGGCCTGGATTCCGACAATCTGGCTGGTGGGAGTGACCAGAGGAGGATATCCGAGCTCTTTCCGGGTCTGGGGAAGTTCGTCATACACCTCATTGATTCGATGCAGAGCATTTTGTTCCCTCAGATTAGACACGAGGTTGGTCTGCATGCCGCCGGGCACCTGATGGAGCAACACACCGGCATCGATGACTGCCATTCTTGTGGTGTCGAGGAACTGACGGTACTTCGGAGCAATCGTTTCCACATAATTGCCAATCTCAACAATCTTTCTCAGATCCAGACCGATATCCCGATCCGTGCCTTCGAGCGCAACAAGGAGCGGTTCAATAGCGGGCTGCGAGGAACGCAAAGCAAAGGGAGACAGTGCCGTATCTACAATATCTACTCCGGCTTCCGCCGCCTTAAGGAGTGCCATTGAACCTTGGCCGCTGGTATAGTGGGTATGGAGCTCTATGGGAATCTTGATCGCTGCCTTAAGGGCTTTTACCAGTTCATAGGCGTCATACGGTGATATCAATCCCGCCATATCCTTGATACAGAAGGAGTCCGCGCCCATCTGTTCGATAATCTTCGCCTTCTTTACATAGTACTCGAGATCGTACACTTCACCGCCCATACGCCTCTGGGTCAGGGAGTAGCAGACGCTGCCCTGGATGTGCTTCCCAGCTTCCTTGATGGCCCGGAAGGGCGCCTCGAAGTTTCTCGTATCGTTAACCGCATCAAAAACCCGGAAGATGTCCAAACCGCATTCGCCTGTGTAAAGGCAGAACTCTCTCACCACGTCATCCGCATAGTTTCTGTAGCCAACGACGTTCTGACCGCGAAGGAGCATCATCAATTTGGTGTTGGGCATCAACTTTCTCAGTTGTATCAATCTCGACCAGGGGTCTTCATTCAAAAATCTGGTCGGTACGTCAAAAGTGGCGCCGCCCCAAACTTCCATGCTGAACCAACCAATTTTATCCATCGCTTCCGCAACTGGGATCATGTCCTCCGTTCTCATTCTGGTCGCCAGCGAAGACTGGTGACCATCATCACGAAAAGTTGTATCCGTGATTTTAAGAGGATTTGCTGCTGTTTTCTTTTTCTTCTCTGCCATAAGTAAACTCCCTTTCAATATATTATTCTTTGTTATTGTTTATGTTATTAAAATAAATAACTTCCTCAATCCCCAAATTAACAATTCAGCCGTACTTATCATCTGCTGATGAAGCCTTTAATATGTCCGCATCTGCCACATACGGCGCGTGAACATGACATCTTGTCGCCCGGCAATCGCCCAGATATTAATGGAGGCATAAGGTGCTGCGGAGGGTGCGGCTTCTGCTGCTGACACTGTCAGGGCTGCGGCTTCTGCTTCCAGATAGGCGCCTATCGCTGCTGATATGGCTACCATCACTTTCGCATCTATTGTTTGCATACTTAGTTTCCTTTTTTTATGTAATCATATTCCTACATTGGGATGTTGCCGTGTTTCTTCGGTGGCCTTGTTTCACGCTTGGATCTCAGCATATCGAGGGCCCGAATGATGTAACGCCGGGTCTCATGTGGCCGAATCACCGCATCCACATAGCCTCTGCCTGCCGCCGCGTAAGGATTACAGAAGGCATCCTCATACTCCTTGATTTTCGCTGCCCGCATGGCTGCCGGGTCTGCGGCTGCCTTAATCTCATTCCGGAAGATGATATTGCATGCCCCTTCAGCTCCCATGACCGCCATCTCTGCCGTCGGCCAGGCGATGACCATATCCGCACCGAGGTCGCGGCTGCACATGGCCAGATATGATCCGCCATAGTCTTTCCTTGTTGCCAGCGTGATCTTCGGAACAGTCGCTTCTGAATAGCACCACAGCAGTTTGGCGCCGTGTCGGATGATGCCTCTCCATTCCTGGTCTGTTCCCGGCAGATACCCCGGTACGTCCGCTATGGTGATCATGGGGATATTGAAGGCATCGCAGAAACGAATGAATTTTGTTGCTTTATCCGAAGCATCTACGTCAAGACAGCCCGCAAGCCAGGCCGGCTGGTTGGCGATGAAACCTACAGTATGGCCCGCCATACGCCCGAACGCCACGACCATGTTCCGGGCGAAATACATATGAGGTTCCATGAAATCGCCATTATCACAGAGTGAGCCGATCAGGGTTTTCATGTCATAATTCTGTCTTGGAGAATCCGGTACGAGCGTGTCCAAGCTGTAATCAAGCCGGTTCGGATCGTCACCGGTATCTACATACGGAGGATCTTCCATGTTGTTGGAAGGCAGGAAACTAAGAAGTCTTTTGATCTGATTGATATTGTCTTCATCGCTCTCACAGGCGAAGTGGGCGACACCGCTCTTGGTGTTATGGGTCATCGCTCCACCCAGACCTTCAAAATCGATGATCTCTCCTGTAACGGACTTGATAACCTCGGGACCGGTAATAAACATGTAACTTGAGTTTTTGGTCATAAATATCCAGTCTGTCATGGCCGGCGAATATACGGCTCCTCCCGCTGTGGGTCCCATGATGGCTGAAATCTGAGGAATCGTTCCTGATGCGCAAGAGTTGCGGTAGAAAATCTGGCCGTAACCGGCAAGTGAATCTACTGCCTCCTGGATTCTGGCACCGCCCGAGTCATTAAAGCCTACGCAGGG
>JBEKXK010000084.1:0-15738 GCA_049512055.1 Syntrophales bacterium | reverse complement strand
GATATGATTTACCATGATCTGCCTCCTTATTTTTGGCTCTGTTTTTGGATCCTCATCCAATTATAACCCACGATAATAAGGGGCAGGTCTTTATTTTTCAACTGTCAGCCATTATGTCCAGTATTTGTCATTTCGCTCTGTCTCTTCTTCAACCCTCTCAACTTGTCCACGCGGCCGTGGAAGGCATCGCCTCTAATTCTTCAAAGAATGTTTTGACAACTTCCGCGTACTGGTGATCCTCATGGGCCGTTCCAAAACTGATCAACAGTCTCTTGCCATCGATCCCCGTTGCGTCCAACAGTGTCTTCAGGAGCTCCTGCCTTTTGATGGCCGCGTGATTCGCGTGGTTAAACCGGCACCCTCCCAGATGGCAGCCCAAGACCGCCACACCCGTCATTCCGGATGCAAACGCCCTGATTACCGCATCAGGCTCGACGAGCGCCGCGCACTCGACCGGAATCACCCGGAACTCCGAGGGAAGTTGTATTTTCTTTTTCCCCGCTCCGTCGGCGCCGATCATGCCGCACCACTTGCATGCAAAAATCAGGATTTTCATATAGCGCCCTCTTCACCGAAAGCCTCTTTAATCATCGCCCCCACCGCCTGGTAATCGTGCTCAGGCAACTGCACTGTCCCGTTGGGGCAGACGGATACGCAGTTCCCGCAGGCCTTGCACCGGAGCTTGTTGACCCTGCTGATAGATTTCCTCCCCATCTTCTGAAGACGACACGCATCAAAGGGACAGACTGCTACACAATTGCCGCACCCTGTGCAAGTCGTTGCATTGACGGAGGCATGGCCCAACTTTTCTCCGGGAACACGGCTCAAAGACAGGGCCGAAACGGTTTCCCTCCCTAAGAGAGCCGCGGCTTTAGCGGCGGCCCCTTCCCCCTGCACCATTGCATTATCGGATGACACCGGCCATCTGGCAGAGCCGCAGATGAAAATCCCGTCCATCCTCGTTTCGAGCGGATGGAGCGGATAGATTTCCGAAAAGAAGCCGTAGCGGTCAACTTGCAGGCCGAGCATTCCGGCAAGCTTTACGTTATCGTCATTCCTAATAAGAGGCGTACTCAGGACGACGAGATCGCAAGCGAGCTTCCTCTTCATCCCACTGATGCTGTCGAAAACCTCCACACCTTCCACATGTCCCTCTCCCAGGATTTCGGGAGGATTCGTATCTTCGAAGCGGATAAACTGCACCCCCTTAGCAAGGGCATTTCTGTAATAGGCCTCGAGGACGCTTCCCGGCGTCATGATATCGCGATGGACTATGAATACCAGTGCATCGCGATTTTCTTTCTTGATTCTTACCGCATTTTTCAGGCTTGAGGGACAGCACATCGTCGCGCAATAAGGCCGCTCCTGATTCCTCGCGCCCACGCATTGAATGAAGACAGCCGTATTGACCTCACGCGGACCCTTGATGAATTGCCTCTCGAGCTCCATCTGTGTGATCACGTTCGTGAGCTTACCATAACGGTACAGGCCATGGGGAAGCCACACCCGCGCGCCGGAGGCAAGGATCACGGCCCCTACGCGGAGCCTCTGTTCGCCCGCAGAGGAAGATACCTGCACATTGAAGTTGCCGGCAAAGCCCGTAATGGAATTTATTTTCGCCTTCGGATAGAAATGGATGAGAGGATTATTTTCCACCTCATCAACGAACACCTTTATTTTTTCGGACGCCTTCTCATCGGATGGATACACGTGGGAGATCAGGTTGAGCATGCCGCCGGGGCTTGACCCCCTCTCGACAAGATGCACCTTGAAACCCAATTGCGCGAGCGTCCGCGCGGCGGAAAGCCCCGCCGGACCGGCGCCGACAATCATCGCTTCAGGACACACACCCACCGTGACATTATCCGATTCCCGCCGGTGATGAAGGCCGGCGATTTCCATCCGGATCAGGTCCCAGGCCTTCTCCGTGGCCTTCGCCGGTTCATTTGCATGAATCCATGCACACGCCTCCCTCAAGTCAACGAGGCCGATAGCGGAGCGCTTCATTCCCTGCTGAAGGAGACCGTCAATAATCGCGCTGCCTCTTGCCAGATGCGAACATCCACCGATCACAACTTTGTCCGCACCGGACTCCCTGATGCGGAGGGCTGCTTTCTCAACGTCATCCGTCAGACAGAGGGATTCGCAGATGGAGGAAAAAACGACGGCGTCATTTTTCTCCGATTTTTTTTCCAGGGAATCGAGATCAATCACGCGATTGACTTCTCCGAAACATCTGCAAAGAAATACTGCGATTCCCGACATTTCTTATTTATTCCTTCTTGCCAGAATGGCTTTTACGGCGGCAGATGATGCCTGAATTACCGAGTCCGCCACATCCGCAGGCTCCGCGCTGAAGCCGCAGGAAAAGCGGGAAATATCATCGGACGCCGAATTCACAAATCCATCCCCGGAAAGAGCAGGTGAAAAATGTTTTTCCTGATCTTTCTTTTTCAGGGAAGACCCGATATTGCCGTTGAGAACAACCATATCGAATTTCCATATCTCCCTTTTCTGGGTCATGGTATTTTCAAACTTTATTGCGATGCCGTCCCGCCCGGGGAGCGGATAGATCAGAGACGGTCTCCCCCTTATAAGTCGCACACGGCTCCCGCTTATGTCCCGCAGGGAGTACTCGTAATAGTCGCGCCCCACAGTACGGAGATCGGTATAGAAGACGATGCACTGAATGGCAGGATTCCTCCTTATCGCCCACTGCGCCTGCTTGAGGGCATGCATGCAACAGACGGCGGAACAGTATGAGAGCAGCCTCTGATCTCTTGCGCCTGCACACTGTATAAAGGCAATGTTGCGGGGAACTGTGGAATTTGATTTTTTTATGATCGCCCCTTTATTGTCGCTTGCCTCTGCCGTCCATTTTTCAAATTCCATTGCCGTCATGATGTCCGGATGTTTTCCCAGCCCGAATTCCGGCAGCGGCGTCAGATCAACTTCCGTAAAACCGGAAGCCCATATGACATCGTCGAACATAAATTCAGACGTCTCTTCTCTCCTCTGAAAATCGATAGCTTTCGTGGGGCATGCCTTTACACACTCTTCGCACCTGTTGCAGATTTCCTCTTTGACCAGGTAAGTGGGTGGATAAACGTGGTCCCCCAATGTCTCTATGGCTGCTTCTGTACAAACGCCTGCGCACTTCCCACAGAAGACGCAGAGGCTTTCATCGATGACCGGAGGGTTTTTCACCATGACCGCGTGAAGGCGGCCGTCGACTCTCTTGAGCTCTTTTACCTCCGTAGATGTGTGGACGGTGATCAGGGGATGTTCCCTCAGCTTTTTGATATCCGTCCAGAGCGGACAAAAGGCGCAGTGATCCGTCGGATAGAGTTTATCGAGCTTGGCAACCTGGCCGCCGAGGATATTCCCCTTCTCCACCAGATGAACGGCATGGCCGCAATAGGCGAGGTCGAGAGCCGCGCCAATGCCGGCGACGCCGCCGCCAATAATCAGAACAGCAGATGCATTCGCGCTATTCATTTATTCATCTTCCTCTTCCTTAATGATCCCGTAGGATTTGCCGAGCTTCTTGATCCTTTCCGCAAACCAGTCCTTGAAATCCTCCTCGCCGTGCTTCTTGCCTGCTTCATCGGGGAGACGCAATGAGATCCCCTTTTCAGGCGGCAAAAATCTTTTCACCTTCTCGTAATAGACGACGATGGATTTCGGATTCGTCGGACACTTTCTCTCGCACGCCCCACAGCCAGTGCAGGGATCTTCGAGTACCACTGGGTATATCTTGTTTTCCAATTTGATCGCATCGTACCGGCAGGCGTTATAGCAGATGTCGCACTTGCTCTGTCCCGACCAGGTCAGGCACGTACGCGGGTTGATTACGGCGTTGCCGATATCGATATCGTCCCGGGAGATCCTCTTTATGGCCCCCGTCGGGCACGTCCTGATACAGTTCATGCAAAAGATGCACTTCTTCCAGTCCAGGACGGGCGTTCCAAAATTGGGAATGCCGCCGGAAATGCCTGCCGGATGAAGGGCGTCCGCAGGACACACATCTATGCACTGGTAACACCGTGTACAGTACTTGAGAAATTCCGGTTCGATGAGTGCACCGGGCGGGCGGGGTAATGCTTTGGCACCACTGACTTTAAACGATGTAAAAATAAGGGTAGAAACTGCGCCGCTAACGAGAATATGGAGCGCATCCCTTCTTGAGAAACTCATGAGAAACGATTACCTATATTACTCCTGAAAATCACAATATAACCTGATATCTCAGGTTTGACTTTTTTCAAAATATATAGCATGTGGGCCCAAAAAGCAAGGGCGGGTGAAATTCCACCCGCCCCCGTTTGCTCTAAACTGCTTTTCTAGAAATTGTACTCCTTGCGGGCCCGCGCTACATCATCGATAGCGTATTCAAGCCCGTAAGCCTTCAATGTCGCTTCCGTCGGGATACCTTTTGCATCCCAGCCGAGGAAGCTGTAAAATTCGTCCTGCATCTTCTTTGTATCTTCTTCAGTGAAGATGGCCCCTTTCTTCGGTCCCGCAGGAAGCTTCTCCGTCCTCATACGTATCGGCAGAATATCATCCTTGCGGCTGATGCCTTCCCTTACGTTGAAGACGCGCTCCATCGTGAGGATCCGTTTACCCGTCGTCCAGTAGTCGTCTTCCGTCATATTCCAGCCGCAGAGCGGATTCAGCATCCCCACGGTGATCTTCGCGTTCTCGCCGCCCCAGATGAGTCCACTTGCGAAAGAACACGTGCAGAGGGAATTGATCATGGCAAAAATGACAAGGGCCCGCGTGGAAGCACCCTCATGGTGATCCCCCCCGCAAGAACCTAAAGTGTAACTATATGCCCTGGCCTTGTCACCCCGCGGGTCATGGGCTGCCAACTCTTTGCCCTTCACGTGGATTGCATATGCTTCGGACCCTTTGCCGATTTCCGCGGCCATCTTCTTCACGCCTTTGGAGAGAAGCTTGCCCGCCTTGCCTTCCTTGTAGGCAATCTTGCGGATGAGCTCCAAATAGGTGTCCCCATCGCCCCATTTCGGTTTGAGACCGTCAAGGTCGGCAGGTTTAAGGATGCCCCTCTCCATAAGTTCCGTTGTAAATCCGAGGACGCCTCCCGTGGAGATGTTGTCGATACCATAAGCATCGCAGGCCTCGATGAGGACGATCATAGCGTTGAAATCAGTCATCCCGAGATTGCTTCCCAAAAGTCCTCCGGATTCGTATTCGGGACCTTCGGCAATCATGCCCCTGTATTTTCCGTCACGGATGACGCCCAGCTTCAGGCAGTGGATAGGACAGTGATTGCACGCCACGTGCCGCTTCCAGAACTTCCGGTTCGCCTCCTCGGCGCCGATCTTCACAACGTCAGGATACCAGGTTGTCTGGTAGTTCTTCGTGATGAGTGACCCGGTGAAAAAATTATTCTGCTCCATGAGACCTGCTGTTCCCCACCTTTTGATGCCCTGCCAGGCTTCCCTATCTATAGCGACCTTTTTCGCATAGGTGGCCATATCCATGAATTTCACGTTGTCAACAACAGGCACGCCTTTACTGCCTCTGACGGCCAAGCCTTTCAGCTTCTTGTTTCCCATCACCATGCCCGTTCCGCTTCTCGCGGCAGCGCGGAAGCGCTCCACAATCACGCAGGCGAAGGGAACCTGGTTTTCGCCGGCCGGGCCGATGACCGCCGTCCGGGCATAGGGGTCCTTCATTTCCTTGATGATTGCTTCGTGTGTCTCTTCCGTGTCCTTACCCCATATCTTTGTGGCATCCTTGAATTCTACTTTATCATCCACAATGGAGAGCCAGACAGGCTTCTTCGACCTTCCCTTGATGTAGATGCCGTCCCAGCCGGCCCATTTGATTTCGTTCCCAAAATGGGCGCCCGCCTCCGCGTGGGAGATCAGGCCTGTGTAGGGACTCATATTGGCAAAGCTTGTGCGCGTCGAAACACAGAACGTCCCATTAAGAGGCCCCGGGCCGACATAGATGAACGCATCCTCTGCCAGGGGCTCTTTATGGGCCTTATACTCAGTGGTCATAAAATATGCGCCGAGCCCGTTTCCCCCGATGGCCTTCTGATAAATCTCATCTGGAACTTCACGGGCCTTATATGTATGTTTGCTTAAATCAATCTCGAGAACTTTTCCGAAACATCCGCCTTTTGGTGCAGTCATGGTTATGCCCTCCTCGTCTTTTTAGTCTTAGCGGGGGTGGGTCTCTTCCCATCGACATTAGGATAGAACGTGAGATCCAGTAAATCCTTGCCCGCCTGGTTGGGCGTCACACCCCTGAAAGCCAGATTGACGCCAAAACCAAGTTTGTTTGCCATGAGGCAGGGCCCCTGCGGATTGCCGGACTGGTCTGTGCAGGCCTTCACGCAGGCAGGATCGCCGCCGCACATGTCGCACATGAGAGGCTGACCCGTGTCCGGATTTGCCCAGACAAACTGCGCCGGACAGGCCTCCTGGCATTTCAGACACTTTCTGCCCAGACAGGTTTTTTCATTCAAGATAATTCCGTTGTGATTGGGATCCGCGATTATCGATTTCGGAGTTGTGGGACAGGCCGCGATACACGGGGCATCGTTACAGTGCCAGCAGACTATAGGAACGTCTATTGAATCCTTGTACTTCATCACATGAATACGGGATACTGAAGGCCTTACGATACCGGTGTGATAAACAGAACACGCATATTCACACCCCCTGCAGCCCGTACAGTTCTCCCTCTCGGCAAACAAATACTTCATCAAGTCTTTCTTCGGCGCAGGCGCTGCAGCCTGAGCATGGGCAGCCTTCGCAGCCAAGCCTCCGACCGTGGCCATAGCAACGGCGCTCCCCGCCGCCACTGCCGTTCCTCTCAAAAAACCGCGTCGCGTAGTTTCCTTGGGGAACAGATCAGGTAATTTCTTGTCCTTCCCTTCCATAACATAACCTCCATTCTGGTCATTCATATTAAAGTGTTGACTCTATACTGCCTAAACAAACTCCCGGCGCCTCTTATCTTCATTTGCCGTCGGTTTATTTAAGTTTGCTCGTGTAAACGTAATCATTCCCTTTCTGGGCGACATGGCATTTGATGCACTCGTCAACCTTTCCTTCTGCTTCAACCCTTCCATCAGGCTTGTACTGTGCCCAGAACCAGTCGCCACCCTGCGGGTTGTATCTCTTGACCTTGTACATGACGGCAATGAATTTCAGTTTCTTGTCTTTCGAAAAATTCTCCTGAGCTATCATCGCCCCATCAGAGAATTTTCCCTTTTTGGCGCCTATGGACTTCAAGGCCGCGTCATTGACATAGGTTGTCAGAAATGCTCCGTGAGGTTCCGGCCCCTGATACATGGGCGTCGTTCCCGGCCACAGCTTCCAATTCTTTGCGTACCCTTCCTTCTTTAAATAATCCCATACGGAAGCCGCCGTCGCGGCAACAGCACCGCCCTTTTTGGCCTGAGCAAAAATTATCCCGGAAAAAATAAGACTCAAGATAATAAGAACTAAAATCAAAAACACCGTTTTTTTCATAAACTATCCTCTGCATTTTGGTTGGTTTGATACGAAATAGAATAGCTAAACATATTTATCTTTGGAAGTGCTCTGACAAAATTACTACTTTTAGTACAGTTCATATAACTTACTTATCTTTCATGTTCATTTAATCTATTCAGGCCTTATTGTCAATTCTTTTTTCCCCAATAGTGCAGCGATTTCAGAGTCTTATGCCATTAATGACATATCAACATTTAAATAACTTGCTACGGACAATTCTATCATGCTAATTTTACAATATATCTATTCTGTTTCTTTTCGCACGCATGGAGATATACCATTGGAAATCAAACACAAATTATGGCTGGAGCGTGATGGCCGTGTTATTTTTGGACCCGGCCGCGATGGGCTCCTCAAAGCCATTGAAGAATGCCGCAGTCTGAACGCGGCGGCAAAGAAATTGAAAATGTCTTACAGGGCCGCATGGGGGAGGATTAAGGCATCCGAAGAAAGGCTCGGCATAAAGCTCGTGGAGATGGACAGCGTGAAACACGGCATGCATCTGACGGATGAAGCCAAGGAACTCATGAATTGTTTCGATCAACTTGAACGCGATATTGCACGCCTTCTTAATAAAACTAACGGCAAACTGCCATTGAAACGTTCCTGATATACCTCAAGAAAGATATGTCGCCGGATCCCGCTTGCGATTACAAGAAATAAAAAAGGGGAGGACCTTCCTATGGACCTCCCCTGAAAGTTTAAGAAGAATGTGGGCTCGCGTAAGACTTTGACCATTATTTTATTACTTTGGCTCCAGCAGTCGCGACTTGGCCGTCCTGTGCCGCCGAACCGCCCGACACGCCTATGGCGCCTATGATCTTGCCGTCCTGAATGATGGGCACACCGCCTTCAATTGCGCTTATGCCGTCCAGGGTCAGATATGCCGTCTTTCCACTCCCGATTGTATCCTCAAATGCCTTCGTCGGTCTCTTGAAAGCAACAGAACACTTGGCCTTGTGGAGCGCCACATCGACGCTGCCGTACTGGACAACATCGAACCGCTCGAGATAGAGAAGATTGCCGCCCGTATCCACAACGGTGATTACGACATTTATCTTTATCTTCATTGCTTCCGCTGCCGCAGCGGCAGCCACCTTCTTAGCAGTTGCCAGGCTTATATTCGGGCCATAGGGATTGGGCATCTGCTGGGCGAGGGCTACACTGGAAAAAACAAACAATGCCACAGTAAGGATAGTAATGACTTTTAGTATACGCATATTTCCTCCTTCTTAATGAGAATTCCGTTTTACTGGTTGGACTGAGTATACCAGGAGGTTTTTGTCTGTCAATGAAAATCCTGCATCGCGTTCTCCGTGACATACCAATATTGACATACAAACACCTTTCTTATACGCTATTATCATAGGATAAGCTTTTTGTTAAAGGAGAACGCGCCTTGGCCGGCAGATTACTTAGAGAGACTGAATACCGGTTCGGACCAAAGAATGCCTGGAGTATCGTTGTTGCAAACACGCAGCCGCTGCGCGAGAAGGCATTCAAGCTTGTCCATGACATCTACCTCGGCAAGGGATACTCTATAGGGACGAACCGGGAGAGCGATTTGTGGTGCACGCTCCACCACCTGCATCCCCAAGCATTGACCTTTCTCGCCATGAAGGCCGAACGGGCGGCGGGGACAATCAGCGTCGTTCCCGATTCCCAGCTGGGTCTGCCTGCGGATATCATCTTTCCCGAGCGGCTCGCCGTCTTAAGGAAGGCCTGGCGGCGGCTTAGCGAGGTATTCTCGCTGGGCGTTGACGAGGGGATTGCCCACAGCGCCATCGATCTTACGATGCACCTATACAGGCTCGTCCATCTTGCTGCTACCCACCTTTTCCATAACACTGACATCGTCGCGTCGGTCATGGCCCATCATGCCGCTTTCTACTCCAACTTTCTTCTGTTTGACGAGGTCTTCGCGGATTCGCGACAGAGCCCGAAGACGGGCGAGCAGGTAATCTTTACACGCATCAATCTGGAAACAATGGAAAGAAGGTATGCCGAGAGATACAGCCGTTTGAAAGGCAAGAGGAATCTGCACCGGTGGTTCTTCCGGAATGAGGAGGAACAGGCCATGGTTGACTGGATTCGCAGGAACAGGCAGCCCATGACTGCCGGCGAATTGAATTATTTCGGGGCGGAAAAGTCCCATGCCCTGTCCGAGGCCGGTTCCGGCGCTGTTGCCATCCTCATGGAATACTACAAGATGGCTGAGGCCGCCGGAGATCTGAAACGACGCGAGGATTAGACATGCGCCAAAAAAACGACAACATGAATCTTGTGTGAGAAGGTATTTATGACTTGGAATGATATCGTAAGTAGACAGCAGGGAATCGTCAATTTCACGGAAGAGCTGATTTCCGCCATCGGAAAAACGCGCGTCCTTGTGATGGGAGCGGGAGGAAACGGTGCGGTCCTCGACTTCCTCCTGCGGGTAGGATACCAGCATTTTGTCGTCGTGGATTTCGATGTGGTTGAGGCAACGAATCTGAACCGTCTTCCCTTCACACCGGAATACATAGGCAGAGTCAAGCCGGAGGCATGGAAGGAGTATCTCGAGAAAGTCAACCCGGAATGCAGTGTGACGGCCTATTGCCGGAAAGTAACGCGGAATGACGAGAAGTGGGTGGAAACAATTATTGCCGGCGTGGACATTGTGGCCCTGGGGACGTCGGACCCCGAGGCGAATCTTGTGATCGCGCGGGTGTGCCACCGGCTCCGGAAGCGGATGGTCATCGGCCCCGGCACCTCCAATTGCTGGGTTGTCAGCACCGTAACCCATGAAGGCGATGTCTCCATCGAGGGCGTGGGAAAGTTCGGCGTGGAGCATCTGAATGTCCGGGATGTCGATTACCAGGCCCTCCTGCCCAAGTACATGAAGATTTACATGTTCCCAGGGAGAATTGAAAAGCTCTATCCCGAAACGCTGCAGAAGGTGCGGAGCGGGATGATACCCCCACGGAACTGCAAGATATTCGTTTCCATGGTAAATGCCGCCGCCTGCTGGGAGATCGTGAAAAATACGGCGGTGATAAGCGGTATGACTCTCGAGAACACGAAGGTAATAGAGTTCCCCATCATACAGGTGTTCGACCCCTTCAAAGGGAGCGCCTACTATTATGATGCCGGGAAGGAAAAGATTGGGATACCGAATTGGCTTACCGGCAGGATAAGATGGTATCCGGCGACGCAGTGACCCGGATGAGAGTGAAGCCATCAACCTATGCGAGACACGGCGCATGTGGGCCGCGGATTTCAGCAGAGCCGGCGCCATATGAGATCAGACAATGCTTGTTATCCATCAAGAGGTCACCTTAAAATATGTCTCCTTCCAGAAGCAACGGCGCCTTCGTCTTTCTCATAGCCGCCTCCATAGCAGTAGGGCAATTAGGTGTAAGTCTCTACCTCCCGGCAATACCGGGGATCGGCGCTGATCTTAATATCTCTCCTTCCTGGATGTCCTTGACTCTTACCGTATATTTCGCCGGGTTTGCCTTTTTCAACCTCTTCTCCGGCCCGTTCTCCGATGCGATGGGGAGGCGCTTCATGATTCTCCGGGGGCTGGAAGTGTATGCCCTGGGCACACTGCTCTGCGCCACAGCTGCCGACATCACCATGCTCTTGGCGGGAAGAACCCTTCAGGCCTTTGGCGCGGGAGTGGCCCCCGTGGTAGGCAAGGCCATGATCCAGGACTCGTCTTCCGGGGATCGCACCGTGACGCTCATGGGGTGGCTGGGGGTTGCCATATCGATAACCCCGGCAGTGGCTCCTTTCCTTGGCGGTATTATAACTGAACATTTAAGATGGCAGTGGACATTCTGGTCCCTGCTGATCTTTAATGCGGTCGTCTGGCTGCTCAATTTCTCCCAGCTTAAGGAGACCCTTCCCTCCCCTTCCTCCCGCCGCATCCAAGTCATCTCCGTCTTTAAGACATATCGGGATTTCCTCGGAAACCGGATTTACATGGGCTACGTTCTTCTTCTCGCTGCATGCTTTGGCGGTCTCGGGGCTTACTATACTGCGTCGCCCTTCATCTTCATCAGTGGTTTTCGTCTGAGCCCTTCTTCATACGGCCTGATTACCCTGATAGCTGCGACGGGCTTTATAATGGGTAACCTTGGTGCGGGATACATAGTTCGCAAGCAATCGTCCCGCCGGATATTTTATGCAGGGGAGGCTTTGCTGCTGGCGGGGGCTCTCGGGATGTTTTGCATGCCGAGGGATATGGTCACGGCGGCAACGGTCTTAGGGATGACCTTTCTCTTCACCGTGGGTTTCGGAATAATTTTTCCGATAGCTACGAAAGAGGCTCTCGGCTGTTACGCGGCACAGGTGGGAGCGGCGGCCGCACTGGTCGGGTTTTTTCAGCTCGGCGGATCCGCGCTGAGCAGCCTTGCCGTGGGCTTCCTGCAGGCCCAGGGCGTCTCTTCTTACAGCGCCATGGCGCTCGTCATGTTTCTATTCGTCGCTCTGGCACTTGCCAACATTCATCGTGTACGGCGGCAGTGATACTATGTACAACATGAACAAGCTGCAATTTCTATGCGGAAGACGCTATTAGCGTGACGACAAGCATTTTCTCATCCATGTAAGATCAATGAAGGAGATACTATGAGAAATGAATTGGCTTCCTTGAATCGCCGTCAATTCATAAAATCCGCGGCATTGACCTTCTTCGGGCTTTTTTCTTTCATTATTTCGGGCAATCATGAAAAAGCTAATGCTCAGTCCGGAAAAGACGCTCCTGACATGTCCAAGTATATCTGTGAAATCTGCGGGTATATTTATGACCCGGAAAAGGGAGACTCTTCCGGAGGCATTCCGGCGGGAACTCCCTTTGAGAAACTGCCCGACAGCTGGAGATGCCCGATCTGCGGCGTTGATAAAACGATGTTCAAAAAGATGAGCTGAGTGTCTGACCAAACAGGGGACAAGGGATTAGAGGTCTCTGGCCAGACGAAACCCTATGTCATTGGACTGCACGACCGCATAGTCCTCACTGCGAAAGGTGCACTGCAGGGTCGTGGGGCTGCCGAGCCACGCACCGCCCCGCAAGACCTTGTGCTGCGCGGATGACGCGCCCTTCGGGTCTATCACCTTGCCCAGCGGATAATCATCGTACCAGTCCTGACACCATTCCAGAACATTGCCCTGCATGTCATAAAGACCCCAGACATTGGGTTTTTTCGTAGCTACAGGATGCGTCTTTCTCTCCGAATTAGCATCATACCAGGCGTAGTCTCCGAACTCATCTTCCTTCGCGCCTGGCGCGTCTTTCACTGCGGAGCCCGCCTGGCAGGCAAACTCCCACTCCGCCTCCGTGGGCAGGCGATATTTTTTCACCCCTTCTTTCTGGTTGAGGCGTCTGATAAATTCCTGAACATCAACCCAGGAAATATTTTCTACCGGGCAGTCATCACCGCAGGCGTTGAACAATGAGGGATTGCTTCCCATAACCTTCCGCCATTGCCCCTGAGTCACCTCCGTCACCTGCATATAGTAGGGTTTGCTGATAACAACCTGGTGCAAAACTGCATCTCCCATCATGAAAGTCCCTCCCGGGATCAATACAAATTCCGCTCCTGTCGTGGGACTGGTGAAGCTCTTATCTTGTGCAACCGCCCCAGTGACGAGGGATGAGGCAACGGTCAGCATGGCAATCGTGATAAAAAAAAGCTCTATCCTTTTCATAATCCATTTCCCTGAGTCGAATATCTGCCCTACAAAAAAAATTTTATTACTAGGCCCCGCTCAATTGCAGCCCTTATAGAAAATTATCACAGAGAGTTTATGAATGCATATATCCTATTGTGATGCGTTTTTTCAAGAAGCAATCTTCTCTGCAACTTTGATCCCATCCAGGGCGGAACTGATGATTCCACCTGCATATCCGGCTCCCTCGCCGCAGGGATAGAGCCCGGCTACGTTGACACTCTGACTGTCCGGGCCTCTCAATATCCTCACCGGGGACGATGTCCTTGTTTCCACACCGATCAGCGTCGCCTCCTCTGTGATGAATCCCCGCATCTTCCTGTCAAACTCCGTGATCCCTTGTCTTAATGCCTCGACTGCAAAAAGAGGCAGGGCCTCACGCAACATTGCAGGCTTCACTCCGGGAACAAAGCTCGTCCTATTGACGGCCGTCCCCTCAGAATCTTTCATAAAATCCACTAAGCCCTGCGCGGGGGCGTGATAATTTTCTCCACCCAGGACGAAGGCCTTCTTTTCCCATTGCCTCCGAAAAGCGAGGCCGCAGAGGGGATGGGGTGCGGCAATTGCGAAATCCTCGCAGCGGACGGCAACTACGACGGCGCTGTTGGCATATGGACTTCCCCTCCGGTAGCGGCTCATGCCGTTTGTGACAATTGTCCTCTCCTCCGAACTGCAACCTATAACCGATCCGCCGGGACACATGCAAAATGTATAGACGGACCGGTTCATCCGAGGCAGACTGGAGGTAAGAAAATAGTCCGCAGGCGGCAGGTCAGGATGCCCGCGCCACTTGCCGTACTGGATTCCATCGATCAATTCCTGGGGATGTTCCACCCGGAAGCCGATGGCAAAGGGCTTCGGTGTAAGATGCACACCGAGTTCATACAGCCTGCTGTACGTATCTTCCGCACTCTGGCCGGCGGCAAGGATCAGGTGATCCGTTTTTACCTCTTCTTTGCCTCGGACAACAACCCCTTCCAGCTTCCGGCGGTGAATCAAAAAATCTGTGACCTTGGCCTCGAAGCGAACCTCACAACCCAGCTCTATAAGTCTCTTTCTGAGATTGATCACCACTTCCCGCAGCCTGTCGGTCCCTACGTGCGGCTTCGCATCAGTCAGAATCCCGGACGGCGCGCCTGCATCGACAAGCCTTGTCTTAATCCATTTTGTAAATGGGTTCGCAAGACGGCTCGTCAGCTTCCCGTCGGAAAACGTGCCCGCTCCGCCTTCGCCAAAATGGACATGGCTTTCCGTATTCAGAATCCCCTTGTCCCAGAAGGCCTGGACATCGACTATGCGCTCGGTGGCGCTTTTCCCCCTTTCAAGAAGAAGCACCGGAATTCCTTTCTCCGCAAGGGCCAGCGCTGCGAACATACCAGCGGGGCCGCATCCAACGATGACGGGTCTTTTGCCCGCTCTTATCTTTGCCGGTCCGCGGAGCGCCTCCTTATCCTCCTCGAGCAACTCTATTTTCACACCATTCCTACCGGTCAAGTCGACGCCATCGGGCACGGACAGATCCACGGAATAAATGAAGCGAGGCGGTTTTCTTCTCCTTGCATCGATTGATTTCCTGACCACAGTTAGAGACGAAACATCTGCTTCCGAAATACGGAGAATGGCTGCAACTTTTGCATTCAAAAGATCTTCGCCTTCGCCAAGGGAAAGTACGATACCTGTGATCCTCAGTTTTCGCACGATTTCACCATTGAAAAAATATTCTGATTAGTGTAAATGAAAAACCCCCAAACGGGACACCCTGAAGAAAGAGAGTGATTAAGGAATCCGCCATGCCCTGGTACGCTGTTCATACGCGAAGCCGCCATGAAGACCGTGTATATGCCGGTCTCACCCAGAAATCGATCCATGCCTTTCTGCCCAAAATAGAAATGTGGAGCCGGCGCAAGGACAGGCGCAAGAAGATCGAAATTCCCATGTTTCCGGGGTACCTGTTCGTGGAGCTTTTCTCCCTGGACAGCCAGACGAAGTTGAATGTTCTCAAAACATTCGGCGTCGTCAGGATACTCGGAAATCCGAAGGGGGCCGAGCCTATACCGGTTCCCGACGCCAAGATAGAAGCCATCCAGCGAATAGTCCAGTCAAAGGTGGAAGTTCAGCAAATCCAGTACCCGAAGGTCGGAGAACCGGCCCTGATCACTGATGGACCTTTCACCGGCATTGAAGGAGTGGTTGTCAGCACGGACTATAGCAAAGAACTCTTCGTCATATCCATCGAGCTTCTTCAGCGTTCGGTAGCCATAAAGCTCGAGGGCTTCCAGATAAGAAAGCTCTGAACGCGGCCGAGCGGTTAGACAGAGATGCCTTATGCTGCTTACGAATCAACCAAATAGCGATCAATATTTCAGTAGAGTAGAGAGCTGGCGTAGTCGCCAAATGGTTCTATCTCCAGCTCCCCCTCGTCAAACCGTACGTTCAGTTTTCCCGAATACGGCTTTCCAGTCATCTTCTTCCAGAGGCTTTCGCT
>JBEKXK010000083.1:0-15815 GCA_049512055.1 Syntrophales bacterium | reverse complement strand
GCTGTTCAGGAACATGGCCTTTTCTATGCGGGTTATCCCATGAGCTTTGAATCATGTTTTATTGGAGGGAATGTAGCGGAAAATGCCGGTGGTGGTCGTGCAATTAAATACGGGGTCACCGGGCATTATGTCCTTGGCCTAGAGGTAGTTTTGCCTTCAGGGGAGATTGTGGAGATGGGAGGTAAACGTCTGAAAGACGTTACAGGATATGACATCATACACCTCATGGTCGGTTCGGAAGGAACCCTGGGTATCTTTTCAAAAATCATCCTGAGGCTGCTCCCTCTGCCCACGGCCACGGCTGTACTCTTAATCCCCTTTGAGAATGCTGCTGCCGCTGTTGCCGCTTTTCCCAAAGTAATTGCCCAAGTAGGAATCCTACCTTCTTCCATTGAGTTTATGGACAGCCTTTCTGTGCAAACAGTATACAAATTCTTGGGGGAAAAACCTCCAAGACCCGATATAGGGGCCATGCTGCTTGTTGAAGTGGATGGGACGAGCAGAGAAAAGGTTGACGGCGATTGTCAGAAAATCGGCGAGCAATTTCTTGAGTCAGGGGCTCTTGATGTTTATATTGGCAATACTCCGACCATTGAGAGGAAAATGTGGAACCCCCGTCTGAAACTTGCAGAGGCATTTAAGGCCATCTGCCCTGTGCAAAGCCTTGAGGATATAGTGGTTCCCACGGCACGGATTCCTGATCTCATTAGAGAACTGGAGCGACTTTCTCAAAAATATGATGTTCTGATTCCATGCTATGGCCACGCAGGTGATGGGAACCTGCACGCTACCCCGGTAATGAAACCGGAAACCCCTCTGGATATCTGGAAAGAAAAACTCCCGTCGTTGCTTACGGAACTTTATCAGGTAGTATATCGTCTGGGAGGAACCATCAGCGGAGAACACGGCATAGGTTCCAAACGAGCATCCTATCTTCCCCTGGTGATGAATCCCGACCTTATTTCACTCGAAGAGAGGGTCAAACAGGCTTTCGACCCTTTGAATATTCTCAATCCCGGGAAAATTTTTCCCTTCAGACGGAACGGATATAAATAGATGAAGACATCATTTGCTTCTTCCTGTAAGTCTTAGACATCCGTTCTTTCCTTTTACAGTAGATTTCTAATGCAAATCGTGATATTCAAAAAACGCATATGTAATATCATAGATTAAAATTCATAAACCCATTAACCTTGCATGAGGTTACTATGGACTGATTAGTGAAACCCCGTTTCTCAGAAGAGGCGGGGTTTTTTATGTTTTTTAATACTCAATAAGAGAAACCGCAAAATACCAACATTAAGGAGGGATTACGATATGCCGATATTTATGATGTTTGGCAAGTATTCCACAGATGCGCTCAAGAAGGTTTCATCGGAACGAACTAGAAAGGCTGTCGAAATTATCAAGAAGAATGGTGGAAAAGTAATATCTATGTATGCCGTATTAGGAGAACACGACCTTGTTCTTACTTTGGATTTTCCTAATGCAGAGAAAGCGCTGTTAGCCTCAGCAACGTTAAATGTACTGACGGGAATCTCTTTTGTCACATCACCGGTCGTTGATGTGGAACAGTTTGATAGATTGGTATCTGAAATCAAAGATATGTAGTTTTTTTATAACCTGTAACCCGGGATAAATATTCTTTTGCCAACATTTTTTTTAAAAGCCAGACAAATATGAAGATTTCATCCGGAAGCACCAGCTCCGTGGCGGATGCTGAATCCTAACTTAACATGTGGTACAAGTTCCGGGGGCAGGTCAGGTTGGGCAATATTGAAAAATCGGCAATTGGATTTTTTGTTTAGTCCTTCCTGAAGTCTTGTTTTTTCAATTTTGATCTTCCATGCTACCTTACAATCGGTAATAAACAAAGGAGTCGCAACCTGTATCGGAGACATTTCTGCGCCGAGAGATACAATATGTTAGAATTCTAACTTAGCATGTCGTGCATGTGTCGGGGGCAAGGTAACCTGCTGCCCTTCGGATCATGAGACCCCCTGTAAAAACCGGCGGGTCTCATGATCGTGAGTATTTTGGGCTGGTCCTTATTATTTCAACGCCATGCACTCAATGCATCAAGGCAAGACGGGCGTTGTCGGAGGCATTTTACGGTTCTTTGTCCCTTGCTCGTAGGCGTAACCGATTTCGATCAGCAGCCCTTCCTGCCAAGGGCGTCCCAGGAACTCGATCCCCACGGGAACGCCGATCTTAGCCGTTGCCGTCGGCTTGGTGAACCCGCCGGGGACGACGATGGAAGGGAACCCCGTTACTGAGCCTAGGCTTCCGTTCCGCTCAACCTGGATTTCTCCAACAGGAACAACGGGGCGTTTCTGATGGGGAAAGACGATGGCGTCGAGTTTGTTGTCGGCCATGAGCTTCATGATCCGTTCCTGCAGCAGTGAACGCTTGTACAGGCGTTCATAGTATTGCGGAGAGGTCGTGCTGAGTCCCTCCGCTTCTTTGATGTTCTTGTCGATGCTGGGCGAATACTTTCCGGAGGCAATAATCTCCGTGAGGGACTTCACGGGGGTATTGGCCTTTGGATCCGAGAGATAACTGTTGAGGTCACGCTTCAAATCATAGAGATGAACGCTGATCTCAGACGCGATCTTACCCGAATCGATATCAGGCGTATCCAGTTCAACCACAATAGCCCCCATTTTGGCCAGATCTCTAATCGCTTTATTCGTGACGTCATTAACTTCCTGGTGGATGGGCTGCTTGCCGAAGAAGCTCCGGAGGACACCGATCCTCTTGCCTTTCAGTCCCTTCGCTTTCAGGTACTTTGTATAATCTTTCTCCGTATTACCGATGCTCCAGGCCGTGGCCGGATCTCCAGGGTCATAGCCGATGAGAACATTCAACATTTTTGCCGCATCCGTCACGGTCCGGGCCATCGGTCCAGCTGCATCCTGTGTGAAGGAATAGGGTACGATACCGGACCTGCTGACAAGGCCCAACGTGGGCCGGATTCCTACAATGCTGTTTGCAGACGATGGGGAACGAATAGAGTTTACCGTATCAGTTCCAATGCCGAGTAGGCCGTAATTGGCCGCGAGGCCTGCGCCTGTCCCGCCGCTGGAGCCGCCGGGTGTGCGCGTCAGGTCGTAAGGATTGAGGGTCTGTCCGAGAATGGAGCTGATCGATTCGCCCCACACGGCGAATTCATGAAGGTTAACTTTGGCGATGACGATTGCGCCCGCATCCTCCAGCTTTTTGGCGATGGTCGCATCCATGGGTGGCACATAACCTTCGAGGCTTTTCGATCCCGCCGTTGTGGGCAGGTCCTTCGTATTGATATTATCCTTGAGAAGCACGGGAATGCCGTGCAGCGGTCCCACGAAGCCGGATTTCTTGAATTTGGCGTCCAGGGCCGCCGCTTGATCGAGTGCCTTCGGGTTAATCGTGATGACGGCATTCAGTTTCGGGCCTTTTTGGTCGTAGGCATCGATGCGCTTCAGATACATTTCGACGAGCCCCTTCGCCGTCAGCTGCCCCGACTTGAATGCCTTATGAACGTCGCTGATGGTTGCTTCTTCGAGCTGAAATTTCGAGGCGGCATAAACAGTCCCTGACATGATGACAGATATTGCGGTTACTGCACCGACCATGATCGTTACAACCTTGTTCATAAAAACCTCCTTTCAGATCAAATGTTTTTTCATGAAGAGTTCTTTTCTTGTGACGCATGAATAATACATCCGGTTTTTTGTATGGAAATGGATACCTGCGAAACCTATGACATAAAGTTCCTTCTCCGTCAAGGGGGGTGGGGCTGATTTGCTGGACTATAATTGCAGTATCAGTTTTATTCTTTGTCCCTCTGAGCTATCTGTCGAGGTAATTGATATCTTCCTGAAACAAAGCATCCTGTAGTTTTGAAAGAAACACATCCTTTCGAATTGTTATCAATGAAATTCGTCTCTTGACTTTTCAAATAACTAGGAGCACAAAAAGAAGCACATTTAAGTAGGGCATCGTCAAAAGGTTAACAACTAATCTGAGCCCTTTTTGTATAGGTGGTACCATGAAGAGATCACTGAAACCCCGTTTTCCCAAAAGGAGGCGGGGTTTTTGCGTCTTCGCGCCGAAGTGAATCAAAGGAGATCCGAACATGAAAGACGAGGCCAGAACCAAGAAAGAGCTCATTGATGAATTGCTTTCATTGCGCCTGAAGGTATCGAAGCTCGAAGAATCCCAAAATAAGCTTAGACAGACGGCGTCAGAGCTCCGGAAGGCTGAAGAGCGATTTGCCATGCTGTCAATGGCTACAAACGACGCAGTCCACGATTGGGACATAGTGAAGGATCAACTTTGGTGTAATGAGGGAATGCAGAAGGCATTGGGTGTTCCCGAAATCATAGATGATCCGTGGAACTGGTGGATTAAGATTATACACCCGGACGATCGTGACCGGCTTGTCTCGGGTATGCAAAGGTTGATGAAAAGCAATCGGAAATTCGGCTCAAATGAATACAGGATTCAAACTGCTGGCGGGACTCCTGTTTACATTAATCACCGCATCTATGTTCTTCGCGACCGTAAGGGGAAACCGGTTCGGATGATGGGGGCCGCAACGAATATCACCGAGCGCAAGCGGGCGGAGGAAGAGCTAATCGAGAGTGAGAAAGCGGCAAGACAACTGGCCAAAGAAAATGAGTTAATCGCAGAGATTGGAAAAATCATCAGTTCAACACTGGATATCGATAAAGTGTACGAACGTTTTGCCGAAGAAGTCCGCAATTTTATTCCCATTGACAGAATTTCAATAAATATCATCAATCCCAAAGATAACACAGGTACTAACGCCTATATCTCAGGGACTGAATTGCCGCGTCGAAAGAAGGGGGATTATTACCCTATAGCTTTTACTGTTACAGAAGGGGTCTGTCGCGCCCGGGGGAGCGTGCTCGTCAATGAAGAAAACTATAAGTACTCTTTAGATAGATTTCCTGGTTCTGCGGAGATTTTTCAGGGTGGATTACGATCGCTGATGGCGACTCCTTTGATTTCAAAAGATAAGGTGATCGGTGCCGTTCATTTTGGATCTGCCAAGCCAAATCTTTATTCAGATAAGGAGCTGAAGCTTGCCGAAAGGGTAAGTTATCAGATCGCCGGCGCCATTGCCAATGCACAACTTTATCGTGAGCTCAAACAGGCGGAGGAGGAAAAGCTGAGCCTGGCGGAGCGTCTGCAGCGCGCGGAGAAGATGGAGGCCTTGGGCACATTGGCGGGCGGTGTCGCTTACGATCTCAACAATGTTCTGGGCATCATCGTCGGCTATGCGGAAATGCTCCTGATGGATGCGGATGAGTCAAGCCCGATGAGAGAAAACCTCCTGAATATTATGTCGGAGGGCCAGAGCGCTGCCGCGATTGTTCAGGATCTGCTGAGCATGACGAGAAGGGGAGTGTCCAGACGGAGAGTCCTTAATCTGAACAGGATCATCGCTGATTCTCAACAGTCGCCGGAGTTTAAGAATTTATCCTCCTATCATCCCTCTATAAAGATCAGGACCGATCTCGAACCGGATCTGCCGAACATCTCCGGTTCTTCCGTACATCTCGGCAAGACCATATTCAATCTGGTTTCGAATGCGAGTGAGTCCATGCCGAATGGGGGCATTGTGACCATCAAAACAGCCAATCAGTATCTGGAGGAGCCGATTCATGGATATGATGAAGTCCGGGATGGCGACTATGTTGTTCTTTCCGTGTCCGATACGGGGGAAGGCATATCGGCGGCTGACCTGGAACGCATCTTTGAGCCGTTTTACACGAAAAAGGTTATGGGAAGAAGTGGAACCGGATTAGGATTGGCCGTGGTCTGGGGTACGGTGAAAGATCATAACGGATACATTAACGTAGAGAGCGAAGAAGGAAAAGGAAGTACGTTTACCCTTTATTTTCCCGTAACGAGGGAAGACATCACTGCTGAAGCTGCAGCCATATCAATATCCGAATACATGGGGAAAGGTGAATCCATTCTCGTTGTGGATGATGTCAAGGGGCAGCGTGATCTGGCGGCGAGTATGCTCAGGAAGCTGAATTACAATGTAGCCAGTGTCTCCAGCGGTGAGGAGGCGATAGCGTACTTAAAGGGACACAAGATCGATCTCATCCTTTTAGACATGATCATGGACCCTGGCATGGACGGACTGGACACCTACCGGAGCATTCTTGAGATCCATGCGAGACAGAAAGCGATAATCGTGAGTGGTTTTTCGGAGACGGATCGGGTGCATGCAGCCCAGACCCTCGGCGCGGGCCCCAATGTCAGAAAGCCCTATGTCATAGAGAAGCTGGGACTGGCTGTAAGGAATGAACTGGACCGGAAATAGTTAGCAGCATGTTCACCGTTACAAACAGTATTCATTGTTTTTTTAGAGTTGCTCTTTTGCGGACTTGTAGGTGCATCATTAAAAGCGCCGCTTCCAATAACGTGTCTGTTCCTCCTCAAACCTTTTCCATTTTGCCATCCCCACCTCTATAATTTTAGGCTTGCCAAAGACCTCAAAAGCCAAGAATATGGAGGTGCGACATGACCACAAAAGAAGCGATAACCCTGTTCAAATATTATCTTCAATTAAGTCATAAACGGAGAACCATCGAGAGCTACACGATCCTGCTTAACAGATTCAATGCAATTCATGCGGAGAGACCACTGGAGGACATCAGCCCCGATGAGATCTTCCATTTTCTGGAAAGCGTGACGCAGAAGCTGTCCAAATCCACGAGAAGGCTCCGGTATGCCCAGCTGAAAGCCTTTTACAACTTCATCATCGACCGCTGTTCCCTCAACATGAGAAATCCCTGTAACACGGTGCTTCTCAGTAAATCTTTTCGGGTACCGAAACAACTCCCGCACAAAATCCTCGAACGGGAAACAGTGGATGAAATGATCTACAACACGACAAGGCGGCGGGACCGGTTGATATTGGAACTTCAAGCCAGATGTGGATTGAGAATCGGTGAATTGCTAAAGATCAAGGTATCAGATGTTTCCGACAGAACCATTACCCTGCGGGAACCTAAATCGGGCAAGGAGGCTGAAATGGCCTATATGCCGGAAAGCATGTCGAGAAAGCTGGCAGAGTATATCAAAGGGAAAACCCTTCAGCGAGAAGACAGGCTGTTCCCTATCTGCTATTCAACAGCAAGGTCGCTCGTCAAAAGGCTGGGAGCAACATTAAATATCCATGTGTCACCCCATGACCTCCGGAGATATTCAGCCACGTATGCCAGCAGAAACGGTGTCCCCTTGGAAGTAGTATCGAAGATAATATTGAGGCATCAGGACTTGAAGACCACTCAAGTATATCTCGGTAAGATAACAGACTCAGAAGCGATCCGGTGGATGGACATCCTGCGTGGTAAATAGGATTATCCAACATTACCCTTTGAAACAAACAGGTCTTTGGGTTAATAAAATATCTAGATGTCAAGGCCTCTGCGATTCTTCAAGTGCATAGATTGCTATGTTACTTCCTGTAAAAAAGTATTCAGCAATTTTGGAGGTCATACTTCCTTTCAAACGCTAATCCTTCTTTCGATCGTGGACTCATGTCCAACCCTCCGTCAGAAAGTCGGTGTTCGGTAACATAGAATTATGAGTCAAGGATTCTTTTTATTCACCTTCTTGGATTACATTTGATTTGAGGAAATTCGATTGACATACACAATCTCGCAGGATATAAGAATTTCCTATGAAGGGGAGTAGGAGATGCATTCCATTATATAAGAAGGCTGCATGGCTTCTTTGGGTCTTATTTATCTGGTCATCAATAGCAATTGCCCTTGATCAGCACGATGATATATATTCTGACACATGTCCTATTTGCCATGCAAGGAATGACATTAATGGCACCGAGAATTCTTTCGAGCTCAATGTCCATCTTGTTAGAGTCCATTATTATTTAACCGAAAAATTATTTGACGTCACGAGTCCCATCATTTTGTTCTGCCAAGGCAGAGCGCCTCCCGGATTATTTCAAAGTTAATCCATCTGTTTTTAATTTTCTTACAGACAGTTCCGCGCAGACGACCCGACCAACCCCGGGATAAGGCTCTCGTGATTCGCGAGGAAGGTAGCATTAAGCAATGCCGTTATGATTCGGATGCTCGGGATACCAGTTGTGCGCACGCCGCCATGAATGGCTGAATTAATTTTACATATGATGTTCAATTTTTTCATCAAGGGGGAGCTATGTCAGAGGACGTGATGAATACCAGGGAGGTGGCCCGCTACCTCGACATTCATGAAAAACAGGTATACATCCTGATCAAGTCCGGAAGGATTCCCGCCACCAGGGTTACGGGGAAGTGGATCTTCCCTAAGAGATTAATTGATGAATGGATTGAAACGAATGCTAAGCAGGGGGTCAAAGAGGCAAGACAAAAGAGCAGGCGGATAGAGGGGGGACTCCTTGCATCGGGAAGCAACGATCCCATCCTCGACATGCTGCAAACTTATATAAAAAAGCGTCATCCAGATTTTTACATCTTTTCTGCAAATACAGGCAGCACAGAAGGCCTCAAGGCCCTCAATATGGGTCTTACCGATATCGCCTGGTCACACTTGCTTGACGCAAAAAGCGGCCAATACAACATTCCTTATCTGTCTACCTACCTGTCTAATATAAAAGCCGTAGTAGTCAATCTCTTCCACAGGGAATTGGGATTGATAGTAGCTCATGGCAATCCTTTGCATATTAGTGGCTTCGCCGATCTCGCGAAAAAAAGGATTAAAGTTGTGAATCGGCAGAAGGGATCCGGAACACGGGTTCTTCTTGATTACCATATGGACAACTTGGGTATTTCGACCCGTGATATCTCCGGCTACAATACGGAGGTCTTCACGCATTTTGAAGTGGGACTTGCTGTTCTGATAAAGGAAGCGGACGCAGGCATGGCCACGGCTGCAGTTGCTAAACTCCTGGGTCTTTCTTTTGTTCCCGTTACGCACGAGAATTTCGATATGATCCTTGATCAATCGACCTTTTTCACCAAAGGTGTCGAGTCACTTGTTGAAGTTCTCAAGTCAAGGGTTTTTCGGAAGCGCGTTGAAAAACTGGGCGGGTACGACTTTAAGGACTCAGGAAAAGTTTTGTATTCAACAACGTGATTGAAAGAGACATATCTATGAAAAATGATTTCAGATGACAAGGTGGTTGGGTATGCCGTGCAAAACGTATGAATTGTCAGTTAAGGTCCGACCATGGGAGTTCGGTGGTTTACACCGCTGAATTAAGGTGTAGTGTTTTATCCAAAGTAGAGAATTAAAAACTTCATTTTTGGCTGATAATCAGATACCGCTGATGTCAGCTCTTTGAAAAAGGATGGGGAATATGCCTGGAAAGTCACGGCAAAAAGCGAAAGAGTGGGTGGCCAAGGCGATAGCTTTTTACAATCAGACAGGTCAAACAATCGCTTTGGCGGAGTTCTCAAATTCTAAAGGACCTTTTGTTAAAGATGATATGTATGTTTTTGTGGTGAACCTCAAAGGGACTATGCTTGCACACGGAGTCAATGATAAATACGTCGGCCAGAACTTCATGGACGTTAAAGATGCAAGCGGCAAAAAATTTATTCAAGAAATCATTGGATCCGCCCGTTCAAAAGACAGTGGCTGGGTGGAATACGAGTGGTACAATCCGGTAACTAAAAATGATCTCCTTAAACAAGTATATTTTGAAAAAGTAAATGATCTGATTATTTGCAGTGGAGACTATAAAGAAATGTGGGACAAGTCAAAGTAGCTTATGGCAGTCCTGCAAGAAATCTTTTTATTTGTCTTTCTAAACCACTGGCATTGTCCTAACTTATCCATCAAAGCAAGACACTACATTGTTTAGATGGTAATATGCAGTTTATTACTTAACCGAAAAATGAGGTTGTGTACGGGCATATATAAAGACCTTTTTCAAATGAAATAACACCACTATAGTAACATATATCATTATTGACATATGCTCTGATAGTCTGTATACGTCTTGGTCTCTGTTAGTTTCTTGAAATGTTGTTTTGATGTTTCGACGACTACATGCAACGTCTCAAATGCGCATCTTAAATTTTACTCTTTACGGAGTCGTCAGACATTATAAGAGTAGAAAAGCCCAAAGCGATTGAGTTGGCAGGATTGGCTTCGGGCTTCCCTAAGGAGAGAAAAACGGTTAATCAAATTATACTATATTTGAAGAGTCCGTCAATGGTTTTGTGAAAGAATCAAGAACAACCAGCTGGCAATCAGCAAATACAGAGGAGCCCTTACCTCAGCCCCTTGGTGGGGGAAATATACAATTCCCTGGGCATAGCGCTATATGCCGCAGGACAGCCTGATGATTTTTTTACAAGGAGTTATCAATGAGCGCTGATCAAGGAAAAGTAATGGCCCTGGATGAGGCGATCAGGGCCTATGTCAAGGATGGCTGTCATATATCCATAGGCGGATTTACTGTGAGCCGTAACCCCATGGCCGCCGTTTACGAAATCATACGCCAAAGAATCAGGGACCTTCATTGCTATGCCCATTCCAACGGAACCGGCGTAGACGAGCTCGTGGGCGGCGGATGCATATCAAAGCTGGAAATCGCCTATGGCGGTAACGCGAAATCTGCCCCTACCTGTATCCGGTTCAAGGCCGCGATCCAGAGGGGTGAAATCCAGTTCGAAGATTATACCAACTACCAGATGGCACTGCGCTTTCATGCCGGCGCTATGGGCGTTCCCTTTATTGCCACCAAATCGTCCTTTGGTACGGACATCGTCAACAAATGGGGCTTCTCAAGGGACATGCGCGAAAAAGATCCCAAAATTCCGGATAACAAGCTTGTTGTTCTTGATAGTCCCTTCGGCAACTGGGGCAACACGTCTAAGGTCATCCTGGTGCCCGCAATCACTCCCGATGTCACAATCATCCACGTGCAGAAAGCTGATAAGTTCGGAACGTGCCGGATAATGGGACTCACTTACGCTGACGTGGACCAAGCAAAAGCGGCCCGTAACGTCATCGTTACCTGTGAGGAGCTCGTCGATTCGAAGGAGCTGCGTGCAGAGCCAGAATACAACCAGATCCCTTTTATCCATGTATCGGCTGTCGTACCTATTCCCTTCGGTGCCTATCCCACCGCCTGCTATCGCTATTACGACTATGATCCCCAATATCTCAGCCAGCACAGCGTTTTCGCGAAGAACGATAAGCTCTACCCGGAATACCTTGATAAGTTCATTTTCGGCGTCAAGAACCATCGAGGCCTACTGGAACTGGTTGGGAAAGTCCAGTTGGAGAAGATTAAGGCCGACCCGAGGACCGGGTATGCAACCGGGCTCGACAGAAAGTAGCAGAATTAGGAGATGAAACGATGAACTACACGTTGAGAGAAATGATGACGATAATGGCGGCCAGGGAAATCTGCGACGGCGATATTGTCTTTTGCGGAACGGGGATTTCGTTAGTTGCGGCAATGGCGGCAAAGTACATTACGGCGCCTAACAGTATCATATTCTTTGAGACCGGCGCGATTGATTCTGAGCTCGAGGAAATACCCATGTCTGTTGCGGATCCCCGCGTGATGTACTCAGCGGCATCCAACGGGGGCCTTCTTGAGGCCTTCGCCACAATGCAAAATCGTATCACGGGAGACCGCGTAATCGGGATACTCGGCGCAGCGCAAATCGACAAATACGGAAACCTGAATTCGACGGCGATCGGCGACTATTTCAGGCCGGTCACGAGATTTTCCGGCAGCGGCGGCGCCTGCGACGTCGCTTCCTTCGTCCCGCGCTATCTGATTTTTATGCAGCACGAAAAAAGAAAATTTCCCAAGAAGGTTGATTATCTCACCAGCCCTGGGTACCTTGATGGACCCGGAGCCAGAGAAAAAGCAGGGCTGATGCCCGGTGGGCCAACTGCCGTAATAACAAATCTCGGACTGATGCGCTTCGATGAAAAGACGAAGGAAATGTACCTGGCCCATTATTACCCCGGCACTACACCGCAGAAGATCCTCGAGAACATGGAATTTGAGGTTGATATCTCCCGGGCAACGGAGGCGACACCGCCGACAGAGAACGAATTAAAAATTCTGCGGGAAAAGGTCGACCCTCATAAGCTGATTCTTTGATGAGAGAGCATTATGTCCGGGTGGAAGCAACTGATGGCCGCCTTTACTGGGGCCGGAAGAGCAAGCGGGAATTAGGATCGTTATAAGGAGGAGGCAAAAAATTAATGCTGTCACTTAGCACCGGTCACATCATAGGAATTGTGGCAACCCTCATCGCCATTACAGTGGTGGGAATCTATGCCGGACGGAAAGTAAAAACCGCGGCGGACTTTTCCGTCGGCGGGCGCAAAGCAAGCGCTGCGGTGGTTGCCGGAACAATCATGGGCACGCTGGTGGGCGGAGCGTCGACAATCGGCACAGCTCAGCTGGCTTTTCAATTCGGCGCATGCGCGTGGTGGTTTACACTCGGCGCCGGTATCGCCTGTGCTGTGCTGGGACTGGGTCTGTCCAAGCCGCTTCATGATAGCCGCCTGGAAACAGTGCCCCAGTATTTGGTCGTAACTTACGGCAGTAATATCGGTCCCGTTTCCAGTATTTTTTCTTCGATAGGCATTTTCCTGAGCATCGTTAGTCAAGGACTTGCGGCAGTCGCGCTACTGACTTCCATGTTCAACATCGAACCGCTCACTGCGACCATAATAGGCATATTGCTTGTCCTGGGATATGTTTTCTATGGCGGAGTGTGGGGCACTGGTCTGGTCGGGGTTGCGAAACTCGGATTGCTCTACGTCGCCACGATCGTCTGCGGCGTAATCGCCTATAACATGGTCGGCGGCTATGCGGGTCTCGCAGAGAAATTTACCTATTTTCCCTGGTTCTCCCTTTTCGGCCGGAGTTTCAATCTCGACGCCGCTGCCGGCTTCTCATTGGTAGTCGGTGTCATTTCCACCCAGACCTACATCCAGGCTATCTATTCCGGGAAAGACGCGCAAACCTCCCGCCGCGGTGCAATGATATCCGCGTTCCTGATTCCGCCCATCGGTATCGGGGGTATCTTGGTGGGACTTTACATGAGAGCGTATTTTCCGGCCACTCCTTCGATTGAAGTCCTGCCGGTCTTTATAATGAAATTTCTGCCGCCGTGGGCAGGGGGCGTGGTCCTTGCGACAATGCTGGTCGCAGTAATCGGCACCTGGGCCGGACTTGCCCTGGGGGTTTCAACGATGGTCACGAAAGATATTTACAAACGGTTTTTTCGCAAGCTTGCGGGCGACAAGGAAATCCTTTTCGTTCAGCGCCTGCTTATATTTTTGGTCTGCGTTCTCTGCGTGTTTTTTGTCACCGGAAACCTTAAATCCCTGATCCTCGGATGGAGCTTCCTGTCCATGGGACTGAGGGGCTGCACGATTCTCTTTCCCCTGCTGGGCGCAATGTTCTTCCCGCGCCTCGTCTCCCCTATAGCGGGCATCCTGGCGGCATTCCTCGGACCATTGGCCAATCTAGTTTGGCACGTGCTTTATCCCAAGGGACTCGATCCCCTATACCCGGGCCTCATCGTGAGTCTTGTGGTATTAGTGCTGGTAAGTGTGATTTTCCCCCGTCGGAGTCAACAGACGCAAACCGAGGCGGTGTCTTAGCGGCTGTAGTAGTTAATCGCATCCTTCCCACCCGCAAGGGAGCGATCACTGTCGTGATGAAAATAAATTATCTTAAGCCGGTCAACAAAATGCTGTTGAATGAAACTACCATATTCATCGCTGTAAGAAGCCACGGCAGAAAAGAAAAAGAAGCGAAGAGGAACATATGAACTTTGAATTGTCAGCAGAATTGAAAATGCTTCAGGAGACGGTGCGCAGTTTTGCCGCCGGGAGGATAGCCCCTTATGCGGATGAATGGGACTCGAAGCACTATTTCCCCTACAAAGAAGCGGTGAGGCCCATGGGTGAGCTTGGTTTCTTCGGAACCGTCATTCCAGAGGAATATGGCGGGAGCAACATGGGCTGGCTCGCAGCTATGATCATCACGGAGGAGATTGCCCGTGCATCGAGTTCACTGCGGGTGCAGGTCAACATGCAGGAACTTGGCTGCGCTTACACTATCTACCGCTACGGCACGGAAGAGCTCAAGAAGAAATATGTACAGAAGCTAGTAAACGCTGAATTGCTGGGATCGTTTGCGATCACCGAACCGCAGGCCGGGTCGGACATAATGGCGATCAGGTCATTTGCAGAGGACAAAGAGGATCATTGGCTCATCAATGGTACCAAGACTTGGATATCGAATGCCACCTTGGGCGACCTGACCATCTTTTATGCCTACACAGAAATCGGCGGAAAGAAGCTTCTGTCTGCTTTTGTCGTTGAGCTCAAGAATTTCAACGGCATCACCGTTACCGACCTGGACAAGCTGGGATCCAGGTCTTCACCGACCGGTGAGGTCATCCTGGAAGACACCAATGTCCCGAAAGGAAACATCCTGGGGAAACCCGGCGACGGCGCGAAAATCGTTTTCAGCTCCCTCGCGCAGACCAGGCTTTCCGCAGCCGCAGGAGGCATTGGGCTGGCTCAGGCCTGCCTTGATTGCGTGACGAAATACGCCATGGAGCGCGAGCAGTTCGGTAAACCGATCGGCGCCTTCCAGATGAACCAGGACATGATCGGGCAGATGGTAGCCGAGATCGAGGCGGGAAGGCTGATGGTTTACAAGGCCGCTTGGCAGAAAGACCAGGGCAACCTGGGCAATAACCTGGAAGTGGCCGCCTCCAAGTACCTGGCCGGCGAACTGGCCTACAAGTGCTCACAGTTTGCGATGCGAATCCTGGGGGCATACGGCTATTCCAACGAATATCCGGTCGCCCGCTATTTCCGGGACGCACCTACTTATGCCATGGTCGAGGGATCGGCGAACATTTGCAAATTCATAATGGCCCAGGATCAGCTGGGGATAAGGAAGGCAAACAGGTAAGTAGCGCTATATTACCGGCAAATCTGCCGAGGACTCACGGGTGACTATGAGATGGAGGCGCGGCAGGAACTCCAGCATAAACGAACGCGCCAATTCTTGAGCATACTTGATAAGGACATGTTGAGAGAAGATCAGTCAATATAAACATTTCAATCGATAATCTTTACTATCCACTTTCGGTTGATGTTCACGATTTGTAGGTGTAACAAATACTATCCTTTTTATCTCGTTCTTCCTCTTATCCACAAATCGTCCTCCTCAACGAAAATGCAGGATTACAATCCGTTATCATTAATGTTGTTTTCTGGCAATTATGGTATGAATAACCGATCTACTCGATTCAAAGGGTGTCTGATAAATGCAATGTATTTTGCCATTTCTTATTAAATACTCTTATCTCGGGATCTTTGCTGCATTGGGGCTTGGCATTCTGGGTTTACCCATACCCGATGAGACATTCATGGCATTAGCCGGATTTTTGGCTTTTAAGGGAACCTTCAGTTATCCGCAAGCCGTATTGGCGGCATTTGCAGGAACGATATGCGGTATTTCAATTGGATATCTTCTGGGAAGGGCATTTGGGTATCCTTTCTTGGAGAAATATTCAGCCAAATTGAGAATTAATCGTAAACACCTTCACAAAACGGAAGAATGGTACAGCAAGTATGGGAAGTTTGCCATATTCATCGGTTATTTTATTCCCGGGGTTCGACATTTAACGGCAGTATTTGCAGGAATTGCTGTAATGCCTTACAGGGTATTCGCCACATACGCCTTTACCGGGGGTTTTCTGTGGACCGTGACATTTGTGACAATGGGGTATTATCTGGGTGAGAAATGGAAACGT
>JBEKXK010000082.1:0-16099 GCA_049512055.1 Syntrophales bacterium | reverse complement strand
CTTCCTGCACAAGTATCCTCAATTCCCTCAATGTATATAATAGAAACAGTTCCTGTTCCTCATCGTTTAAGCCCGCAAGAAGATTAATCTGATAGTCAAGACTCTCCAGTTCCGATATCTTTTTCCTGCCTTCAGCTTTTGAAAGAAAATGTTTGTCTATCCCGTAATTGGGATCATAGCCTGATTTCATGAGTTCTACCGATTCCAGCGTCAATCCCAGAAACCATGGCCGCTGGCTGTAGACCAACTCCATGGGCAAACCGGCCCTTGCTGTTTCCTCCTTGATGAGGTTGAAGGTTTTGCTGGAGACATGTTTTTCAAGGCTGTCACCACCCGGGTAAAAGGCGCTATCCATCAACTTCTGGAGATCCAGCCGGCTTATGTCACTGACGTCTGCCTCGACCGCCAAGACATCAGATTTCTCAAAAGCACCTTCTATCGTTCTGCTGAGGGGATAGACATCTTTCTTCAAGAGATGGATAGAACCAAGCACATAGACTGTGTTTCTTTTTGATTGAACGCGCCATAAGAAGTTCTTCTCTGCGTATGATAAGGAATAGCCGGTGCAGACTAATATGGCAATCAAGAATATGACGGAAATAAATTTATTCAGTTTGGCGGCTTCATTTTTCAAAGACATCTCCTGTATCATCCCCCTATTTCATTTATAGGAACCTTGAGGATTGTCATGGTTCACATCCTCATAGACCCGGCCGGAAACAAAAAAAGCGGCCACGCAGAAGCGGTCACTAAACGCAAAATAGATTATATCGTCGGATGTGATCGGGATAAACCGGCAAGATTTAATACCCATAGGGCTTTTACCTCCCTGGGTTGTCTGGGAATAGATGAGGGGCCAAGACAGTTCGAGTCCTGGCCCCTCCCTTTGCTATCATTCAGATCGGCGCGCTTTAGTGCGCTTCCTCCATGGCGCCGGCAATGTACATCATTGAGAGCAACATGAATACGAGGGTCTGGATTACGGAAATGAAAATCTTGAGAAAAAGAATCGGTATTGGTACGAGGAAAGGAGCCAACAGGAACAATACGGCAACAACGATATGCCCGCCCTCGATATTTCCGAATAATCGCACAGTGAGCGATACGGGGCGAACCAAATGGCTGACGAGTTCGATGAGAACCATGAGTGGTGTCAACCACCACACCGGACCCATAAATTGCTTAACGTATTTGTACCCGTGAACCTTGACCCCCATAACGTGCGTCATGCAAAAGACCACCAGCGCCATGGAAAGATTCGTGTTCAGATTGGCCGTGGGGGATTCAAAACCGGGAACAAGTCCCAGGAGATTGGATGTAAGAATAAAGAGTCCTATAGTAGCAATGAGAGGAAAGAATTTCCTTCCGTCATGACCCATCGTATCGGTTATTAAAGAATCCAAACCACTGACGACAACCTCCATCACATTTTGAAATCTAGTCGGATAAATATCCAGCTTGCGCGTTGCCAAAAAAGAGCATAGTGCAAGCAGGACCATGACAAACCAAGTATACATTATGTGCGCCGGGATCAAGTGGTTTTCAAGGAATGAAAGAGAATGCATCTTTTATCTAGCCTCCTCAACACAATTTTTCTTTGAATATAACGTGACCGTGGTAATTACTATGGCAATCACTACTGTTGAAAGTCCGATCAGTAAGCCTATTATATCAACAATATCTCCGGTAATAATAAAATATAGGGCTATTGCCGTAACGGCAAACCTGATGTAGTATTTAAACATGACGGCAGAATTTGACTTCTCCGAAAGACTTCTGAACGCCTTTCGCAGATCCCGAACAAGCCAGTGAAAATTTACTATGCTTATAAAGCCGCCCAACAACATGCCCAGGGCGAACTTGTGAGGCATGAAGATAAAACTGATCACAGTCAATATTCCCAGGATGATCCAGTTTGTAAGCTCAAGCCTCTTTTGCAGGGGGTCTTTTTCTGTGCGGTTCACTTTTCAGATACTTAATTAACGGCTTTTCATCCGGTATTTTCTTTATTAAGACATATATGTTTCTGAATCCGATAATAATGCCCGCCAGCAGAAGGAAAAGTGTAAAAATGTAACCAGTTTCGAATTTTCTGTCCAGAAAAACGCCTAAAGAAAGACCACCAAAGATCAGCACAACCATGAAAATTCCTATGCTGCTTGCATATGCCATTTGGATGGCCGTCTTCTTCGTATCCTTATCCATTTGCGTGGCGCTCCTTAGCACGAACGGCCCTTCATGTCAAACAAAAACTGCCAATTCGACCCGCAGTGCGGGAAGTGATCATTTCGCAAAACTTTGAAAAGATTATTATGTGAGATTAGCGGACTCCGACACTCTAATCGGGATGGATTGATTCTTTCGCAATTCCATTATTATAAGAATTCGAAAAGGCGGCGTCTTACAGAATCCAATTCCGTCTTATTTCCAGTAAGCGTAAAGATATTCGCTTCCTTTCTGTCACCTCTCTCGCTGGCCACCGAAACATATACGATATCTGCATCCTGAAGGAATTGCAGGGCACTTTGATAATTCGACTGCGACATGGCTTCCGCTCTTCGTATCTCCCCTTTCTTGTACATCTTGGCACCAAGCTGCTGGATTTTTCTCATCCAGTCTCTTTCCGACATGGCACCCTTCCTGAGATACATGCTGCTCCTTATCACTACCCAGTACGACTCCATATAGTTGCTGATTAACCCGGCGAAGGGCATAAGATTTGTCTTTCCTTTTCCTTTCACCTCGACTAGGGCCTGCCCATTTTGTTCCAAGGCAGCAATCATGCCCCTGCCATTCAAATAAGCGAGAACATCGTTCACCTCATCCAAATCGTCCTTCCGGTCATCAAAGATGAATTCCTGCCAGAAAAGCCTCTTGAGAAATTGAAAGTCTTTTACGATCCGGTTCAAAGGTATCATGTCTTCATGGCTTGAAAACAATGACGCAGCTACAAAGCTGACGGGAACGAAAAAGTGAAGGATATTATTCTTGTAATATTCTAAATTCAAGCGGTTGTCGTCTTCCAAGGAGTAGACAATCTCTTCCATTTCATCCAGCTCTTCTTCTGCCCCCATCTTGGATATAATGCCCGACTCATCAAACAGATTGAGGGCATCAACAAAGGCCTTTTCCTTATGGACCAAGGTTGCAGCAAAATTTACTTTTTTGTAGCTAAGATAATCATAAAATGAATTCAGCACAGCCATGAGGTCATCATGGGATATGCCCCTTCTGTCGTGGCATAGTAAGACGGAGGCAACGAGTGAAAACGGGGTAACAACGGACACCCGATTGATTTCCAATGTTATTTCATAACTGATTTTTCTGTACAGGCTCTGTCTTTCGTCCATACTCATGTCGTCAAAGGATTTTTCCTGTGAAGCGAGATATGATTTCAGAAAGGTGGGTTCACCGATATTCACGTAGACGCGCCCGTAACGTTTCCTCAGAAATTTGCGGCTCTTGATGACATCAGACGGTTTCTCCCTCTCTTTGGGAACTCCCCCAAGCTCCCTCAGGTAGGATTCTTCTTCGATGACGCGATCGTAACCGATGTATACCGGGATCATTGCCAGATCATCGCCAGCCCTCTTTCTGTAAGCTTGAATAAGCATTGAAAGGAGACCGAACTTCGGCATTACCATCTTGCCGCTACGGCTCCTTCCCCCTTCAATGAAAAACTCTAGGGGAAGACCTTCTTTTAGAATGACCTCCAGATATTTGGCAAAGACTTCGCCGTAAAGTTTATTCCCTTTAAATGTACGTCGAATAAAGAAGGCGCCCGATTTTCGAAAAACGTATCCTAAAGGCCAGAATGACAAATTGGTGCCGGCGGCTACAAAGGGCATCTGTATATTATGCTTGTAAAAAACATAGGAAAGGAGAAGATAATCGATGTGGCTTCTATGACAGGGAATGATAACGAAGGGCATTTTTTTTGATATGTTTCTTATTTTAGCGAGTCCCTGCTTGTCCGCTACTACACCATCATAGATGTTGTTCCACAACCAAGTCAGAAACTTCTCCCAGACCTCGATAAACATATCATTATAGTCAGCAGCAATCTCCCGAATGTATTTCCCCGCTTCCTTGACCAGAACGTCATGGTTTCTTGCCCCTTGTGCGGCCATATCATCTATTAAATGATTGAGGTTCCCGTCATTAAGAACCATACTGATGATCTCATTCCTCGACTTCAAAACGGGTCCGACGATACTCATTTTTTCTTCATCAATCCGTTCGAGGAGTTCCCTTCTCAGATCGCGGTATAATGCCTCTATTTTCACGCCCGCGTTCTTGTTGACAAAGTCCTGGAGGTCAATAGGTTCTGCAGATATAACCGTGGCTTTATTAGAATACCTGAGAAATGTGATAAGCTGACGCAGCGCACCCGTCTCTTCGGTCTGGCCGAACAGTATATTGAGAAAGCTTTCTTTCTCCTTCTCCCTTCTTCGACCGTAAGTAATCATTACCGGGACAATATAGATGGGAACATTTGAGTTATTTTGAGCATCTATCAATTGGGCGACCCCATCCTGAGTAACCGGGCTTTCAAAAAATTCCGAACCCCCGAGATGGATTATCGCACTTTTCCCTTCCGCAATGATCCGCTTCAGGTAACTTTTTCTCGAGGCGTCGGGGATGGATTTCTTGAAAATCAGATGAGATATAATTGAGAAAACAACCTTGGCAGCGGCTGGGAAGGGCTGCCAGAATATCATATTGAAGCCGTGGCAATAAACTGGTCTGGGGATACCCCTTCGTGCGGAAAGCTCTCGAATAATGAGGCTGTTTAGCTGACTCTTGTTCTTTATAGCATAGACGACTATGCCTTTTTCAGACAGATTTCTTAGCGCCTCGACATACTCATCGGCAAGTTCTACCTTGGACAATACCTTCTTGATGAGCCAGAAAAGCGGGAAATTATCCTCCCGGTAAAGGTGCCCCGCATAAAAATCTCCATCTTCTGCCATCCACGCTCTAATTTTTGACAGGAAGGACATGATGATCTCTCGCGAAAATGAGGTTCCCGGCCGTAAATTGTCTCAATATGTGCGGCCGCAGGAAGCATTATTTACTCGATACTTACGGCGCCTACGAGAATGCTTTTTTCTCCACTAAATCTCAAGCGCCGTTCGTCTGGAATTCTTCCGGGAAACGTTCACGCATGTAATTGTATACAAATTCTCGAATCATAGCAGCTGATGAAAAAGTCATAACTTTCTCTAAGAGCGCTTTGGATTCCTGCAGGGTTGATTCCTGAATAACCTTTTTCACCCTCGGTATTGCAAGGGGATTCATGCTCAGTTCGTCTATCTCAAGACCTAAGAGAATCATGATATAGGCCGGTTCGCCTGCCATTTCGCCGCACATGGCAACCCGAACCCCCGCGTTATGACCAACGTCAATCACTCGCTTGATGAGTCTTAAAACGGCAGGGTGGAGTGGTTCATATAAATAGGTCACTCTTTCGTTTATCCTGTCAATAGCCAAAGCATATTGAATTAGATCGTTCGTACCTATACTGAAAAAATCCACTTCTTTTGCCAGTTCGTCGGCAATAATCACGGCAGACGGAACTTCTATCATGACGCCAATTTCAATGTCATCACCCACTGGTATGCCTTTGGCTACAAGATCATCCTTAACCTCAAAAAAGATTCTCTTAGCTTCTAGTATTTCCTCAATGCCTGAAATCATGGGAAACATGATCCTCGTCTTTCCAAAGGCACTGGCACGGGCAATCGCCCGCAACTGCACCTTAAACATATCGACTTCTTTCAAACAGAAGCGGATGGCTCGCAGCCCCATTTGAGGATTCATTTCTTTGGCCAACTTGGGATCGGAGTAAAACTTATCACCACCGAGATCAAAGGTTCTAATTGTTGCCCATTTCAAACCCTCTACGCCGACGATGCTTCTGTAGTTTGAAAAGTGTTCTTCCTCTGTCGGCAGCTGTTCCTTATTTATATAGATAAACTCCGTTCTATAAAGGCCAATGCCCTCAGCGCCGTGGGATATGGCAGTGGGAATCTCTTCGATAAACTCGATATTCCCCCCGATATCTACTCTATAATTATCTCTCGTCACAGCCGGCAGCCGGGCATATTTAAGAAAATTTTCCTGGGCTATTTCAAAATGTCTTCGCTTATCGTCATATACCTTAATCATTTCTGGATCGGGATTCACTACAACAACGCCCGCCGAGCCGTCCACAATAATGTCATCGTTGGTTCGCACCATTTTAGTAATAGACTCCAAACCAACTACGGCGGGAATCTCAACAGCCCTCGCCACAATAGCCGTATGAGATGTTTTTCCTCCCATATCCGTTGCAAATCCCTGCACCTTATTTATCATCATCTGCGCAGTATCCGCAGGCGACAGGTCTGCGGCAATGATTATCCCCTTGTCGCCAATATCCGCAACGACATCTTTCTTGCCTCCCGCAAGATTTCTCGTAATCATCTGCCCCACGTAGCGAATATCGCTAATCCGTCCTTTGAGATATTCGTCTTCAACTTTATCAAAGATATCTCGATATCTGTCGATGGTCATCTTGATGGCCCATTCCGCATTGATGCACAGATCTTTGATATACTTAATAGTATGATTGATGAACATCTTGTCTTTGAGTATCAATAAGTGCACATCGATGATATATAAAGGCTCCCGTCCGGCCAGTTCGCGGAGTCTATTTTTTACCTCAAGGAGCTGTTTTTCCGATTCCTTCAACGCCGCCCTAAACCTCTTAGTCTCTTCCGACACGAGGTCCTTGTCCCGCAGCCTGTAGAAGGAAACCCGGGCATCAAAACGATCAAAGAGGTGCGCCTTCCCTATCACTATGCCTGGCGAAACACCTATGCCCTTGAGAACAAAAGACCGTTTTCCTGCATCATCGACCATCAATCTTCTCCAAATTTATCCTCTATCAGCTTACCAAGGCCCTCAACAGCTTCTCGCGCGTCCATTCCCTCTGCTCTTATTGTCAGTCGACTTCCCAAAGGACAGGCTAACGTCAAGATACTAAGGAGACTTTTTCCGTTCGCAACTTTACCATCCCTCTCAAAAA
Organism: Syntrophales bacterium; assembly: GCA_049512055.1. GTDB lineage: Bacteria > Desulfobacterota > Syntrophia > Syntrophales > UBA2185 > Fen-1135. Next base: position 9,027 of record JBEKXK010000082.1, on the reverse strand, counting down.
ATATCTTCGCCTTGAATCGCATCGACACATTGATAAGCTTTGCTGCAACTCTTGCGTGAAGACCAAGCTTATTTTTTATCTCGAACGTCTTTATCACTACCATGTCAGTCTCAAATAACCTCGAAAGCCCGAGGATTATTTCTCCTCACCTTCAAATTCATTTCCATCGGAGGTGTTTGCCTAACATGATTGTAGTACGAAGTCAATTTATTCGATAAGGCATTGACACTGTTATCATTCCAATATTCGACAAGTTAATTAAGTTAACTTTTTTCTTGACATCTACCGTCATATTTTGTTATGAGTAAAAGATTTTAGTTAGATTAGAATTATCTGCAATTTAGCAAATCAAAAAAATGTGAAAGGGGGTGATTCCTATGGTCTGTCAAACCGTCAAAATTGGGGCCGAGTGTGCCTTCATGACCAAGAAAGGTTGTGGATTTAATGGGGGTAATTGCTACTCAATAATAGAGAAGTGTGAAGGTTGCATCAAAATTATAGATTGCCCGACCGGTCAGTACTGCAAGGTCTATCCTGAACCTTCCAGCAAATGGCTTTCTGGAAACTGTCCGACAGCATCGCACATCAAGAGAGATATCAAAGAAGCCACGCAGAAACTCAATCCGCTCAAGGCGTCCAAGAGATCGACCAAACATTAAGAACGGTGGGGCAGGTAACTTTTTTCATTGAAGAAATGCCTGTCCCTTTTCGTTTTTAACTTAACATTTGTCTTATCTGCAACAATCCTTTTTTAATTTCCACAAACTTTTCTTGCATGTCATCTCGATCCTGCTCCGTTCCCCCCCTTTTCATTTTCAGCAATTGTCTCTTGGCACCACTTATCGTAAACTTATCGCTATAAAGGAGATTTTTTATGATCAGCAGCTCCTCCAAATCTTTTCTCCTATACAGACGCTGATATGATTTAGTGCGAATTGGCTTAATTGATTTGAATTCAGATTCCCAAAACCTGACGACATACGGGTCTACATCGAGGATTCTACTGACCTCTCCGATACGGAAATATTCCTTGTCCGGAATCGACGCATTCATTAAGAAACCTAAATCCTGATGCCCCCCAAAAAGCGAAAACCTTATCTTGAAGCCTTTCATATGCGCTTGGAAGAGCCATACGCGCATGCAGCGAACGGTCACTTTAAGTCAATCTCATTAAGGATTCGTTTAGTACGCGGGATTGATGACCCTGCAAAAAGTCCAAAAGTCCTGGGCGGGATACTCCCCTCCTCAAGCGCACGGCAAGTTCCTCGGTGCACGTGTCCGATCATATCATCTCTCGGCACCACAGTGACTCGATACCCGTACTTCTCTCAAAAGCGACCAGTTGTAATAGAGATTCTTGACTTCTTACCGAATCATCGGGATTTGATGATCAGAGTTTTCTTGCTATCCAAATTAACTATTCAGCGCTTTGCGCAACACTTGACTTGACTTAAAGGTAAGTACTTTCCTCGCAGATATTTCTATTTCACTTCCGGTCTGCGGATTTCTGCCTCTGCGAGATTTCTTGTCCTTTACAGAAAAGTTGCCGAAACCGGAAATCTTTATCTTCTCACCGCGAGCAAGGCTGTCTTTCATGATCTCAAAAACAGACTCAACAATTTTCGCTGCATCCTTTTTGGAAAATCCCAGCTTTTCATACACATCCTGAATAATATCAATCTTTGTCATTTCGAACCTCCCCCAATCTTGCAGACGCCTGAATTTCTTCTCCTCTTATCCTTGCCCCAGTCAAGTCAACAATTTTTCTTACGATCTTACCGTGCAGTTGATTCACTTCATCATCCGTCAGAGTCCTTTCAGAAGCACGATATACAAACCTTATTCCGAGACTCTTTTTCTCCTGCGGAATATTCTTGCCGGAATATACATCAAAAACACTCACTTTTTCAAGCAATTCTTTACCCATTTCAATGGCGAGTTTAAGCATTTTATCCGCTTCCGTTTCCTGGCCAATTACGAATGCCACATCTCTTACGACTGATGGAAATCTTGGCAGATCTTGATACAACACTTCGCCTGAAAACATACTTGAGATAATATCCAAATCTATTTCGGCTACATAAGCCCGATTCTTTAAATCCATCTCGAGAAGAGTATCCGGATGCACTTCCCCCAAGGATCCGATAAACCGGTCTTCAACATATATCCCGCATGACTTGCCTGGATGGAGGAAGGCCTCACCGTAATCAGACCTGAATCCCAGACCTGCAATCTTAAGACCATCAAATATGTTTTCAATACAGCCTTTTAAGTCATAAAAATCTGCATCTATTTTTGAACACCAAAGATCATCGTAAAACATACCTGTGATGAGACAGCCCATCTTGCTCTTCTCAACGGGAAGTTCGCCTTCCTTTCGGTGAAAGAAGACTCTGCCGATCTCAAACAGCTTAAGATCAAGACAACCGTTATGAGCATTTCTTTTCATTGTCTCCAGCAGGCTGCTTACGAGCGTTGTCCGCATCACTGATTGATCTTCCGTAAGAGGATTCCTTATTTTGACCATATTCCGGCGATCATCATCCTCTCTGATTCCCAGACGCTTTGCCGATTCAGGGGAAATAAAACTGAATGTAATTATCTCGGAGTAGCCTGATCCCCTCATGAGGTCCCGTATTCTGTCGACGACGATCTGCTGGCGATCCCTCGTCACAGCCGTGACAGACACGGTGGGCAGCGTCGCAGGAATACGGTCATAACCGTGCAATCTGGCTACCTCTTCGATGAGATCTATCTCCCTTGCAATATCCACCCTGTACGTGGGTGGAGTCACCCGGTAGAGGCCGTCCTTCACGGCGCGAATCGTCATCTCTAAACTTTCCAGTATTTTAACAATTTCCGGGGCATCGATGTCAGTACCCAGTATTTCATTGACCCTTTCCCTGCGGAGCGCTATATTCCCTGCGGTTTCGACCTTTTGGGGATATCGGTCAATGTAGCCTCTACAAATCCGCCCACCGGAAATTTCAGCCATAATCTGAGCCGCTCTGTTTAGAGCCCTGATCACGCCTTCAGGATCTATGCCCCGACCGAATCTGAATGCCGCATCCGTACTCATCCCTAGTGACTTAGCCGATTTTCTAATTGAGGCAGGGGTAAAATAGGCGCTTTCCAGAAGTATCATTTCCGTATCTTTTTTAACTTCGGAATTAAGGCCGCCCATGATGCCGCCAATGGCTACGGGCTTCTTGCCGTCACAGATCATCAGCGTATCCGTCGCGAGAATGCGTTCCTTCTCATCCAGAGAGGTGAATGTTTCTCCGCCACGGGATCTTCTGACCACAATGCGACCCTCTTCAAGAAAACGGAAATCAAATGCATGAAGCGGTTGGCCCAACTCCATCATCACATAATTCGTGACATCGACGATATTGTTGATCGCACGCAAGCCAACTGCTTCAAGTCTCCGGCGCATCCAGAGTGGGGAAGGTTTTATGGTAACGTCCTTTATAATTCTTGCGCTGTAGCGGGGACACAAATCAGGATCAAGTATATCAACCGATGTGATACTTGTTATATCCTGCTCAATTTCAGAAACGGCGGTATCCGGGTACTTAAGCACTGACCCTGTGATCGCGGCGATTTCGCGGGCAATTCCTATAATGCTTAAACAGTCAGACCTGTTGGGAGTAATCCCTATATCCAGGACCGTGTCTTTGAGATTTAATGCCTCTGCCAAGTCAAGGCCTATAGTGAGGTCGCGATGAAGAATCATTATCCCCGATGCATCGTCGCCTATGCCCAGTTCTTGCTCCGAACAGAGCATTCCGTCCGATACGGCGCCTCTGATTTTGGAACTCTTGATCGTATAGCCGCCCGGTAATGTTGCTCCGATTTTTGCTAGGGGAACCACATCGCCTGGCTTGATGTTGTGCGCACCGCATACCACAGGATAAATGCCTTCGCCTGCGGCAACTTCGCAGAAGTAATATTTGTCTGTTTCCGGATGGGTCTTTACAGAAAGGAGTTTTGCGACAACTACATTGGTAAACGCAGGACCGATCTCCTTTATCTCTTCAACTTCAAGACCAGCCATTGTCAATCGGTCGATAAGTTCTTCAAGCGGAATCCTTATCTCGACATAATCTCTAAGCCATCTGAGACTTACCAGCATAAATGCAAATCCTAAATCTTAGCCGTAATTATTTAAAATTCATGAAGCGCATACCAAATTCGAATTGCGAATTATGGACATCTCAAATAAATTCAAATATCGATACACCGAATCTTACTGCTTGGATACGTTGTCTTCCATATCGATGCGCGTTTAGGATTTCTTTATTCGCAGTTGTGATTTGACCCAACTTGACCTTTATTCATAATTATTTGAAGAAAAAATGCAATTCTTGCTTTCAATCATTGAGATCATGAATATCAAAATTGTTCCAGAAATCTCCAGTCATTCTCGAAGAACAACCGAATATCCGATATCCCGTACTTCAACATTGCAATCCGTTCGAGCCCCAATCCGAAAGCGAAGCCTGAGAATTCCTCCGAGTCGTAATTTACATTCTTGAAGACCTCTGGATCAACCATGCCGGAACCGAGTATTTCAAGCCAGCCGCTCTGAGAACAGACTCGGCAGCCAGTGCCTTTGCACATGACGCACTTTATATCGACCTCAGCAGAGGGCTCGGTAAAAGGGAAAAAACTAGGACGAAATCTGAGCGCCGTGTCCCCGCCAAACATCTGCTTCAGAAATAACGTAAGAACGCCTTTCAAATCGCCGAAGGTGATGCCTTTATCAACCAGGAGACCTTCAATCTGATGAAACATGGGTGTATGAGAGATGTCGGAATCGGGTCGATATACCCTTCCGGGTGAAAGAATTCTGACCGGCGGCCGCTGCTTTTCCATAACTCTTATTTGGACCGGTGAGGTATGGGTGCGCAACACGATGCTATCTTCCACATAAAATGTATCCTGCATATCTCGTGCAGGATGGTCTTGGGGAATGTTCAAAGCCTCAAAATTATAATAGTCGAGCTCTATTTCCGGGCCCTGTACGGCTGAGAACCCGAGTCCTGCAAAGATATCGCATATATCCTTACAGACCATGGCTACGGGATGCTCCTTGCCGAAACGAACTTTTCTGCCTGGGAGTGTTACATCGATTCTGTCGCGAAGGAGAATCTCCCCCTTCTTGAGGGAGGCTCGAGCTTTGAGAGCATTCTCTATAGAGGCAGTCAGCGTAGCTTTGATTTCATTGGAGCGATTCCCAACTTGTGGCCTTGCTTCCGGTTCTATATTTCCTAAGCCTCGGAGAAGCTTTGTTAGAATACCCTTTCTTCCTAAATACTTTGTTTTTACTGCGAGGAGTTCCTCTTCGGTATTTGACTTCTCTAACTCGGATTCTGCCTGCCTTTGCAGCTCCTCAAGTTCTTTCAGCATGCCACCAGCTTGCCTTTTGCGATACTGACTATCTCGGAAAATCCGCGCGGGTCATGAACGGCAAGCTCGGCTAGGATTTTTCTGTCAATTTCCACGCCTGCTTTCTTCATGCCGCAGATTAACCGGCTATATGATATTTCATTGATTCGCGCAGCCGCATTAATTCTCGCAATCCACAGTTTTCTAAAATCTCTTTTTCGCACTCTTCTGTCTCTGTAGGCGTACTTCATTGCCCTTTCGACGGCTTCTGTGGCCGTCCTTAACAAACGGCTTCGCGCACCAAAAAATCCCTTCGCCATTTTCAGAATTTTTCGTCTCTTCTTCTTAGCAGTGATACTTCTTTTTACTCTCGGCATATCTCTTTATCTCCCAGCTTCTTATCAGAATAATTATTAGATTCTATGAGCATTTCAAAAATGTTCTTATTTAGATGTCGTATTCTCTCGCCTACATATAGGGAATCAACATCTTAATTCCACGGGTGTCCCTTTTGTCAAGAATAGCAGACTTCCTCAAATTCCTCTTTCTCTTTGTCGTTTTTTTTGTGAGAATGTGGCTACCGTATGCCTTACTCCTCTTCACCTTGCCGGTTCCTGTCAGGCTAAACCGTTTGGCCGCGCCCCTGTGTGTTTTCATCTTTGGCATTAATCACCCCTCTTGCATGAAAAATTATAACATCTAATTTCTAAATCCTAAACAAAGCTAAAATACAACTGCCGGAATGTTGAAGATTCTTCGCAGTCGCATCTTTCATCGTTTAGGATTTCGAATTCAGAATCAAGTTCTTTGTAACTCCCTATTTCTTGGGAGATACCATCATAATCATGTTTCTGCCCTCGAGCTTAGGATGCTGGTCAATTATACTCACATCTGCCAGCGCTTTTTGCACGTCCTCCATAATCTTCCGGCCCAGGTCGGTATAAGCCATTTCACGTCCCCTGAACATCATGGTTATCTTCACCTTATCGTTCTGGCCGAGAAATTTCTTAATATGTTTGATCTTTACCTGCAGGTCATGTTCATCGGTCTTTGGTCTTATCCTTATCTCTTTTACCTGAATGGTGCTCTGACTTTTTTTGGCAACCTGCAGCTTCTTGCTCTGCTGGTATCTGAATTTTCCATAGTCCATGATCCGGCAAACTGGCGGTGAAGAATTGGGAGCGACCTCAACCAAATCCAGTCCGGCCTTGGCAGCCACCTCCAGCGCCTCCGTCAGAGACATAATTCCCAGCTGTTTGCCTTCATCGATTACTCTGACGTCAGTTGCCTTAATCTCTTCATTTATGTTCAAATCCTTAGCTATGCGACACCTCCTGAATAATATTAAAGCGGAACATCAATATCCTAAATACATTCCAATGTCAAAGAATCCAGAGACCTCGGACCTTCGACTCTTGCAACTCTTTTCCCGATGACTTCCCGCGTTCAAGCACATCCTTATGCCGGCTACTGATACTGAGCAGTTTTTTCACTTACCAATCCAATAAACTCATTAACGCTGGTGGCACCAAGGTCTTTACCGCTTCGCTCGCGGGGAGAGACCTTATTCGATTCCATCTCCCGATCACCTATTACCAGCATATAGGGTACCTTCTGCATCTGCGCTTCTCTGATCTTGTAGCCCAACTTCTCATTCCTGAAATCCCTTTCCGCCCGAATTCCCGATTCTATCAGCTCAATGTACACCTTTTCTCCATAAGGAATATGCTTGTCCGTAACTGTCATCAGAACTGCCTGAACCGGTGAGAGCCAGACCGGAAAGGCGCCGGCATGATGTTCTATTAACACACCCATGAACCGCTCTATTGCACCTAATATCACCCTGTGCAACATTACAGGGCGATGTTTTTCTCCGTCTGCGCCTATATAGCTGAGATCAAATCGATCCGGAAGTGTAAAATCGCACTGAATCGTCGCGCATTGCCACTTTCTCTTCAGGGCATCTTTTAACTTGAAATCGATTTTGGGCCCATAAAAGGCGCCATCTCCTTCATTGACCTCATATTCAATCTTGTTTGTTTTAAGGGCTCCCTCTAAGGCCGCCGTTGCCATTTCCCATTCCTCATCGGAGCCTATAGATTTTTCCGGCCTCGTACTGAGCTCCACGTCGTAGTCAAAACCGAAAACTTTCATCGCATAGCTTACGAAATCTGCAATGGCGGTGATTTCACCATTTAACTGCTCTGGCGTGCAGAGGATATGTGCATCATCTTGGGTGAACTGGCGCACTCTCATGAGGCCGTGCAGAACCCCGGTTTTCTCATGTCTGTGGACCGTGCCGAGTTCGAAATACCGGAGCGGCAAGTCGCGGTAGCTACGAATCTTTGATTTATATATCAGCATGTGCGCGAGGCAGTTCATGGGCTTTATGCCATAGGCCTGATTTTCCACCTCCGTGAAATACATATTTTCTCTGTAATGGTCGAAATGCCCGGATCTTTTCCACAGATCGGCTTTTAGTATCTGGGGTCCCATGACCATTTCGTAACCCCGTTTCAGGTGCTCTTTCCTCTCCCAGTCTTCAATAATGTTTCTGAGTCTGGCTCCTTTAGGATGAAAGATGATGAGACCGGGACCCGCTTCATCATTCATCTGGAACAGGTCTAATTCTTTTCCCAGCTTCCGGTGATCCCTCTTCTTCGCCTCCTCGACGATATGCAGATATTCCGCAAGTGCTTTTTCCGTCGCAAAGCCTGTCCCATATATGCGCTGGAGCATCTTATTTCGCTCGTCGCCGCGCCAGTATGCCCCGGCCACATTTAACAACTTAAATGCCCTGATCATCCCCGTAGATGGAATATGGGGTCCTCGACACAGGTCTACATAGCCGCCTTGGCTGTACAAACTAATTGTTTTTACGTCCTCCGGCAGTTCGTTAAGAAGTTCGACTTTATAAGTCTCACCCCTTTCCCTAAAAAAAGAGACGGCCTCTTGCCTCGACATCTCCCGGCGAACGAAAGGGTAATCGGCGGCTATGATCTCCCGCATACGCTCTTCAATTTTCACGAGGTCTTCCGGGGTAAAGTTCTCTCTATAATCAAAGTCATAATAAAAGCCTTCTTCGATAGAGGGACCAATGGTAATTTGAACGCCGTCAAACAAATCCTTTACAGCCTGTGCCATGACATGCGATATGCTATGGCGCAGGATTTCCAGGCCTTCCTTCGCTTCAATATTGATTAACGAAAGCGTGGCCGGTTCTTTAATAATCGGATGGCTCAAATCAACAGGCTTATTATTGAGCTTCGCCGCAACCAGTGAAGGAAGCATCTCCTTCTTCCACGATGCAATAATCTCTTTAATAGCCGTACCGTGATTACACTGACCGACAGAACCATCCGGTAATACAATAATTATTTCATTCATAGACTAAAACTCAAAGTTTTAAAGATTTAAACCATTTTGAGACACAGTCAATCATACTTCTATAAGAAAGGGCATCACCGCATATTCCCTACTGATGCCCTCACCGACAATTAAATAGTCATATTTGGTTTTTATTTTTAACTGATAAAAATGGTAGGCACGCAGGGATTTGAACCCTGGACATCCACCGCGTCAGGATGGCGCTCTCCCCCTGAGCTACGTGCCTACATCAGGGCTCTCCAAAAGAAG